>JACPHR010000014.1 GCA_016188455.1 Candidatus Tayloriibacteriota bacterium | reverse complement strand
TTTTAAAAAAGAGGATTTGGAAAAAGTAAAACCGGGTGATATTTTAGTAACAAGCATGACTACGCCCAATATGGTACCGACGATGAAGAGGGCCGCCGCCTTCATCACGGACGAAGGCGGCATCACTTCTCACGCGGCGATAGTTTCCCGCGAAATGAAAAAGCCCTGCATCATCGGTACCAAAATTGCCACTAAGGTCTTGAAGGATGGGGATTTGGTTGAAGTTGACGCTAATAGTGGAGTAGTGAAAATTCTTAGAAAGGCTTGATTGCAGAATAGATATTTTTATGCCACAATACAGGTATGAAAAGAAAAATTGTGAAAATCTATGAATTTCCCGTCATAGTAGAAAAAGATGACAAATCTTTCTATTTTGGCTATGTTCCATCGTTGCAAGGTTGCTACACGCAAGGTAAAACACTTTCAGAGACTCTTGAAAATCTTCGGGAAGCCATTGTGCTTCATGTGGAGGATCGAATTGCTACAGGTGAAATAGTTCCAAAGCGAAAGCCAGTAAGTTTGGCCTCGCTTGAGGTTGCGGTTTAAGAAAGCCAGAAAATAATATGGCTCGCTTGCCGAAAGCTAAAGAAATAATCCGCGTTGCTCTTGCATGCGGTTTTGTTTTTGCTCGCCAGCGTGGAAGTCACGCTATTTACCGTCATTCTGATGGGAGGAGAATTACTGTACCAGTACATGGTAGCAGAGAAATAAGCCCTGCGGTGTTCCGGCAGATTTTGCATGATTTACATCTTTCTACGCAGAAGTTTTGGCATAGATGAAATAAACCAACCTTAATGAAAAGCTTGAAAATCGGCTACATTGGGTTGGGCAAGATGGGCATGAATATGGTTTTGCGGCTGAGGGAGAAAGGCTACAATGTGCTTGCCTATAACCGGAGCGAGGGGCCGCGCGCCGAGGCGCGGAAGGCGGGTATTACCGTTGCCGATTCTATCGGGGAGCTGGTCCGCGGCCTTCCGAGGCCGCGGACGATATGGCTCATGGTTTCAAACTCCGCGGTGGACGAGGTTTTGCGGGAAGTAAAAAAATATCTGGCGAAGGGCGATACGGTGATTGACGGCGGCAATTCTTTTTATAAAGATTCCATCAGGCGCTCGGGCGAGCTTGAGAAAAAAAGCGTTGATTTTCTGGATGTCGGCGTCTCCGGCGGGCCTAAAGGCGCGCGCGAAGGCGCCTGCCTGATGATCGGCGGCAAGAAAAATGTTTTTGAAAAATACAAGTCGCTTTTCAAAGACCTCTCTGATTTTTCTTTGAGCCCTTCGCGACATTCATACGTTCCTAGGAATGTAGGAGGGTCGCGAAAAAGGCGGGAGACGGAAGTTAGCTATGCCTATGTAGGAAGAGCGGGAGCCGGACACTTTGTCAAAATGGTGCACAACGGCATTGAGTACGGCATGATGCAATCGCTCGCGGAAGGATTCAGCCTTCTGCGAGCCGCGGAACTTCGCGGAATAGGCGCGGACGGACGCGGAAAAAATGTAAAATTCGGACTTGATTTAAATAAAATAGCCAACCTGTATAATCATAGGAGCGTGATTGAGTCGCGGCTGGTCGGTTGGCTCAAGGACGCTTACGAAAAATACGGAAGCGACCTCGCTGAAGTTTCCGGCTCAGTCGCACACACCGGCGAAGGCGAGTGGACGGTTTCTGCGGCGAAAGAGCTCGGCGTGCCGGCGCCGATTATTGAAGGGTCTTTTAAGTTTCGCGTTGCTTCCGCTAAAAAGCCGAGCTACACCGGCAAGGTGCTTTCGGCGTTGCGGAATCAATTCGGCGGTCATGATATTAAAAATGAAAAGTTCAAAACTAAAAAGTAGAATCTAGTTTAGTACGATATATCGTACTAAGGAAGATAAAGAAAAAAAATAAAAACGATGAAAATTTTTGATGTATCATTACCGCTTAACGATAAAACAGTTATCTACCCGGGCAATGTCGGGCTTGAAATTTCCGCGCACCATGAAATGCCGGAGTACGCGACCCATCTTTCCAAAATTACTATGGGGTCGCATACGGGGACGCATGTGGATGCGCCGCGGCACGCCTTGCCGACAGGCGCCTCGCTAGACAAAATCCCTTTAGAAACTTTTGTCGGCCCATGCCGAGTGCTTGATTTTACAAAAAGTGTCGGGTCGGTAAGCGTTGAGGATTTAAAACGGGAAAAGGTGAAAAAGACGGAGCGAATTTTGGTAAAAACCCAAAATTCGCTCCGCGGCTTCACTACCTTTTACGACGATTACGTATTCCTATCAGGTGACGCGGCTGATTACCTTGCGGAACTCGGTGTTGCCCTTTTCGGCATTGATTATTTCTCCGTCAAACAACGCGGAAGCAAAGACCAGCGCCCCCACACCTCGCTCCTCTCCAAAAACATTCCTATCATTGAAGGCTTGGACCTCTCGCAAGTTCCCGCCGGTTCCTACACCCTCGTCTGCCTTCCTCTCAAATTCACCGGCATTGAAGGGGCACCCGCTCGGGTAGTGCTTATTAATGCCATAGACGAGAACTTATGACCTAAATTAAATGGATATCGCAAATTTTAAAAAACATTCGGACTGGGTCAAAGTATGGTCTGGTAAGTGGAGCTTACATTCATGTTCGCAGTTCGGCGTAGAGTGGACAGAGGAAAATAAAGTCTCAAATGACTCAGCTTATGGACTTGTTGTGTATGTCAGCCGAAAAGGCATATCGGATTGTTGGGTTAGTGAAACCGAAAAGCAAGATCTCGGCAGACGACTCATCGCTCAAGTAAGAGCTGACCCTTTGTTAGTGAAAGCAATGGCTAATTCTCTCAAATCTCACGCCAAGACGGCGCTGTCTTTCATTAAGAAAAATGCGAACAAGAAAATAGGACTGGAAACATATAACCAGTTTTGGAAGCACATATCTGATTATTACCTGCCTCATTTAAGCGTCAAATACATTGTTGACTATCTTTCAGCCGAAGAATTGAAAAAATATCTGCCGATACTTGAAGATGCCAGGTTATATGCGGAGCCGGTTTTTCGCGAGGAGGAAAATTTTATGGAGAAAATAGCCGAGCAGGTTGCGGCAGAAACCACTTTGCCAAAGGAACTTGTCTTATCTACGACCAAAGAAGAATTAAGAGCGTATTTTATCGGAGCCAACTTGCCGTCAAGGTCAGTGCTTGACGAGAGATTTTCTGAAGCCATACAATTTTTTCAATCGGGACAATCGGAACTGTTTTCTGGGGCGAAAGCTTTAGAGATGGAGAAAATTGTTCTGCCAAAAGCCGACATAGAGAGCTTGAAGGGGCAAATCGCCTACGGAGGCAAGTGCAGGGGTATCGCGCGCGTTGTTATTGACCCGTTAAAATATTCGGGACAGTTTGAAATAGGAGATATTCTGGTAACCGGTATGACCCGGCCTGAGTTTTTACCACTTATGAAAAAAGCAGCGGCTTTTGTGACGGACGCCGGAGGTATTTTATCTCATGCGGCTATTGTGGCGCGTGAATTAAAAAAGCCTTGTGTTATTGGTACGCAAATCGCCACCAAGGTTTTGAAAGACGGGGACTTTGTTGAAGTAAATGCGGATAGCGGTGTGGTGAAGATATTAAAAAAGTTTAGTTCATAAAAAAGTTCAGCCCAGCACTTTTTTTCAAAAAGTGCTGGGCTGGATTGATTTGGTCGGGCTCACCCTTTTATTCAAAGGGAACGAAGGCGACTTTGTCGCCATCAACCACAAACCGGGAGCCTTCCTTGGCGACGCATCCGAGGCAGAACTGTTTCGCCTCCGGTGTTCCCGCCAAGCGATAGGCGACTGCCAAGGTCAGCGGCCCGTGGCCGACGAAGAAGACGTCACCCTGGGTGACCTTGCCTTCATCGAGTACCCGACAGATACCATCAGCGCCGGTTTGGCCGAGCCGGTCGAGGGCCGCAAGACCCTCAGCACTCCACTTGGACACGTCCACGTCATGGGCCTTGAAGTCCGCCATGGTGCCGGCGATGTTCTCGTCAGTCCAGTAGAGCTCGGGGACTTCCACAACCGGCGCGCCGTCCGCGATGCCAACTGTCGTGATGAGCATGGTCGCGGCGGCTCGGATGGTGGGCGAGTGGCCGAGGAGCGTGAACTTCGGCTTTTCGGCTTCCAGTTTCGCCCGGAAAATCGGGGCGAGACGGGCGGCCTTTTGGATGTCGAGCGGTCGGAGGGCGCCACCCTTGGTGGCCCCGAGCATTTTTTCAACTTCAACATTTTTAACGGCAGGGAAGTGACGGACAACGTGGATTTTCATTCTGTGTAGTCTTTCTCTATTGCTGATTGCCATACTCAAAGACTTGGAAACCTCCAAGCCTAGACGCGTGGTTTGTACGTGAGCCTGACAAAGAGCTTATTTTGAACTGTTGTTGTGATAGCACACTTGAAAATAATAGTCAAGGACAAATAGCGGACGCCAGTTTGAGGTATAATCAAGGCATTAAAAAGTAACAAAAATCTATTTATGGAACACCTTGAAACACCGGCCAGTCCGGAGGCAAACGAAAAAGCTAGGGTTCTCCTGCATTTTTTTAGGCACGGCGAGCAGTTTAAGGACCCGACAAAATCTGACCCCGAATATGAACTATCGCCAACGGGTAGAGAACAAGGAATGAAAAAGGCAAAAGCTGTCAACGGGAAAACTAATCTTCGGCAGACTATGGCTTTTGGCAGTCCTCGCAAGCGCGCGCAACAGACGGCTTCTTTTGCGATGGCCGGCGAAGCGCTTGACACTATTGTCGGCGACGAGTCACTCTCCGAACTTAAAGCGAAGCTTAATAAGGACATCCCCTATGGTTCAAAGGTGATGGGTGACCCTCGTCTTGATTTTTTTATGGACAAAAATACGCCATTCGGCAAAGAGGCGTTTGACGCTTTTGCCGCAAAGAAGCAATATCTGAAATTCCTCGCGGAGGATAGTGATAGGCTTGCTGGAGAGCTCCGCGATAAAAATGGTTCAACATATTCCAGGCAGGCTCGGGGCGTGGCGGAGATACTAAAGAAATATCTCACGGTAGCCAATCAATGGGACAAGCTTGTTAAAGACGGTAAATACACGGACAGCAAACTGGAAAGATTTTTGGGTTCTCATGGCGGCGTGACCGAATCATTTCTGCTTAAAGTTATTGAAAAAACAAAAGGAGTGGCGGAAAGAGACAAACTGATAGCTCTCATGCCCAACGGTTTTGATTACACGGAAGGTTTTGATATCACGATTACCAATCAAGGCGAAAGCAAAGAACCGGTGTTGCATATATCGTACAAGAAAGTGAACGAGAAAGACCCGAAACTAAATTTTGAATTTGATGAGGATGTGCCGCTTGCCGTTATTCAGGATATTGCCGGGCAAGACGAGTGAGTTTAAATGAAGTTGTTATTCAAAACTTTCAAAACAGAGCGGTTGCTTATTGTCCAGATTAAAAGGGATGCCAGACAAGTGGAGAGGGAGGTTGCAACGTAAACGGTCTGAATTATAAGAGTCATCGGCAAGTGATGTCAAACATTCAGAAAAAAATAGAAAATGGAGAGCTCGTTCGCGTGTGGGACCAGGCAGACTCGCCAGTACTGTGGGTTGAAATGATATGGTGTGCTGATACCATTAAAATGAAAAAGTATTTCGGGTTTGTTTACGGTAGCCATTATTTTAGATCAGTTAATCAGACAACTACTTTTTATAAAAATATCGTTAGCGAGAAAAGGGCGGAAATGTTTGGTCAATCAAAGTATAGCAGCCTTCGTTTTGTGAAGATGTATTGCAAGCAAAGTGTCCTATTAGAGAAGAAATTAGAAAAGATTGTATATAAAATAACGAATAGTGATTTGGCTAAACAGAGTAGTGTTGTCCTTCTAGATTATTTCAATGAGTTTTTTGAAGTATATGCCTCATTCATGGCTTTTTATAGATTGTCACGTCCAGAGTTTTATGCCAATTTAGTTACAAAATCTGATGAGATTTCAAAATCCTTAAGAAGTATCGGCGAGCGTCGTTTTGCTATGCATCATGTTTGGATGAGGGCCTTTCGAGAGGTTCATATAATGCTAAAAGAGATTGGCAGACGCGGAGGATTATCAACCTTGGCGGTCAAGAATTGTACAAGGAAGGAAATTAATGACCTTTTAAACAATAAAACGATTATGTTATCCGAGATAAAGAAGAGGATAATGCGCTTTGAGTTTATTTATAAAAGAAATAAATTTTATTTGAGTTCTGTAATCACGAGACTTACTGAGGTTGTCATTGATAAAAATGAAATTAAAGGTCAGGTCGCTTTTACGGGAGTTGTAAGAGGTGAAGTTTTATTGGTACATGAGTCACTTAGAGGAATTTCTCTTTCTGATATTAAAATTAAAGAGAATTCTATATTGGTGACAATGATGACTTCGCCAGACATGTTACCTCTCATGAAAAAAGCCCTTGCGTTTGTTACAGATGAAGGAGGATTATTGTGCCACGCCGCTATTATTGCCCGCGATATGAAAAAGCCCTGTATAATAGGGACTAAAGTTGCAACTAAGGTGTTGAAGGACGGGGATATGGTGGAGGTGGATACCAATAAAGGATTGGTAAAAATTTTGAAGCGGGTATGAAAAGCATGGAATAAATGAGAAATTCTCTCATACACCAATTTAACACGGCCGTTAAAAATTGGTGTATGGGTGGGTGGAGCGGTAATGAGGGGTGTGTTATGCTTTCAATGTTATGCAAGTGGTTATTGAAGGCAAGGTGATAAAGGGGGATGGGTACGGCAAAAAGCTCGGATTTCCGACGGCTAATCTTGACCGGAAGCAGTTTGTGAAGGACAAAATTAAATTGCCGCTCGGCGTTTACGCGGGCGTGGCGTTTCTTCATCATTTGAAGAAAATCCGCAAGGCGGCCATTGTCATCGGGCCTCTGGACAGGCGGAAGCTTCCGAAAATTGAGGCGCACATTTTAGGTTTCAAGAGCCGACTTCATGGCAAAAAGTTGACACTCTACCTCTATAAATTCCTCCGGCCGTTCCAAACTTTCAAAACAGAGCGGTTGCTTATTGCCCAAATCAAAAAAGATGTTAAGCGAGTGGAAAAGGAGGTTGCAACTCCAGCTTTTATCAAGTAGACTTGTGGTTGAATTCCGTGGAATCAAAGTTTAGAAAATTCGGGCCGTATCTGATTTTTTTCGCCGCCATGCTTTGGGCCACCGACGCGCCGTTTCGCTTGCACCTGACAAAAGATTTATCCAGCAATTTTATCGTTCTTGGCGAACATTTTTTTGATATTTTGGTGGCCGTGCCGATTCTTTTTTTGAATTGGGCCGAAGTGAAAAAGTTAAATTTAAAAGGCTGGCTTTCCGTAATTTTGGTTGCTCTCGGCGGCTCGGCTTTAGCCTCGGTGGCTTTTACCCAAGCCTTTCACTATGTCAATCCGTCGGTGGCGATTCTCTTGCAAAAACTTCAGCCGTTTATCGCCATCGGCCTCGCCGTGGCGCTTCTCAGAGAACGTCTGCCGAAACATTTCTGGCGCTGGACATTTCTGGCGGTCTTTGCCGCTTATGTCATTTCCTTTCCCAATTTCGTGCCGCGAGTTTACGACGGCGAAGTGTTCAATCCGAATTTTATAGGGGTCTCTCTCGCACTTATTGCCGCACTGTTTTGGGGAGCGTCAACAGTGCTCGGTAAGTATGCCTTGCAAAGCATCAGTTTTAAAACCATGACCGCTTTGCGTTTTATCCTGGCGTTTATCTTTTTACTTTGTATCAATACCTATCAAGGCACGCTCGGCGCCATTTCAACCGTATCTTCGCGCGACTGGCTTTTCATTTTTATTATCGCTTTCACTTCCGGTATCGTTTCTTTGTTTATTTACTATATAGGTCTGACCTATACAAAGGCGTCAGTAGCTACTGTGGCAGAACTCGGATTTCCTTTAGCCGCGGTGGTTGTGAACGCCATTTTTATCAACGCCCCCATTACCTTTGTCCAAGTTATCGGTATGGCCGGACTTTTGGCGGCCATTTATTTCTTGACTCGCTCCCAAAGCGGACCGGAGCCAGAAGCGCAGCCTTTCTAAATTATGTTTACGGGAATTGTGAGGAAGACGGCGAAAGTAAAGAGTTTCGCCCCGTCCGCCGCGGCGGACGGGGCGAGGCTTGAAGTCTTTAACCCCGGCTTCAGGGCGGCGGTGGGCGACAGCGTCGCGGTGAATGGCGTTTGTTCAACTGTCGTGAAAACCGGCGCTGTACTTGGATTTCAATATATGCCGGAAACTCTAGCTCGTTCCGCAATTGGCAAGCTTGAGGCCGGGGAAACCGTCAATCTTGAAGAATGCCTGCGAGTAAGCGATAGGCTGGATGGGCATATTGTGTTGGGCCATGTCGATACGGTGGGAAAAATTTCCGTCATTAAAAACGAAAGCCACTCAAAAGTCCTAACCATTGAACCGCGCGAGCCGAAGCGATTTATGAAATTCATCGTTGAGAAGGGGTCAATCGCGGTTGACGGCGTCAGTCTCACCATTATTTCGGTTTCGGCAAAAAATTTTGTCGTCAAGCTTATTCCCTACACACTGGCGCACACGACTTTGGGAGAAAAGAGGCTCCATAGTGCCATTAACCTGGAATTTGATATACTGGCCAAGTATTTGGAAAAACTGTGCGGATAAAACAAGAACAATCAAAGGTTTTTGACGCTAGCCGATTAAAAGTCGGCATTGTCGTTTCCCGTTTTAACGCGTCTGTCACTGACGAACTTTTGGCAAGCGCCTTACTGAAGCTTAAGGAATATGGCGTCAAAGATGGCAATATCAAAATGGTTAGGGTGTCTGGTTCGGTTGAAATTCCGTTTGTTTTGCAAAAGCTGGCGAAGAGTAAAAAATATCATTGTCTTGTGGCTCTCGGCGCGGTCATAAAAGGGCAGACCGATCACTATAACTATGTTTGCAAGATGGTCCAAGAAGGCGTTCTGCGCGTCATGCTTGATTACTCAATACCGGTAGGCTTCGGAGTTCTGACAACCGACACTTTAGCTCAGGCGGCGGCACGGACTGATTTTGGGGCTCACGCCGCCGCGGCCGCTCTTGAACTGGCCAAGCTTGAAATATAGTATGGCGTCTTTTGCTTCAAAAACTGGGCCGGTTCGTTTCGCGTCAATCAACATTGAAGGCGATAAACACCTTCACGCCGTTTCATCGTTTCTTAAAAATTTTCAGCCGGACGTCGTTTGTTTCCAGGAACTAACCTCTTCAAGCGTGGAATTTTTTGAAAAGGCTCTAGGCATGGAAGGACATTTTTTGCCTATGACAAAGGACGATATAGAATTCCCGGGGACGCTCTTTGGCATCGGTTTATATTCGGCCTTGCCGGTATCCGCTGTCAGTGCCCGATATTATTACGGCGGGTCGGGCAATTTGCCAACGCTTATTCTTGAAGACGAGAAAACAATTTGGCGAGCGCTTCTTCAGGCGACCGTGAAGAAAGACAGCCAGTTTTTCACCGTAGCCACGACGCATTTTACGAAGACGTCGGACGGCAGTACCAGCGAAAAACAGCGGCAGGATTTGAAAAAACTGATGTCGCTTCTAGATGCAGTGCCGGAATTTGTGCTAGCCGGCGATTTCAACGCCCCCAGGGGCCGCGAAATTTTCACCGCTCTCGCGTCACGTTACAAAGATAACATTCCCGCGGAGTACACTACGAGTATTGATAAAAATTTTCATAAGGCGGGGGGTTTGCTACTTATGATTGATTGTCTTTTCAGTACGCCGCAGTACGAAGTATCCGACGTAAGACTTACCGATGGTGTGAGCGACCACTTGGCTATTACCGCACTCATCACTAAAAAAGTTTAGTTTTAGTGTATACAGGTACATTCGCGCGAATGTACCTGTATCAAATTACCGCTTTGATTTCTAGGCGTACGCCATGCCAATATACGAATTGATGCGAATCTACGAATGGATACGAATTTGTAAATGCGGGCAAGTTTTTTCTAAGACTAAAAATCCTCCCATACAATAATGCTCAGCGGCCGCTGAGCATTTATGGGAGGAAAACCTTTAAGACATTGCGGATTTTTGAATTTTGGTGGTATACTCCTTTTTACCATGGCAAAAAAGATACGGGTCGGGATTTTGTTCGGCGGCAAATCGGCGGAGCACGAGGTGTCGCTTCGCTCGGCTAAAAATGTGGCCGAGGCTATTCCCAAAGATAAGTACGATATCGCGCTTATCGGCATAGACAAAAGCGGTCGCTGGCTTTTAAATGACGCTTCAAATTTTTTACTGCAAAGCACCGGCTCGCCAATGCCCCAGCTCAACAGTAAAGGCAAGCCCGTCGCTCTTATTCCAGAGAGCGCCGGCGCTTTGACTCAAATAGGGAATATGAATGCCCCCATGTTACAGAGGGGCATTGATGTCGTTTTCCCGATTCTCCACGGCCCTTTCGGCGAGGACGGTACGGTGCAAGGGCTCCTGAAACTGGCTGGCGTGCCTTTTGTCGGCGCGGGCGTTTTGGGTTCGGCGGTCGGCATGGACAAGGACGTGATGAAACGACTGCTTCGCGATGCCGGCATTCCAATCGGCAAATTTTTAACTTTCGCGAGCGGAGATAAAATCATTTTTTCAAAAGTGAAAAAAGAGCTCGGCGCGCCGATGTTCGTGAAGCCGGCAAACATGGGTTCTTCCGTCGGGGTTTCCAAGGTTCGGAATGAAAAGGAATTCAATGAGGCCGTTACCGAAGCTTTTCTTCACGACAATAAAATTGTGACAGAGAAAGAGATCAAAGGCCGAGAAATTGAGTGCGCGGTTTTAGGCAATGATAAGCCGATAGCATCAATTCCGGGCGAAGTGATTGTGAAAAACAAGGATGACTTTTATTCCTACGACGCCAAATATATTGACGAAAACGGGGCAGTTATAAAAATTCCGGCAAAACTACCGAAGAACATTGTCAAAAAAGTTCAGGCAACCGCCGTTAAAACTTTCAAGACGCTTTCCTGCGAGGGCTTAGGAAGGGTGGATATGTTTGTTACAAAGTCGGGCAAAGTTTTGGTCAATGAAATCAACACCATTCCCGGTTTTACTTCTATCAGCATGTACCCCAAGCTCTGGGAAGCGTCTGGTATTTCATATCCGAAATTGATTAACACTCTTATTGAGCTCGCGATTGATAGATTTAAGAAAGAAGCGAAACTCAAAACCTCAAAATAAGCCGATGAATAAGATAAAAGTTATTCTCATCCACGGCAATGGCGGCGGCTGGCCGAAAGAGAATTGGTTGCCCCGCGTTGCGGGGCGGCTTAAGCGGCTCGGAGGCGTCAAAGTGATTTTCCGTCAATTTCCCGACCCCGTGCTGGCGCGGGCTAAATACTGGTTGCCGTTTATTAAGAAGCTCGGCGCGGATGAGAACACGATTTTAGTCGGACATTCGTCCGGTGCCGTGGCGGCCATGCGCTATGCCGAGAGACACAAAATTCTCGGTTCAATTTTAGTGGCGGCCTGTCACACCGACCTCGGAGTTGCCGAAGAAAAAATAAGCGGTTATTTCAAAAAGCCCTGGAATTGGAAAGCCATAAGGAAAAATCAGAAATGGATAGAGCAGTTTGCCTCAATTGACGACCAATTTATTCCCATAAAAGAAGCCCGTTTTGTTAGCAAGAAACTCAAAACCGAGTATCATGAGTTCAAACACCAAGGCCATTTTTCCAGCTGGGACGACAAAACTGACTTTCCCCAAATTGTTACTATAATCAAGAAAAAACTAAAAATATAATACGAATTACAAATTCTTACGAATATACAAATGAAAAAAGAGAAAAATATCGGTGTGACACAGAAAGCAATTGTTATTCGAAGCGACGGGAAATTTTTAACTATCCGCCGAAGCAAGACCGCGCCAAGCCATCCTCTGGCATGGGATTTGCCGGGAGGAGAACTGGACTACGGCGAGGACCCGGTCGCGGGCATCGCCCGCGAGGTTCGGGAAGAAACCGGACTTGAGGTGAAAAATTTAAAGCCGTTTGACGTGTTCGGCCACGAAAATCCTGTTGGCTTTTGGGTAACCATTGCTTACACATCCGAAGCAGTGAATGATACTGTCGCTATTAGTTTTGAACATGATGATTTCAAATGGGTGACAAAAGAGGAGTTTTTGAAACTGCCCGCGTCCCCGAAAATCATCCGGTTTATAGAAAACGCTTTTACGTTTCAGTGAACAAAATCATCTTAATAAAACTTCCTTTAGCCCAGTGCCAGAGTTTTCCGCCACACATCAACTTTTCACTATAGTGAAAAGTTGATGTGTTGAGGTGCAACACGGATTTTTGGTATTGTCCAGTTGTATTAATATATAAGCATATGTTAATATATTGGCATGAGTTTTTGTGATGAAATTCAAAAGTTGGGCAAAGGTATCGGCAGTAACGTCCGCTACAAAATCCTTGAGAGCCTACTGAAAGGCCCGCTGACCGTGGGTGAGATTGTGAAGAGCATCAGACTTTCCCAGCCGGCCGTTTCCCAGCATTTGAAAACTTTAAAAGCCTGCCAGCTTGTTTCAGGCCAAAAGCGCGGCAAAGAAGTGTTTTACTCCGTAAACGTTAAGCATATGGCTAAACTTTTGAAGCATTTTATTGCCAACATAGGTAAATGCCCCAGATAATAACTTGTGCACTTTATAAACTTTAAAACTTTCTAACTAACATGTGGAACAAATTAGCGACAAAAGAATCAGTTGAGAAAACCATCATGGCCTTGAAAGCAAACGGTGTTACCGCGTTATTTGTGGAAAGTGGTGAAGCGGCCAAGAAAAAAGTGCTGGAAATGATTCCGAGCGGAGCCGAAGTGATGAATATGACTTCGGTAACGCTTGATACTATCGGTTTGCCGAAGGAACTAAATGAGTCGGGGAAATTTAATTCCGTCCGCGCCAAATTGATGGACGAGAAAGTTTCAGCTCGGGAAAAGAAACATCTTGGCGCGGCGCCGGAGTGGACGGTTGGAAGCGTCCACGCGGTAACTGAAAACGGAAAAGCTGTCATCGCTTCAAACACAGGTAGCCAATTGCCTGCCTATGCGTATGGAGCCGACCATGTTATCTGGGTTGTCGGCACGCAAAAAATTGTCAAAGACCTAGACGAGGCCCGTAAACGAGTTTACGAATACGTTCTTCCTCTTGAAAGCGAGCGAGCCAAGAAGGCATATGGAGTTCCGGGAAGCGCGGTTAATAAGTTTCTCGTTTTCAACAAAGAAGTTCAGCCGGAGCGGATTAAGATGATTTTAGTCGGGGAGGTGGTGGGGTTTTAGGAATAGAATCGCGAATCAAGAATCATGAATTAGGAATACCGAAAGGAAAACTTGAAAACGTTTGTCTGTTGCTGTACTCTAGGCAGATGCGGAAAATTTCAAGAAAGAAAGAAGTGATATTGCCTCGGCATGTAGTGCCGCGGCGCTATACTTTGAAGTTCAAGCCCGATTTGGAGAAATTTACATTTGAGGGGGAGGAGATGATTACGGTTAATGTCCTGCGGCCGACAAAAACCGTGACCTTGCACTCCAAAGAACTGGCTATTGAGGTGGCGGAGATTATTGAAATCTACCCCGATGCCGTCGGAACGGTTCGGGGTGCACCGCAAAAACTTTCAAAAGTTTTTGCGGTGCACATTTCTTACGATGAAAAAGCAGAGACGGCGACGTTTCATTTCCCCGCGCCGCTTCGGCGCGGGAAGGCGAAACTCCACCTCATTTTTCGGGGCGTTTTGAATGACAAGCTCCGTGGCTTTTATCGGAGCCAGTATGAGATTGCCGGTGTGAAGCGCCATATGGCGACGACCCAGTTTGAATCAACCGATGCTAGGCGGGCCTTTCCGTGCTTTGACGAACCGGCGCACAAGGCGGTTTTTGACGTCACGCTTCTTGTGCCAACGCATACCGTGGCGATTTCAAACACTTTTCCGACCTCTGAAATTGAACGCGAGGACGGCTTGCGCGAGGTCGTTTTCGCCCCGACCCCGAAAATGTCCACCTATCTAGTGGCTTTTATCGTTGGCGAGTTTGAACACATTGAAACGCGGACGAAAGAGGGGACACTGGTGCGGGTTTTTACCACGCCGGGCAAAAAACATCAGGCCGAATTCGCCCTTGAGTGTGCCGCGAAAACGCTCTCTTTTTACAACCACTATTTTAACATTCCATACCCTCTGCCGGTTTTGGATTTAATCGCCATTCCCGATTTTTCCGCCGGCGCCATGGAAAATTGGGGCGCCGTTACTTATCGGGAGACCGCGCTTTTGATTGACCCGAAACATTCCTCCGCTTTGTCAAAGCAACATGTCTCGCTGGTCATCGCCCACGAGATCGCTCACCAGTGGTTCGGCAATCTGGTGACTATGGAGTGGTGGACGCATCTCTGGCTCAACGAGGGTTTTGCCTCCTACATAGAATATCTGGCGGTGGACAAATTGTTTCCGAAGTGGAATATCTGGACCCAGTTTGCCTACATGGATTTAAACCGCGCGCTTTCGCTGGACGCCTTGAAGCATACGCACCCGATAGAAGTGAAAGTTCATCATCCTGAAGAAATCGCGGAAATTTTTGACGAGGTCAGTTATTCAAAAGGCGCTTCTGTTATCCGCATGCTTGCAGACTATTTGGGAGAAAAAGATTTCCGTGACGGCTTGCGTGTGTATTTGAAAAAGCACAGCTACGCTAACGCCTCCACCATTCATCTTTGGCGGGCCTTTGAAAAAGTTTCCGGCAAACCCGTGGCGCGGATGATGAAAAATTGGACGGGAAAGAGTGGCCACCCCGTCATTTCGGCGGACGTTTCCGGCGGCAAACTTAAACTGGCGCAAAAGCGGTTTTTTTCCAATCCATCTTCAGCAAGGAGTCTCCTTGATAAAACAGTCTGGGAGGTACCGGTTTCAATTCTTGAGGGCAATAAAAAGCGAGAACTGCTTTTGAAAGGCCGCCGCGCCGACGTGCGTCGGAGCGGCAAAAACTGGCTAAAATTAAACGCGGGAGAAGTTGGTTTTTTCCGCACGGCTTATTCGCCGGAGCTTTTGGAGAGATTGCGTCAGCCGCTTCGCGCCGGAAAACTTTCCGAGCTTGACCGACTTGGCCTTATCCGCGACGCTTTCGCTTTAGCCGAAGGCGGCCTGATTGCTACGACCGAAGCCCTGAAACTCGTCCTCGAGTATCGGGACGAGACAAGCTACAGCGTTTGGGCGGAGCTTTCATTGCATTTGCGCAAGCTCTTTAATCTGCTTGCCAATTTTCCGCGAGCAGAGGATTATAAACGCTTTGCGCTGTCAATTTTTGAAAAGGCGGTAAAAAAAGTCGGTTTCAAAGCGCGCGCTGGTGAGAAACATGAAGCCGTTTTGCTCCGCAGTCTGATTATCGGAAATGCCGGAGCTTACGGTCATGAAGAAACGATTACCGCCGCCAAAAAACTGTTGAATGATTTTTTGAAACGAGGCAGACCGGTACCGGTTGATATTCGCGGCGCGGTGTACGGCATCGCCGCGAAACACGGAGGAGAAAAAGAATTTCGCGAGCTTATTAAGCGGTACAAAAAAGAAACTTTACATGAAGAGCAAGGACGACTCGGCCACGCTCTCGCCAGTTTTAGGGACAAAAAACTTTTGCGGGAGACTCTTGAGTTTTCGCTTTCAAAGCATGTTCGCAGTCAGGATACGCTCTCCATCGTTGGCGCGGTCTGGGGCAACCCCGCAGGGCGGGGTTTGGCATGGCGGTTTGTCAAAAAACACTGGCCGATTTTTCTTGAACGGTACGGCGGTGGCGGCTACGCTCTTTCCCGGCTGGTCAAAGCCGGCAGTGTTTTCCATACCCGCGAAGCTTACAACGATTTCAAAAAATTTTTTAGAACCCACCCCGCCCCCGGCGCCGCCCGCGCCGTGGAGCAAGTGTTGGAAAAAATTGACGGCAATATCCGCTGGCTTGCCCGAGATGGAAAAAAGATTGCGAAATTAGTTGAGGATCTTAAATGAAAAAATCAGGATTCAAAAGAAAAATTTGGCAGAGCTGGCTTATTATAATTTTGTATGTTGGAGCCACTGTTGCTGTTTTTCGGGCGATTGACGCGCGTTCTCATTCGGCAAGCGACACCTTGATCAATTTTGCGCCCAGGTTTTTGATTCTAACTGTGGCTTTGTATGTAATTTGCCGGTGGAAAGAGAGGAAGCGTGTGAAGGGAGCGGCGGGTGTGCTTTTACGCGGCGGGATTGCCGTGATTCTGACAGATACGACCTACGGCATTGTCGGGTCGGCTTTTAATGAAAAAGTCGTGAACGAGATTTACCGATTGCGGAAAAGGGATTTGAACAAGCCATTTATCATTTTGATTGCCGATAAGAGTGATTTGAAAAAATTCGGCGTGGTGCCGACCGAGGCGCAAAATAAAATTTTAGACAGGGTTTGGCCGGGACCCACGAGCGTCATTTTGCCTTGCACTGGCGAAAAGTTTTCCTATCTTCATCGGGGTAAAAATACTCTCGCGTTCCGATGTCCATCGGAACGCGAGCTCCGTGCGCTTCTGCATAAAGTCGGTCCGCTCGTCGCGCCTTCCGCGAACCCGCAAGGCTTGCCCGTCGCTCGCACTATTGCCGAAGCCCGAGCCTACTTTGGTCATCATGCTCGCCCCGTTAGAGGCCGCGAGGGCTCGCAGTGCGTTTTTGACTCTAATGGGGTGAATTTTTACCAAGACGGCGGCGCGGTTGCCGCGCCACCGTCACGCCTCATTGACGTTACCGACGGCACTGAAAAAATGCTGCGGTCTTAAACTCAAGTTTCTTATTGTCTAATTCTCACGAATTAGACAATAAGGCCAAAAAATAAAAATAAAAAAGCGACGCTGTTGTGAAAAGCGTCGCCTATGATTAAGAAAACAGGAATCGTGGTTCACCCAAATCTACGCGGCCTGATGAACTTCCATCGCCGCCACGAGTTTCGGCCAATTTTTCTTGACTTCAAATTCGACATTTCCCTCAGTGACATCGGCCGCCACTGCCGGGTCGTTTTGTGGATATTCCGGATAGGGTTCGCGAATTGCCGCTACAATCGGCAGTTCTTTCCCCTCAAACGGTCCGCTTTTTGGCGTGTACGATTTGTCGGCAAATGGCGAACGGTTGAGCGCGGCGGCGAGGCAGGTTACTGTGGCTCCCGTCTTGGCAATTTGCGCCAGAGTGTTGTCGGTGTTCTGGAGATTGTTGATTACATCCTCCACGACCAACAACTTTTCACCCGGCTCAAAAGTAAACTGGGACAAGTCCCAGACGTACTCTTGCTTTTTTCCTGGTTCAGTCGGAATGGGAACCTTGTCGGCGTAAACGAACCGCGCCCGAGCTTTCCGCGCCAAGGCCTGTGCCAGAGTTCTGCCGCCGTGAGGAATGCCGCAGACGGTGTCGAATGGACAATTGGCCATCTGTTCCGCCAGGCGCTCGCAGAGCACTTGCGCGAAACGTTCCACCGCCGCCGTATGCGGTTCAATCCGGCGGAAGTTGAAGTAAATGTCGCCGATGAGGTTTTTGCCATCCTTGCTTTTGCCCGCGTAGGCGACTAGCGGGCCTAGCCGCTTTCCCTTTGCGTCCTTTGGGCAGATGTAGAGAGCATCGCAGTTTTTCGCAATGCGTATCAAGCTCTCGCCCAGACGGGGTTCAATGAGGGTCATACTGTCATTCCTTTCTCCTGATTTGCCAGGTTTTCGGCGATGTCGCGCAGAATCCACTCCGCGGCTTCGCGCCTGCTTTTTGGTTTGGTTGGGTCGTCATTTGGTCCCGCGTTGAGAATGGGACGACCGACAACTACCCGGTCAATTCCCGAAGCGACCGCTTCGCCGGCTGGCAGAAACCGCACCTGGTCGTCTTTTTTCACCTCGGCCCAGGGGTATCTGATTCCCGGGCTGTTAAGTCTGAGGCCATTCAAGTTGGCGTCAGCTCGGATGATTTTTCCCTCCTTCGGCGAGAGAATCAAACCGGGAATCCCCGCGCTTTTCGCCAAACGGGCGAATCGCAGCACGGCTTCATCGGCAGTGCACCCGAATATTTCGCTCGACACCTGGTCGTCGAATGTCGTGAGCACTGTTACCGCCCAGACTTCCGTGCCGGGCAGGGCTGCGCGTACGGCAGACATTCCGTCAACGCCGACGTTGGCCATGACTGTGAGGAACTCGGGCTTTTCTTCGGCAAGCAACGCTCCATCTGTTTCAAGCGTGTTTTTGATATCAACCAGTTTCAAGTCTGCGGCAACCCGAAGACCAAGATCGTGGATTTGCCTGATGAGGCCGTAACCGCAGGCACGCAAGATGGAATTCACCTTGATGACGACTCCCATCCCTTTCAGTTCTTCCGCCAGCACCAGTACTTTTTTCCTGACGCCCTCTCTGCCCGTGGCGTCCGGCGTGAAATCCGCCGCAACCACAAGCCGTTCCGCGTTTGGTATGTTCATGTTTCCTTTCAAAGGCCAAATTTGGGTACAATGTTGCGCTGTATCCATATCTTTCCGAAACAGTCGGATAGATATAGCCGTTTTCAAGTCTACTCATTGGGCGGGAAAAGTCAATTAAATGTATAAATGAAAAGGCGGTTTCCCGCAAGGCGGGACGCCGCCGGTCTCTATTTTTTATAGTAAATGCATCATACACCAATTACACACGGCCGTGTGTAATTGGTGTATGAGTAGGCAAGAGCAAGATAAGCTATAGTGCAAAATTATTTCTTCAAGCTTAAGGGTTGTTGTTTTCTATCCCCAATTGATTTTTATTTTCTGTATTTTTTCGTTCGCCATTTGTCACTGATTTTGACGCGGGTGAGAGAGCGTTCCAGCTCGGCGGCAAAGTGTTCGTAATCTACCACCTCTTTGTTTTCCATTTGTTTGCGCAGTTCCTCGGCGCGGGCTTTGGCTTTTTCTATGGCTGCTTCGGAGAGTTCGGAAACATGTTCGGCAAAGTCGGCCATTATAACCACCTCGGTCGTGTATTTTTCCTCTTTTACCCCGTTAGAAGTCTGGTGCTCTGAAGCACCAGCCGTCCCGCCGCGGGACAGACTTCTAACGGGGTGAACTTCCACAAACCCGCCTGCCACGGCCATCGGAATATGCTCGCCGTTTGTGACGGCTACAACATCACCTGAAGCCAGCCCCGCGATAAGAGGAATGTGGTCGGGCAAGACAGTCAACTCTCCCTCTGTTGACGGGAAAGTCACTTGGTTCACCTCTTCTTCAAACACGAGCTTTTCGGGAGTGATGATTTTTAGTTTGAGTTTTTTGGCCATTAGATTAAACCTCTTTAGTTTTTCTCCCCAAGGTCGAACCTTGGATCGGAAGAAAGGTTCGACCTTTTCCCGAAAAATTATAATGTTCCTTACAGGAACTGTACACCTTTTCTATAATTTGTTTCGTTTAGTAAAACTCACAAATTATTATCAAAGGTCTTGCGGTGCGGTTCCCATAAGAATGGGTTCCCTTTACCGCATCTCACCTTTCATATAAAACTCTCCCTCCGCCTTACTGTCGTGTTTGCCTTCAAGAATCTCCTTAAACGACCGAATGGTTTCGGCGAGGGGAACATACTGCCCCTTCGCGCCGGTGAATTGTTCGGCCACAAAGAACGGTTGGGAGAGAAATTTTTGGAGCTTGCGGGCGCGGATGACGAGGGCTTTATCGTCTTCGGAGAGTTCCTCCATACCGAGGATAGCGATGATGTCCTGCAAGTCTTTGTAACGCTGAAGCACGCGCTGGACCTCTCGGGCGACAAAGTAATGGTCTTTGCCCACGATGTGCGGGTCAAGAATGGTGGATGACGAGTCAAGCGGGTCCACGGCAGGGTAGATACCGATTTCGGATAGGGAACGGTTGAGGACAACGGTGGAGTCCAAGTGCGAGAAGGTGGTTGCTGGAGCCGGGTCGGTTAGGTCGTCAGCCGGGACGTAGACGGCTTGCACCGAGGTCACCGAGCCTTTGTCGGTGGAGGTGATACGTTCCTGCAGGTTGCCCATTTCGGTGGCAAGAGTCGGCTGGTAGCCCACGGCGGAAGGAATGCGTCCAAGCAAAGCCGAAACCTCCGAGCCGGCCTGGGTGAAGCGGAAAATATTATCCATGAAAAAAAGCACGTCTTTACCCTCGGCGTCGCGGAAGTATTCGGCCATGGTGAGGCCGGAGAGAGCGACGCGCATGCGGGCACCCGGCGGCTCGTTCATTTGGCCGAACACCATGGCCACTTTGTCCAACACGCCGGACTCTTTCATTTCATGGTAAAGGTCGTTGCCTTCGCGGGTGCGCTCACCGACACCGGCGAAGACCGAGTAGCCGCCGTGCTTGGCGGCGATATTGTGAATGAGTTCCTGGATGACAACGGTTTTGCCGACGCCTGCGCCGCCGAAAAGTCCCACTTTGCCGCCCTTGAGCACCGGACAGATGAGGTCAATGACTTTGATGCCGGTTTCCAAAATTTCCACTTCGGTTGATTGGGAAACGAAAGCTGGCGCTTTGCGGTGGATTGGAAGCCAGTTGGATTTATCGCCCTCCTTCGCTAAAGCTACGGCGGGTAAATCATCAATCGCGTCACCCAGCACATTGAAAATTCTGCCCAGCGTTTCTTTGCCGACAGGAACGGAAATAGGCGAGAGTGTGTCCGTTACTTCCATACCGCGCGAGAGGCCGTCGGTCGTATCCATGGCCACGGCGCGTACGGTATTGCCGCCAACATGCTGTTCGGTTTCCAAAACAAGCTTCTTGTTTTGTCCCGAGTTTCTCGAGGGAAAGACTATTTCGAGCGCGCTATAAATTTCCGGCACATGATCGGCAAACTCAACATCCACCACCGGCCCGATGATTTTCTTGATAGTTCCTTTCATAGATTAAAGATTTAAGATTTAAGTAAAACGGAAACCTAAGATTACAGTAGGGAAGTTTTGAGGTCAAGATTTCTTAGGTTTTGCTAATAATGATTTTTCTAAACCGTAAAGCATTTTTGAACATTTCTCGTACTCTCCGTAAAGCTTATCAAATTCTTCTTTCTTTAAATAATCTTTGTGGTGAGCGATGCTTAAGTGGTGGTGGGTTTCTCTAAGTTTTCCTTGAGATCGACTGATGCATTCCGTGAAAATATTTGTGTGCTTATTTCCGAATCCTTCCGCAAGATTAGCAGGGACAGAGTTTGAAGACCTCCGTAGTTGCGACCCGAGCTCGTATAGTTCATGTTTCGGAAAAGTCATGGTTAATCTGTTTACATCAAGCGCAAGTTTGAAAAGTCGCTTATACACCTGTAAATCTGTGAACCGCATCTTACTTAAATCTTTAATCTTAAATCTGCTAACTAACTGATGCCATACCCGCGCTAATCTCCGAAATCTCCTGCGTGATGCCAGCCTGCCTTGCTTTATTGAAGACTAAGGTGAGGTCCTCTATCATTTCTCCGGCGGCGTCCGAGGCGTTTTTCATGGCGACCATGCGGGCCGATTGCTCGCTTGCATTGGACTCAAGAAGCATCTGGTAGATTTGCATCCGGACGAGCTTTTCGGCGAGCGAACCGAGGAGAGCGTTCTTGTCCCCTTCAATCAAGAGCTTTTCGGCGAGCGAACCGAGGAGAGCGTTCTTGTCCCCTTCAATCAAATAATCAATTTTGCCGCCCCCGCCCCCACTTGGAGGTGAAACCTCCAAGTGGGGGCTACGTCCCAAATCGTAAATCAATTCTTTCAAATCAGTTTTGGAAACGGGAACCACTTGTTTGATATTCGCCGTTTGGAGCATGGTCGAAACGAAATCGGTGTAGGCGACGAGGACCTTGTCATACTTGCCCGCCGTAGCTTTACCGCGTCCTTCCGTAGCTATTGGCGAAGGAGGAGCGGAGGAGGGATTGCCCGCAGCGTATTCTTGTATTGCCAATTTGGAAATAGGGAGTACATCCGAGAGGGAAATGTTGGTCGGCAGTTCGGTAAAAGTGGCGATGATTTTTCGGCCGAGCCGGCGCATGGCGACATCACCCTTTTTCCCTATGGTAATAAAATCAATGTTGGTCGCGCCGCGTTCTTTTTTTAGTAACGTAAGGACTTTTTTAATAACTTGAGAGTTATAAGCTCCACACAGGCCGCGATTTGAAGTGATGAGTATGAGTAAAATACCCGCCCCGTTAGAAGTCTGGTTTTCGGAAACATCAGCCGTCCCGCCGCGGGACGGACTTCTAACGGGGTTTGCGAACAACGGATGATTAATCTCTTCTATGTTATTCGCAATTGATTGCAAAATTTCCCATGAGTATTCGGCGTATAAACGCGAGGCCAGAGTGGACGCCACCGCGCGTTTCATCTTTGAAGCCGCCACCAATTCCATAGCTTTGGTGATTTTCTTCGTGCTTTTTACGCTTTTTATTCGCCGCTTTATCTCTTTCGTTCCCTGCATGGGTTTAGTTCAGGCTGTTTTTAATTTTCGTCATAATTTTTTTCAATTCCGGCAAATCATTTTTGATGGCATCCCACACAACCCCTTCGTTGATTCCCCAATATTCATGCACCATAAGATTTCTCATGGCCATAATTTCTCTCCATTCAACATTCGGGTGGTTTTTACGAACCTCGTCGTAAATATTTTTGACCGCTTCACCGATAATAGTAAAATTCCATATCACCGCGTCGTATGTCTTTTTATCATTTTTCAATTCCGTTTCGCTAGTAATGCCAGAAACATAGCTATTGATTTTCTCAATAGCATCAAACACATCCTGAATAAATAATTGTACGCTTCTTTTTTCACTCATACGATAATCAGTTGGCTTAAAATTCTATCTTTAATCATGGGCTTTATTCCGGATTTTATTACTAGATCCACTTTTCGTCCCAGTACATCTTCCAAATAGAATTGCATACGGGCAAATGCTAAAAGTCCTACAGGCACTGTACGGTTCAGTTCAATGGCAACATCAATATCGCTATTCGCGTCGTTGTCTCCCCGCGCGAACGAGCCGAAAACACCTATCTCTTCCACGCCATAGGTTTTCAGCAAATATTCCTTATTTAGAGCGATTTTCCGCTTGATTGTTTCTAAATCCGTTGACATACGAGCATTTTATCATTATTTCCGGCTATTTGCTACATCGCCTGCTTGCGAGTACGCGCAGGCAAGCCACCAATTCCATAGCTTTGGTGATCTTCTTCGTGCTTTTGACGCTCTTGATGCGTCTTTTAATTTCTTTTGTACCTTGCATGACAGTTATTGATTCCAACCAAATTTGTATATTAAAAAAGCTATGATGAGACTCAGAATAATAATACCCCACCATTTCTCATACCACTCTTTCTTGTCTAATTTTAGTGCCTCGGCGGCTTGCATTCCCTTCGCTGTAATTATAAATCGATGCTCATTAGCGTCATTGATGTAACTGTGGTGGGCAATTAAATTATCAGCAATTGGCATGTTGCTACGCAGAGTTGTATGTATCCAATTTAGTTGATCATTATTTAACCCAAGTTCTTTCTGCATATCAGCTAAGGTAAAAGTAGAACCTTGTTTATTGCATATCCAGAGTAAAGATCTTTTATAAAGATTATTGTCTGCGATCATGGTCTATTGGCTGTTTTTAATTATTTTGGTTCTTAATGCCTCCGCATCTTTGAATTCTTTTTCTTTCACTCCACCCCAATACATCACACTATTTTGATTGTCATTAAGTCTCATTTTAAGTGCATCTAGGGCAGGTCGGTCTCTATTTTCAGTTGCTAATAACATTTCATACGAAATTGATTGGCTTTTATTCAAACTATCAATAAAGTTCTGTAATGTTTCGATGTAGTTCTCATAAGCTTTAACGAGGCCTGTTAGTGCATAAAAACCAGCGTCCTGCTGAGGCGTTTTTGATTTTATGAGGTATAGTCCTTCTAAATACTTACTAAAAGCTCTTTTATCAGTTTCTGCATCAGAGCTTAATTTAGTCCCTGAATTTATTAAATCCTGAATTGAATATTTCCAATCATCCCAATATTTATTCTCAGCTGTAATTTGAGCTTGTTTCTGAATTTGCACTTCTTTTTGTTGTTTTTCTTGCTCCTGTAATAATTGTTTTTGAGTTTCCTGATTTAATCTATTTTGTTCTTTTTGGGAAGTGAAAATTACTAAGTAATAAAAAAGTGATAGGCCAATCGAAATAATTGCAATGGCAATAACTAACCTAAACCAATTTTCCTTCAACCAGTGTTTAATTTGTTTTTCTTCCATAAATTTACCACTTATAAGGATTTACAGTTCCACTTTTACCATTATAGGGGTTGTAATTTCCTTTTGTTGAAAAGTTATCAAACCTAGTTCTATTTGGTGTCGTCCTGTAGTGTGGCATTACATAAGCACCAGTTTTTGGTTTATAGTAGCCACTGACGCGAGTTGTTCTCGCTTCCGCTGAAGTAGAAATTGAAAGAATACCTAGAAATACAATTGTGATAATAAATTTTTTCATGTTTGTATTACTTTCAACTTTAAACTTACACCTTAAAACTCCCCTTAAACTCTCCAATCACTTTCTTAAGCTCGGCTTCGCCGGCGTCGCTCCACATTTTGGCGTTGCGGAGGTCTCTGTAAAATTGTTTTTTATAGCCGTACTTTAGCATTTTATTCGGCAATTTTCAACTTTTTGCTTGACTTTTAGCAAGCCGCTTGCTAGGATGTGGGTACAAATGGCCTTGAGCCCGACTCCGCCGTAAGGCGGAGGTCAAAAGAAAAGACGCTTTACTTCAGAAATGAAGTGAGGCGTTTTTTCATTTCCTTGAAATCATTGCGCCTCATTCTTCCTATTTGATGCGACAATCTTTTAGCGTCAATCAAGCGAATCTGGGATAAGATGGCTGTGGTGAAGTCATTTTCTTGAAAGGAAAAATAAAAATAAAAATCGCCCTCCCTCTCCTTTTTCGTGGTTGGTATTCCCCAAAAAATTTCTGTGTTAAATTTTTTGACTATGACAACGGGTCTTAAAAATTCGCCTCCAACTCCATTCTGTTCGGAACCAACGTTCGCACCAAGCGAACAGAACCAAACTTCTTGTTCGTTAAAGAGTGGGCGATTCTTCTCCTTGTCCAACAGTTCCTTTTTGGTATGCCATTTTTGAAAATCTTTCCTCATTTGCTATAATTTCTGAATGTTTTGGGTAACCCACTGAGCCGGATTTTTGTCCGGTGACCATGATTCTAAATTCTTAAATCTTAAATCTTGAATCCACTCTTGAATTCTGCGATCACTTTCTTAATTTCCGCCTCGCCGGCATCAGTCCACATTTTGGTTTCCTTAACATCTTTGTAGAAAGTCTTTGCGTGGCTTTCGGTGTAGTCGATAAGACCGGCTTCAAATTCTTTGATCTTGGCGACCGGCACATCGTCCATAAAGCCTTTCACGAGCGTGTAAAGGGTG
>JACPHR010000013.1 GCA_016188455.1 Candidatus Tayloriibacteriota bacterium | reverse complement strand
GGCGCAAGCTCTTTAATATCACGCTCGCTTAGTTCGGCAAAACCTTGGGGAGACAAAAAGTTCATAGCCGTCCCCACTGCCGCTCTTTTCTCCTCGGTATCCTTTTCCTGCATTGTCTTTTGCTTTTCAATATTGTCATACATTATTTGCGCCACTTTTAACTCTGTGGTTGAGGCGTGTGATGTCGGTCGCTCAAGTGGTCTGTTCTCATAAGCTGTGAGCGCCGCATCAAATTCCGCTTGCGTAGAAAAATCGGCCCTTTTGGGTTGTTTAAGATCAAGTTGTTCAACGATTTTTCGGTAAAATTTTTCTGCCGCGTCAAAATCCGAGCTGTTTTCAAAATCATCTCTTTTAGGCCTAAGAATCTCTTTCAATTTTTCAATATAGGTTTGTTCAGCCGCTGCGAATCCCTGTTCATCAACTTTCCCATCTTTATCGGTGAAGTTTTTTATATCCGGTCTCGCGTAAGCTTTCTCGGCTTGTTCCGCAATTTTTAGACGGTCTGCGGCTTGTTGAACCGCCTCTTTATTTCTAGTATCCTCTCGCAACTCACGCAATTTCTCGCTTTCCTCATAAGCCTGTTTGACCGTCTTCTCGGCGCCGAATTTGGCTTTGACTCCGAAAAGAGCACCGCCAGTAGTTTCTTGTCTAATGAAATCGCCGAGTTCCGTCCTGCCAAACGTACTCTTACCGAATTTTTTGTCCAGCTCGGCGATGTCAATTTTCTTCTGAACCCTTTCAGCTCCTTCCATGGTTTTTTCACCGAAGCCGGAAATTTTATCCCCGACATTTTTTAAACCGGGAATTCTACCCACGACCGCCCCCACTCCTTTAGCGCCATAACCAACCACCCCGCCAGCGGCAGTGACATAAGTGCCGCGCATAATCTGCCTGCCCACAAACCCGCGCGCCTCTTTGCCGAGCTTGACGGCGGTTTCCACCCCGATGGCTCCCATTTTCTTGGCCACGAGAATGGAGGCCAGCATCAAGGCAATCAAAATAATAAAATTGAAAACGAAGGCGAAGCCGGCGGTGGAAACCGCTCCGCCGGGACCGATACCAAACACGGCCGCCGCTGAGGTTACCGTGGCCGCCGCCGCGGCCGTGGTATCTTGTCTGTTGACTGACATTACTCCATATTTGAAGGCGTCGGACTGAATGGTTCCTACCACCACATAAGAGAGGGCAAGGTAAAGCGGCGCGAAGAGGGACTGGTTGATGAGCTGTTTTCTCCACACCTCGGCGTATTCTTTGGCGGCGGGCAGAGCGAAGGCCAGGAAGGCCAAAGGCGAGAGAATCATCACCATCATTAAGACAACGACCCGGATGATGAATAGAATGGCGGCTACCAAAAAGACATAGGCGGCGGTGAGCATCAAGATGATGCCTAAAAGGCCCATGAGGATAACCTTCCCCATGTTGATGACCACCCCGCTTACTTGAGCGGCAAAGTCGGTGAAGCTACCCGTATCTCGCAGCGCTTGCCCGCCGGCTGTTTGAGGGTCGTAGAGGGTTTGGATTCTTAACCCCTCCATGAAGGCGCCGGAGAAGCTTGAGTTAGGCGTCAGAGCCGCCAAACCGGTTCTGCCGGCGCTCGGCGTTACTATGAGGTTATAGAAATGGAGGGCCACGATATTTGACCCGTCAATGACCGCTTTGGTGATGAAGAGCGAGAAGTTCATAAGAAGCGCCACAATAACCAAGTGGAAAACCATCTCTTTGGTTTTCCCCGAAACTAACCCTAAAATGGTGCCGATGGCTATCCAAAGAAGAATAAAGATGAACAAGATGTTGGCGAGGTCGCGGAAAATTTTCCAGCCGATGTCAACCACCGGCACATGGCTCATGAGGTCGGAGAGGTTGAGGGTGTAGTAGATGGACATGTCCAGGATTATCCCGGCCAGCCAGAGTATCCAGGAGAAAATCCACATGATGAGGTAGACGATATTGGCGGCGCAGGCGTCCCAGTTAAAGGCGACTGGGACCCCTAGGACAGTAAGTGCGATACAACCTATCGTTTTCGGTTTCTTGGGCGGGGCGCCCTTCTCTTGAACCGCCGCCGCCTTGGCGCCGGGGTTATCCGCCCCTTGGGTGACGCCACTGCCCCCCGTGTAAGCATCGGCGGCGTTACTGGCCCTCGTGTAAGCATTTAGGGCTTCAATATCTTCCACCGATTGCGGCGGAACCGTAGGATCAAATGACCTGTAAGCTTCGAGGGCTTCAATATCTTCCACTGATTGCGGCGGAATGGCAGGATTAAAATCCGTTTGAGCGAACACAGCCGCTTTAAAACCACCGGCGGGCGAGAATGCCAGTCCGACCGCGACTGCCGCTATAAAAAATGTGATAAGCCAGGTCCCGCCCCGCCCCCGCCCGCCTCGGGCGGGGCGGGTCTTATTCGTAGCCATTCGTATTATTCGTATAATTCGCATATTCGTATGTTCATCTCAAAATTTCTTCATCCAGTTAGAAGTTTAATAATTAACAAAAATTAACAAAAGTTGATGTCATATAATAGTAATTATTTTTTAGCTGTTTTTCAATTAAAGCCGGTGGCACTTCTAACGGGAGCATGCTTCCATTTATCGGACGATAAAAGTGGTGGTTTGGACGGCGATTGGCGATTGGTCTACGCCGTTGACGGTTTTAAAAATTTCCATGACAAGTTTGTATGAAAGATAGGGCGTGCTATTTGAATTGTTGAATCCCGGTGAGTTGGATATTGTACCCGTTTCAGTATATTCTACGGAGTCGCCTTGGGTGAGCGAGAAATTTTGCTTAAAAATCACGGAGTTTTGGCTGGTATCAATCGACGCGTCGTTAATTGTGTCGTTGATTTTTAGACTATTAGCGGCAAAGACGCTTGAAAATTGAACGGGCTGGCCGGCTCCGGACGTCAGAACCCCCAATAATTTAAGCCGGGCTTTGAGGCCGCTTTGCGTTTGAGCGGCGGAGAGGGTAAAGGTGTTGGAAAAATCTCTGTTTGTCGGGTTGTAGTAGTCGCTTGCGGGCGAGACATTCGGTTTGGCCTCTTGTTTGTCGGGTGAAAATGAAAGCGCCTGTTCTTGGGGGCGGAACAGTTTAACTTCCGCAAGGCTGATGCGAGTTGCTTTAGAAATGACAATGGCGCTCGCGGTAACCGGCGGGTTAAGAGTGAGAGTAAAGTTACCATCAGTCCCTTCCTTGGTAAAATTGGGCGGGGAGGTTGTGTTTGGGTACTGGAACACTATATGACCCGTAGCATCGCTTGGACTGATGGGCAAGCCTTTTTTTTCAGTCAACTCTGCCAACTTCACATTGATACCAGCTCCTAAAGCGGCATTTCTTGACCTTACCCTGATGGTTTGAATTTCTTCCGATTGGTTGAGCGAGGCCGTCCACCAATGCTCACTGCCGTCCTTAGTGTCGGAATAGCTAAAGCCGCCGGCCGCGTTCATGGGGCCGAGCTCCCTGCCGTTTTCTCTATCAATGTGTGACTGATTTAGCTTCGCGGTTCCCAGACGAATTTCTCTGTCAACTAGAGCTACCGACGGGCTTCCTGTTTGACGACCGGCATCCGCCAATTGTCTGTTAGCATCCTCTAATTCTGTGTCAGCGTCATCCAGCTGTTGCCTGAATTCGGCTGTGTCGCCGGCGATTGGCGCCGTCAAGTTGATATTGGCGCAGAAGCGGAAGAGATTATTGTAGTCGGCGACAGTCCACGCAGTGGTGACGCCCGCGGCGGTGGTTTTAGAAGTTAGGATTGGAGTGGCGTTAGGGGCGGTCGTCGCGCCGTTTACTTTTACATAAATCAAAGAGCTGCCGGTATTGGTGCCGTAGATATTATTTCTAAACTGGGTACAGAAAGCGAGGGGCGTCGGACCGCCGGCGCCGGTTGGATTGAGGGTGCCTGTGCCAGTGTTCATAATAAAGCCGTCTGGCAGAGTTTGCGCCTGCCTACTATTGGCGATGACGGCGTCAACAGTTTGCCTAGAGGCGCGTTCAACCGCTGACGAGTAGTTGACTGAAGCGGAACGGGAATCGCTCGCGCCCGCCAGACCGCCTAAACCGCCCATCACTTGGTTTATCATCTGGCCCACCAAGGCGCCCAGGATGGCATCAAGGTCTTTGGCCAGGCCCACTCTTTGCACCTCAACTCCCAAAGTATTGGAGAGCTGGTCTTCAATGAGTGACCCCGGAGTGGTGATTTTGCCGGTTCTCGGGTCAACTGACGACAGGAAGCCCTTGCCGAAGTCCAACTGTTTGGTGAGGGTGAATTGAGTGCCGGCAATGCTGGCGTCAATGGAGTCAACCGCCTTGAGGTAGGCGCCGTAAGGGTTGTTTTGCGGGTAAGCGGTAAGCTGAATCCAACTGTCCCAGCCGTTTCTGCCCCAGGCGCCGCTGGTGAAAGCCCGCTGGATGTTATTTTGGATGTCGCTTAACCGACAGCCGATGTATTGGTAGTAGCCCGGCTGGGAGTATTGCAGGCCAAGCGATAGACGGAGCTGGAGGTCAAACGGACTGCAGAGGATGGAGCCGATGGGCCCCAGACCCTGGATAAATTGTCCGGCGGCCTGGTCGGCGGCGCCGGCCAGGAAACCCTGAAGGTTGGTAACATAGAGCGGACTGCCTTGGAAGCCGGAGTTAATCCAATTGACCGTCGCGGCGGTGAATTTGTCTAGGAGCGCCCGTACCATGATGGTCACGAGGGGTTCCACGATACAGCGTTGGATGGTAGAGCCGGTATTTTGGGCGGCGTTGTCTCCCGCTATTTTGGAATTGTCTTTGGCCAAGGCCGTGATAGCGGTTGTATTAGCTTTGATGAAGGCCTGCGTGCCGGCATCGCTCACAGGAACAGCTTGGATGCCGCTGGCCTGCGCCTCTATCTCCGCGCTTGTTTGCGCTGCGGTTCCTTGCGTGGTCGCCACTGTCGTTCCGATTTTACTTTTAGTTTTGCTAAGCAAGAGACCCCCGAGGCAACTTGTCACGTCAGCCTGCGCGGCTGTCGCAAATCCCACAAGCGCTGGAAGCGCTACGAGTGAGGCAACGATAATTCCCAAAATTGAATGTTTTAGACTTTTATTCATGAGAAATTATGCCCTTCGCAAAGTCGGGATTCGCTCGCTCCTTATTATAACTCATCAAAGAAACGGTAGCCATCATCTTCGGGGTTAAATGTGACATTCGCGTTCTCAAAGTAGCCTCTAAAAGCCCGGACGGCATCGGAAAAGTTTTGAGCATTCTCCGCGTAGCCGGCCACTCCCGGCAAGGCTTTTAAAGGGTCGGTCATAATGTATGAAAGCCCCGTGATGCTCCAAGCCATGCCCGCTGTGGCATTGGCGAGCGCGAGATGCATTTCTAGGGCGCTCTGGGGCACGGTCAGTTTGAGCAAATCATTCTCAATGTGCTTATAGGCCGTGATGTTGCCTTCAAGCGCTTTGAGCTCGGACGGGTCTTTATTTTTCTCCGCCCGCTCTACTGTGCTGATTTCATATTCAAGTTTTTGGGGCGGCGGCTTTTTGAGCATGGCGGCGATGGCGTTGCCGTAGGTTTTGATTTTTTCGGCAGTTTCCGCCATATCAATCGAAAAATCAGCGGCGGTGTGGATTTTGAGTTTTTGGCTGTCTATCTCGTTTTTGATGGTCGCGTTGAGGAAATTTTGGAAGTCGGCCTCGGTGGGGGGCGTAGGCGATTGGTTGGCGGCGATGATTTTGACAAAGAGCTCGCGGGAGAATTTGTCGGTATCGGAAAGGTCGGCGTCCGTTTGAGAGTTGATTTTATTGCTGACGGTTTCGCTGTCCAGCCTGTCGTTCGGGCCTTTGAGGAGCGGGTTTCGGCCCAGTTTGATTTCTTGGCCGTCCGGCGCGCCGTCGCCGTCGGTATCGGGATTCTGCGGGTCGGTTTTCCACAACTCTTCCTCCCAATCTTTGAGGCCGTCCTGGTCGGAGTCTTTGGCCAGAACGCCAGTGGTGGTGGCGCTACCGGCCGTAGCCGCCGTGTAGCTGACTTTTGGCGGGCGGGTCAATAAAAGAGTGATAGCAATGACGACAACTGCGACCGAGGCGGCCAGAATAATTTTTCTGCTTGGCATGGCCATTGTTAAGCAAAGAAACGCGTGGGAGAAGGCCCCGCACACTCTTTGTGCCTTAAGTATATCAGAGAAATCGGCAAGCTGTTTCCCCAGTTTTGCAGACAAACACAAGTAGACAAACACTTGCGGAGTAACAATTTTAGGAGTTCGTCCATCTTTAAGATTGCTATAGCAATCTTAACGATGGACAAGGAATGACAGAAAACATTAAGAACATAGTTTGAAAGCAGTTTGAAGACAGTCCGCAGACAGCGCAATAAAGAGAACCGCACGGCCTCTTCGCGGCCGTTTGGTTTGTGCCAGCCAATCCTTAGTCTTTGTTAATTGGCAGGAAGATTAAATTCTTTCTTAAGCCACGAATCGTTCTCAATGGCATCCACAATTAAATACAACAGTTCCTTGCCCACTTTAAAATCAGCTTTCAACAATGCAACCAAATCTTCACAGTCATAAGGATATACCCACACGCTGTCTTGCAAACGGAGGAAACCGATGGCAATAAGCGTGCGGCGGATTTTTTCTCGCTGAGTTTTGCGTTCTTCCTTTACGTCAAAAATAAGCAGGCGCCATTTTTTGTCCCAGCGAGGAGGCTTACTCGGTTTGGCATTGCTGAATTCTATACTCTGAAGCGCTCGTCTCCCTTCATCAGTCACATTGAAAAAACCATTATTATACTCAATCAGTCCTTGCCGAAGCAGTCGCCCGCGGGCGGAGTAAAAGGTGTTCCGGGCCGAACGATATTTATCCCTTTTTATATTGAGAGCGCGCAACACAACTGACACCATGGCAGTCGGGTTGAGGGAGCCGGCTACGGTAACCACAAGAGCAGTCAGTATGGCACGCTTGATTTTTGTATTGCGGGTACGAATTTTTACCTCTTGTTCCAACTTTCCCATATCGCCTAATTATAACATCCACGAATAAGATTGCTATAGCAATCTTATTCATGGATGGGGAAAGAAATTTCCAACTCTCGCTTTTAAGCTTTTAAGCCACTTTTTTACTTTTTCAACCTTACTTCAAGGGTTACCGCTAAGTCCCCTGTTGCCAACCCGCCGTGTTGACGCGGCGGGTTGGCCGGTGTAATTAGGCAATCCTTTGTAGTATAATTTATTTAATGAAAATCTTTTGGCGTTTGACTTTTCTATTGTTGTTGGCCCCGTCCTTTGCCGCGGCATTTACTTTTAACCAAAACTTGCGGCCGGGTTCTGCGGGAGCGGCTGTTTTGGAATTGCAACGTTTTTTGAACCAGGATTCGGACACCAGAGTTTCCGAAGAGGGTCCCGGCTCGCCGGGCAACGAAACAAGCTTTTTTGGCCGAGCGACCTGGCGGGCCGTGGTGAAATTTCAAGAAAAGTACAGGTCGGAGATACTTCTGCCCGCTGGCCTGTACCAAGGCACCGGGTTTGTCGGGCCGCTCACCAGAAAAAAAATAACTTTCTTGAGCCAAACCGCCGAAGTTGTGGAAAATTCTGCCGTTGCTAGTCCTCCCGCCTCAAATCGCGAAGCCAGTCGGACAGGCGGCGGGCAGGTGTTAGCCACTTCCAGTTTGGACCAGGTTCAATTTGACCAAAAGGCTTTTTTTCAGGCGCTTGACAATGTTGGCGCAGAGCAAGGCTACGGCAGAGATCAGCTCACCACAATCAAAGACGCCGCGGCGAAGGATATCGCGCTTCAAAAGCCCGAGAAACGTTTTGTAGAAGAGTTTCAAAAAAGTGGCGTACCCATCCATGGCGTTCAATCATATAAAGGCGGCGAAAATTTTTCGGCATTTCTCAATACAGTTCTGAAATTTTTTATCGGTGAAAAAGCTTATGCTTTCGGCACGCCTTTTGGCGGACGAGTTTTATTTCCTTTTTACTGCACCTGTAGCGGCAATTGGTTGGTAACCATTACTCCGACTGCTCCTACCTATGTCGTGCTCCTCACTTATTACATGGGGACGCAAATGTACATGGGGTACAATCTTCCCTTTACACTCAATGTCTTGGGGGAATACACTAGCGGCTCTCAATGCCAGATTTACATAGGGTATGGGTGCACTTCTATTCCATCAGAGGGCCAGATCGGGGCGACGACAGGGAGCTCCTTGTTCTAAAGACTTTTTAACAGACAGAGCCAATCTTTTAGACCCAATTCCTCCGGCCGCGCTTTTGGCGCGATACCCGCGCGTCTTAGGGTTTCTACGTCAAGGCCGAGCGTGCCCACGAGCTGCTTCCGCTTGTGGGCGAAGCCCGCTTTGAGGATTTTGAAAAATTCCCTCTCGGAAAATCCATTAAAGAATTTTTTTGAAATGTTTTCTATAGAGATAATTGCCGAGTCCACTTTCGGTGCCGGCGAAAAGTTTCCGGCCTTAACCGTTTCAATATAGCGCGGCGTGCCATAGGCTTTGACGCTCATGGAAAAAAGGCTTTCTTTACCCCCACACCTTTGCCCCAGACCTTTTTCATAAAGTTGTTTGAGATTTTGTCTTTCTACTTCGGAAAGTTGTTTATGTCTATGACAGTGGCAAAGGTGAAGGGGCGAGCCATCGCGCGCCACGATTCTTTCGGCCACTTCTTTTTGAAGGAGGAGAACCATACAGGAGGGCTGATATTCGGTTTCCAGAAATTTTCTGATGAAAGCGCCCGTGATGTAGTATGGAAGATTGGCTACAATCTTCCAACCGTTGACTTTTGACAATTGACCTTTGACGTCGAAAGAAAGAACATCAGCCTCAATAAGTTTCAATCTTCCGATTTGAATTTCATGCGCGAATTTTTCTTTAAGCGGAGGAATGAGTCGGCGGTCTTTTTCAACCGCCACGACCCGCGCGCCGGAGGCGAGCAGCGCCGCCGTCAAGTTTCCGGTTCCGGGCCCCGCCTCAAGCACCGTTTCTGCCGGCAGAATATTCCCCGCCCTTACGATGTCGCTGAGGATTTTTTTTGAGCGCAGGAAGTTTTGGCCGAGCGACTTTTTATTGTAAAACATACGAAAATTATACGAATTTATACGAAATAATACGAACACCGAAATGCCGTCTCTGAAATTTTCGTAGCCATTCGTATATTTGTACCCATTTCCGTATGGTGATTAATCCAAGTATATAATTTTGCCTCCTCCGGCGAATACCTCTTCTTTTTCAATCAGCTCCTCGTTGATGTCAAAAATAAATTCGGAGGGCACATTGACTTGCTTTGAACCAAAGATTGTGCGCACGCTGGTATAAGAGAGATACAATTTTTTCTTGGCCCGCGTCAGAGCAACGTAAAACAGCCGCCGCTCTTCCTCGGCTTGCCGTTCGTCAAATTTGCCGTCACCCAGTTTTTTATGCGGAAACAAATCTTCCTCAAGGCCGGTGATGAAAACATATTCAAACTCAAGGCCTTTGGCCGCGTGCGCCGTCATCAATTTCACCGCCTCGCGCTCTTTCAAAAGCTCGTCCTGGTCGGAAGCCAGAGCCGCCGCTTCAAGGAAGCGCAGGATGCCGTCCTCGGGTTTTGCCAGCGCGTCATACTTGGTGGCAAAGGTTACCAGTTCGCGGATATTTTCCAGCCGCTCCAGGTCATCTGCCCCGCCCTTTTGAAGTTCCGCTTCAAGCCCGCTCCATTTGATGATGTGCTTGATGGTTTGCGACGGTTCCTCCCTCAAAGCCGCCGCTTTAATATCCGCCAGGATTTTTCTGAACTGGGCGACTTTCTTTCTGGCAGCCGGTGTCAGAGTTTCTTCTTGGCCGGCGAAAATTTTAAGGACCGCGACTTTGCCCAAGCCCCGCGGCGGCACATTGATGACGCGTTTCCAGTCGGCGAGGCTCTTCTCGTTGAGCGAAGCTTTTAGGTAGGCCAGGACGTCTTTGACCTCTTTTCGTTCAAAGAAGCGGATGCCCAAGATTTGGTACGGCACACTTTGAGCAAGCATCGCTTCCTCAAGAGCTCGGCTTTGGAAGTTGGCTCGGTATAGGACGGCGATTGCCGAAGGCGATACCTTTCCGTCTTCTATCAACTCTTCGGATTTCAGGGCCACGAAGCGGGCCTCGTCGTTTTCATCATAGGCTTCAAGCAGGCCGAGGCGCTCGCCCGGCGCGTTTTTGGTGAACAACCGTTTTTCTTTTCGGAATTTATTTTTGGCAATGACGCGGTTGGCCGCCGTTAAAATCGTCTGGGTTGAACGATAATTTTCCTCAAGCAAAACAATTTTGGCTTCCGGATAATCTTTTTCAAAACCCATAATGTTTTTAATGTCGGCACCGCGCCAACTGTATATGGTTTGGTCTATGTCGCCCACCGCGCAGAGGTTTTTGTGTTTTGCCGCCAAGTATTTCGCCATGAGATACTGGACTCTATTGGTGTCCTGGTACTCGTCAATGTGAATGTAGCGCCAGGTGTTTTGGCAGTGTTCCCTGACAGACTGATTTTCTTTGAGCAACAAGGCGGTTTTCAGGAGCAGGTCGTCAAAGTCAAGGGCTTTTTCTCTGCCGAGCGCGTCCTCATAACGTTTCCAGACCGAAGCGACGATTCGGGGGATGTATGCCGTTTCGGTTTTCGCCTCAAACTCGGCGCAGGTGACGGCGTTGCCCTTCTCGCGACTGATGAGGTTTTGAATCATTGCGGGGTCAAAACTTTTCCGGTCAATAGCCTCGGCGTCCATTGCCTCCTTGATGAATTTTAGCGAGTCGCTTTTGTCCAGAATAGTGAAGTGGCGCGGCACGCCGAGCAGGTTGGCGTTTTCGCGGATAATATGGACGCCCAAGGCGTGAAAAGTGCTGATAAAAGGGGCACTGACGACTGACGATTGGCGACTCATAGCCGAATGACTAAAGGCAGGGACGGGGAAATTGAGAGTTTTGTCGGCGGCTAGGAGACTTGCGACTCGGTCGCGCATCTCCTTCGCCGCTTTGTTGGTAAAGGTGACGGCCAGAATGCTTGCCGGCTCCACGCCTTTTTTTATCAGGTGAAGTATACGGTAGGTGATGGTCTTGGTCTTTCCCGCCCCCGCTCCGGCAATGATTAAAAGCGGTCCGTCAACATGGAGCACCGCTTCTTGTTGCCGGCCGTTCAATTCTTCAAGGTAGTCCATCGGCTGTTACTATAACACGAAGAAAGTTTGTAGTTGGCAGTTTTTAGTTATTAGGTGAAAGTGGACCTAAAACTTTTTTTCTCAGTAAACTAACAACTATAAACTAGCAACTATCAACTAATCTCGCTATCCACAGGGGCCACTTTTACGGATTGACTTTTGAGTGCCCTACAATTAAACTATTGGGTATAGACAGAAATGGTACTTTTTCCTTTTATGGCTTAACAAAGCCATTCTACGGTACGACAGTCAGATTAACCAAGAATATAGGCTTATTATACAAGACTCTCAAAAACCCTTTCAGCCAAACTCTAAAAAATGGCTTAACAAGGGTATAAAATCGGTATTAAGGAGCTTTTTCCATACAAAGCTCGTTGTTTTCTTAGTCGTATTTAGCTTGCCGTCTTTTACTCATGCTGGCATTTTGTCCTTTGTTTCTAGCCTGTTTTCCGACCGTGCGAGCGAGGAGCCGGCGGCGGTTGTCACTTTGCAGAACATAGCTTTGCTTCAGGCCACCATCAATCCCAATCCCAATTCAGCCAAGGGCGGCGGAGACATTACTGTGGTTGGTGATACTGCCCTCCTTCCCGAATCCGGCCCTTCAGGCACGATGGTTGACATTGAGGAAAGCCGTTCCGACCAGATTAGCTTGTATGTTGTGCATGAAGGGGATACGCTCTCGCAAATTGCCAAGATGTTCGGCGTGTCCGTCAATACCATCATGTGGGCCAATGATGTCAACCCCAGGACCCTGCGCCAAGGCGACCAACTGGTTATTTTGCCGATTTCCGGCCTTCAATATACGGTGAAAAGCGGCGACACTGTAAAGAGCATTGCCGCCAAATATAAAGCCGACGCCAATGAAATCATTCAGTTTAACGGTTTGAAAGCGGATGCTTCTTTGGCGGTCGGCACAGATATCATCATTCCGGACGGAGAAATTGCCACACCGAAAGTCTATCAACCGGCTGGGCGACTTTACGGCGCCGGCGGTCCGAATTATGCCGGCTATTACGTCAAACCCCTTGCCCACTACGTCAAAACCCAAGGTCTGCATGGCTACAACGCCGTTGACCTCGGCGCTCCGGTCGGCACGCCGATTATGGCGGCCGCCTACGGGCAGGTTATAGTCAGTAAAAATTACGGTTGGAACGGCGGCTACGGCGAGTATGTAGTCATTTCGCACCCGAATGGCACCCAAACACTGTATTCACACATGAGCAGCAACATCATCTACCAAGGCATGTACGTCTACCAGGGCCAGGTCATCGGTTACGTCGGCTCTACCGGCAAGTCCACGGGTTCACATCTTCACTTTGAAGTTCGTGGAGCTAAAAATCCATTCTAAGAAGAACGGATTTTCCGCGGACTGACGCTGATTTCACGCAGACTAACGGAGAACGGAGAAAAAAGACTGCGAAACCGACCCGCTTGCAAAGCAAGCAGTTTTGGAATAATCTCCCCCCTTTGTTCTCCACGGTTCCCCTGTGGCGTTTTTTCATTCCTTACTTAATTCTATCCTCCTCCCCCACGGTACCCAACTGGGGCGTACGCCCCAGTTGGGTACCGTGGGGTAAGAATAATTTGAAATTTCTAGTAACAAACTTGGAGCTCATTAAAATGATTGACTTGCAAAGCACTTTTAATTTATTAGAATAGTGTTTAGAAGTTGAAGTTCTCGTCTTTTTCACAAAACTTATTTTTACCGACAGGTTTGATTATGGGCGCAAATATACAGGAACTTTTGAAATCACAACGCGGATATATCTGTGCGCAAACAGGACACAGCAAGCACATAGCGTTGCCGGTGGAAAAGGATGACGCTTCGCGCAAAGTACGCTGTATCTGCACTACTTGCGAGAGAGAGTTCTGGGTCGAGCTTCCGGAGGCGGGATACGCCAGATTCCTCGCAGATTTTGCGGTAGGGAAAATATAGGCCCTGTGGCAGAGACCGCAGGGTAATGTAGCTACTCGCTCCGTTCGTCCCCCCGCCCCGATGTACATCGGGGCGGCGTTGACCTGCAGTTTGTCTTCGCTCGGACGTTGTGTACAATTAGGAATTGTCCACGCGCTCCTCGCTAGACAAAATAAAGTAGTTGTCTTTCACAATCACAAACCCGCGCCCCAAAGCGCGGGTTTTCTTATCTTTAATGCCGGAATCTTGAATCGTGATTCTTGATTCCCGCCTCTTCGGCGGGTCGCCGAAGAGGCGACTATTGTGCCAGTTGCTTCGGCCTGTACTGAATGGCTTCAAGCACGTGCGACTCGCCGATTTCCTCAGCGCCGTCAAGGTCGGCAATAGTGCGGGCCAGCTTGATGACTCGGTGATAAGCGCGGCCTGAAAGGCCGAGGCGCTCGGCGGAAGCATTGAGAGTTTTGGTCACGCGGTCGTCTAAGGCAATCAGTTTGGCAATGTCCCGCGCGTTCAGGTCGCTGTTGGTGTCAATCTGCCTTTTGTGTTTTTTGAAACGCTTCTCTTGAATTTCTCTCGCTTTGATGACTCTCTGCCGCACGGCGTCCGTCGTTTCAATAAGGGTTTCAGCCGAGAGGGTTTGGTGCGAAATTCTCGGCACCTCAAGCCAGATATCAACGCGGTCAATAATCGGTCCGGAAATTTTATCTTGGTAGCGCTTGAGGGTTATCGGACTGCAGACGCAATTTTTTTCGCTTGAGCCGTGGTGACCACACGGGCAGGGGTTCATGGCGGCAATCAAGGTAAAGCGCGCCGGAAATTGCACCGTGCCGCGCGCCCGCGAGACGCTCATGACCCGCTCTTCAAGCGGCTCGCGCAAGGCGTCAATGGCCCGCCGTTCAAATTCCGCGAACTCGTCCAGAAATAATATGCCGTGGTGGGCGAGCGTCACTTCGCCCGGCTTCGGTATGGTTCCGCCTCCGACGAGCGAAACATACGAGGCGGTGTGGTGGGGGCTACGGATAGGCGGCTCGGCGAGCATGTCGCCCTTGAGAGTGCCGGCGACCGAATGAATGGCCGTGACGTCAAGAATTTTTTCAAAAGATAAGGGCGGCAGGATGTGGCGGAAAGCCTTGGCCAGCATGGTCTTGCCGGTGCCGGGCGGGCCGAACATGGCTATATTGTGGCCGCCCGCCGCCGCGATTTCCAATCCGCGCTTGGCCGTTTCCTGGCCTTTGATGTCGGAAAAATCCACTTCATAGCTTTGGAATTTTTTGGCCACCTCGGTTTTTTCTTGAGGCGCCATGCTTTTACCCACATGGTCGGGCTCCGCGTCCGTTTCCAGATGCTCCAGAATTTGCTCCAAACTTTTAACCCCGAAAACTTTGATGCCCTCTATCAAAGCCGCTTCCCGGGCGTTTTCGGCCGGCACGTAAATTTCGGCGAAGCCCAAGTGGCGGGCGTGTCTTGTCAGCGGCAACACGCCGTTTATTCTCCGGAGTTTGCCGTCAAGAGACAGTTCGCCGAGAAAAATTTTGCCTTCAGGGTTAAAAGCGCTTTCTCCCGAAGCTTTGAGGTAGGCGAGGGCTATGGCAAGGTCAAAAATCGGGCCCTCTTTTTTAACGTCAGCGGGCGCCAAGGATACCGTCACCTTTTGGTTTTTTTGTTTCGGCGATTTGAAGCCGGAATTTTTTATGGCCGCGGCCACTCTATCGCGCGATTCCTCAACGCCTTTGTCCGGCAAGCCCACCACCGAAAAGGCGTGCAAGCCTTTGGAGAGGTCAACTTCTACGGTAATAGTCTGGGCGGTTAAGAGAGTGGTCTGGGCGCTGTAAACCTTCGCAAAGCTCATAACTGATAACTTATTACTGAATAACTCATAACAATCAAAAAATTCTCTTTTGGTGTTTTTTTAATCTCCTGTTATTCAGTCATTCAGTTATTAGCGGTTCGTTATGTGTTCTTTACACACTGTGGCAGCTGGATTGGCTTCAAGGCGTGCGAGCTCGATCGGTTTTCGGTCAACCTCGCAGAGTCCGTAAGTGCCCGCCTTGATTTTCTCAAGCGCTTTCTTGACCTCGTTGTAGCGGATTTCAAGCTGTTTTAAAATACCGGTGTTTTCTTCGTACGATTCAATGCTGTCCGCCACTTCGTTTGAGTCGGCGGGCATGACATCCATTTTGTTGGGTTTTGCTTCCCAGTCGGCTGGATTTGCCGGGTTCTTTCGCCCGATGCTTTTCAATTCTTTTTCCAAACTCGCCAGCTCTTTTGTCAGAAGTTCTTCGAAATGTTTTGTATCGGTTTTCATGGATTGAATCATAACAAACTTTTGGCTAAAGCAATACCAATATACGAATTATACTAATACTACTAATAACTACTAATTTTGGCATTTCTTATTCGTAGCCATTCGTAGATTCGCATCCATTCGCATATTGGTATGTTTATCTTACAAGTTTGCCCGCCAAGAGCCTCGCCGCGACCTGTTCAAGCGTGTCGGCGTTGGTGGTAATGACGACTGTGTTTTTATCGGGGAATGAATACAAAAAGATTATTTTGCCGTCAGCCCCGCGCAGAGCTCGAGCGTCGCGATTCTTTACCACCACGTCCTCAAAGGCCGTGTTTTTGCCAAGCACCTCGTCGCTTGTCGCGGCGGGGACCGTCGGCTCCGGCGTAATGAAAATCGGGCCAATATCCTCTCTCAGATTTCCCTCCCACGCGAGCATGCCCGCGAAGGCGTTTTGATAGTAGCTGGCTTTTAGTATCAAAAACGGCTGGTTTTTGCTTAAGGCGTGGATACCGAACATGAAATCACTCTCAAGCGAACGAATCAATTCGCTCGGCGCGCGCGATTGCAGTTTAGCCATAAATTCCTCCGCCCCAATCGGCCGCGCTTCTTGCCCTTTGCCCTCGGTCAATTTTATGGCTGACACTGAGGCCAGTTTTGCCGCGCCCTCGTCCCGCTCGCGTACCAAAGCGCTGATAATCTGCTGCCTGTTCAACCCTTTAATGTCAAAACTTTTTTCGGAATCGGCGATAATAATCGGCCGCGGTTCGGAAATTGCCGATGAGGGATTATTCGCGTTTCTAAAAAAGTAGAGCGCCGATAATACTCCGACGCCTAAAACAATCAGGCCGACGCTTACAGAGACGACAAGCTTCGTCCTCCCCGGCGGCTCGGTTTCTTCAAAGTCAAAGTCTCCCCGAAGCCGTTTTTCATTTTCCGCTATGGCGATTTTGGCAAGCGAGCCCTCGCCCTCCTTGAGGACTTCTTCCACGTCGCTCCGATAGGTTCGTAGCGGCTTCGGCGCCCCATCTTTTTCTTCTTGTGGGTTTGGCATGGATTAAGTATAGCGCAACTCCGTTGCTGCTAAAAATCCCAATACACAAACACCAACTCCCAAATAGTACCCAATAGCCAAAACCCGGAATAATCAAACAAACGTCGGTGTTTGTAGATTAGAATTTGTGATTTGTTTGTTATTTGTCCGCCAGCTGGCGGATTGTGATTTGTGATTTCTTCATCAAACGCTCTTGCGTTTGATGAAGTTCGGGTCCGCGTCTTTAATGGAGAGCTTGACGCGGCCGCGCTCGGCGTCTATCTCTTTGACGACCACCGGCACTTTGTCTCCCACTTTTAGGTATGATTCCACTCGGTCAATTCGAAACGGCGCGATTTCCGAAATATGAACCATGCCGTCGGTAGTGTCGTTGAGAGCGACAAAAGCGCCGAATTCGGCGATTTTTACCACTTTGCCTATGAGCCGCTCGCCCACTGTGTACTCATGCGTCATGTCCTCAATAATTTTCTTGGCCGCCTCCGCCGTGCCGTTCTTGCCGGTGATGAAGACCGTGCCGTCGTCTTCAATATCAATGTCCTCAACGCCGGTCGTGTCCCTGATTTCATTGATGGTCTTGCCGCCGGCGCCGATGACCAGGCCGATTTGGTCAGGTTTGATTTTGAGGGTTAGAATTTTCGGCGCGTTCGGTGAAATGTCGGCGCGAGGCGATTTAATTTCCGCTTCAATCACCTCAAGAATTTTGAGCCGCGCCTCCTTCGCTCTTTCAAAGGCTTCCGCCAGGATGGTGATGGAAATACCGTCCACTTTAACATCCATCTGCGCGGCGGTGACGCCTCTTTTGGTGCCGGCCACTTTGAAGTCCATATCGCCGTGGTGGTCCTCCGGCCCCTGGATGTCGGTTAGAATCGCTGCTTCTGCTCCTCTGTGCCCCACTGGAAGATGGGCAGGCTGTGCAGGGCCAGATGGACGGCAATCGTCTCGCGCACGGAGGAGTCGCCGTATTCCAGGGCTTCGGAGACGATGCGAATAGTGTAGGGAAAGGTTTCTTTCGGCGGCAAGACCGGCAGCAAAGCTTTTTCCGCCAGCGCTCCGTGGCCCACCATGCGCCGATTAGTGCCGCCCATTCTGCCGACTTCGCCAGAGGAAAAAGGCGGAAAATTGTAATGATGCATAAATCTTTTCTTCGTCTGTAGCTCCATGCCGTCAATCACCTGCGAGTCGCCAGGGCCGCCTAAAGTGAGCGCCGAAAGAATGTGCGTGCCGCCTCGGTAAAAGATGCCCGAGCCGTGGAGTATAGGTGACACCCCGCCGGCCTTGGCGAAGAGCGGCCGCAACTCCTCCATTTTCCGGTTGTCCGGCCGCCGATCATTTTCTATGGCTTCTCTGTGAATGATTTCATTGACTTTATTTTCAAAAATAGAGTCGCCAAAAGACTCATTCACTTCAGGTAATTTTTCTTTCAACAGTTCCATCCATTGGCCTTTGATTTTATAAATGGCGGCGTGCCCTGGTTTGCCCGACATAACGTGGTCTGACATTTCCCCCTCAATGTTTTCTTTGAAGAGCGCTGTTACTTCTTTCGGCATTGCCGGCGCCGGCACTTCTTTTTTCGGTTTGCCCAATTCCTTAATGATTTTTTCCTGAAATTCCTGCAGCCGCTCAATTTCCTCGGCAGACTTTTTTAGGGCGGAGACAAGCGTCGCCTCGTCGGTTTCTTTGCCGCCAACTTCAATCATGTTGATGTTGCCGTCTTTGCCGCAGGCCACCAAATCCAGTTTCGCATTCTCACGCACTAGGTATGTCGGATTTACAACAAATGCATCTTCTTTTTTTCCGCCTTGTTCTGCGGTCTCGGCTATTCTTATAGCCGAGACCGGCCCGTTCCACGGGATGTCCGATGTGCCGATGGCGAGCGAAGCGCCCAAGACGGCCAGGATGTCCGGGTCGTCCTCGTCAATGGAAAGCACCGTAATGACCACCTGAACTTCATACCGCAGGTGCTGTTCAAAAAGGGGTCTGATAGTGCGGTCCACGATTCGGCCGGAAAGAATGGCTTCGTCGGTCGGTCGGCCTTCGCGGCGGACGAAGCGACTGCCGAGAATTTTGCCGCCGGCGTAGAAACGTTCCTCATAGTCAACGGTAAGGGGGAAAAAATCCACCCCCGTCTTCTCGCCTTTTGACATGACCGCGGTCACGAGCACGGCCGTGTTGCCGTAGCGCATCACCACCGAGCCGTTGGCCTGCTCCGCCAAGTCGCTGAATTCCGCCGTTAATTTTTTGCCGCCGATTTCAAGAAAATACTCCTTCTTTTTCATTGCTAATGAGGAGACCTGCGAATTTTAGGTTTCGTCCTGAACGTAAGTGAAGGACAAAAACTACCTATCCGGAGGTCTCGGTTAACTTTTAATATGCTGTAGTGTAGCATAAATTTTTTCATCGCGATATTTGACAAAAAGATAATTTTATGTAAAATTCAGTTCAGTTCTTCTTTTAAAAAACACAAACCCAAACCTTAACAAAGGAATACTTATGAGCGCACAGCTCTTCCAACAGTACAGTCAATTCGAAGATGGACTCATTCGCAAGTTCCACTCTCATCGATTCTATCGAACATTCAGCCAACTTACTCGGGAGCAGTTCATAGATTATCTGCTCCAAATCGGAGTCCTCTCAGAAAACTTCGTAAAATGGTACGAAACGGCGAAGCTTGGCATGGCATCCGAAGTGGCATACGAAGTTATTCGGCACATCCTACGGGACGAAATTCCGCAAAATGCTCCTACCCACCAGGATGATCGCTTGTATGACCTCAACCTCATTGGTGTGAGCACGGAAAGAGTTAGAAACGTGAAACCGTCCGAGGTTACAAGTAAAACCGTTGAGCGTCTCTACGAGCTCGTCCGCTATCCGCAAGAAGATTACGACCTTCGGATCATGGTTACACTGCGGATCGCTGGCGAAGTGTTGGTGGCCGAACAGTACCAGCACGTCATTCGCTACATGCGGGTCAATCTCGGCATTGCGGGCAGTCAATCGCGATTCTACTTCCCTCACTGGCAACATGACCTGAAGGGAGCAAAAGTTGAAGGAGAACCCGGTCATACGGATTCTTTTGACAAGCTTCTCGAAAGCATGATCACCGATGAACGTAAGCTCGAAGTCGCGATGGACGCGGCAAAAAAAGCGTTCGAGGCTCGTTCTGGGATTCATGATCAGTTTGTGAGGAAACCTACACGATTTCTTCTGCGAACTGCAGGTGTTGCCGTTGCCTTGTTACTTACTCTGTTTATGGGAACCAGTGTGTACCAGAAGATGGCAAAGCCGAGTTACTACGAATTCCTCGCAAGTCTTCCACCCGGCGCTCGAAACTTTTATCTCGACCTTGAGATATCGCTCATAGAGCGAGCCAGAGCCGGCATCGACGTCAAAAACCTTCACAGGATAGGTACGTCGAAGTACGCGAGCGAGGTTTGGAGTGTCTGGCCATAACTAAGTGTCAGGCTTTTCAACCAGTTGTTTGACTTTATGTCGGCAACTGGTTTTTCTTTTATAAAATTTAAGAGCCAGAAGGTCTCGGAGCTCTCTCGCGGCGCGGATGGCCCGACCCCATGAGATATTTGCGGGGGTTTTCATCCAAATCCACGAATTCGTCGGCCGCTTCTTTGAGTTTTCCGGAAGCGGACTTGCCGAAAGTTACCACTTCCACTTGGCAGCCTTCGTGTACTTGAAGGTATTCTATGAGCGGCGCGAAGTCGCCGTCGCCCGAAACGAGAATCACCGCGTCCAGTTTCGGCGCCAGCTTGATGGCGTCCACCGCCAGCCCGACATCCCAGTCGGCTTTTTTGGCGCCGCCGGCGAAAATTTGCAGGTCTTTGGTTTTGGCTTCAATGCCCATTTTGCCAAGCGCCTCAAAAAAGTTTTTTTCCTCGCCCGATTCGGTGGTGATAACGTAAGCCACCGCCCGAATAAGTGCCCGACCCGCCAAAGCGTCTTTTACCACTTGGCCGAAATTGACCCGCGCGTTGTAAAGGTTGCGCGCCGTGTGATATAGATTCTGCGTATCAATAAAAATACCCACCCGCTGTTCTTTGTGTTTGATGACTCCCATTTTGGATAGAATCACGAATCAAGAATCAGGAATCAAGAATACAGACCTGAAACCGGAATAGTGAAATAAATTATTTATATAAAAGTTTTCGACTTACTGATTAAACCCTGAAGCAGTCTTTGGACTTGAGCCACTTGTTCCATTAACGTTTCAAAATGAGGTACTGTGATATACAAAATATCTCTCGCGATAAAAAGTTGATTTTTTAATTCAACTAACGACCCATGAGCGAGATAATAGAATTGTACCTTTTCTTTGTAGCTTTGTCGTCCGAAACCCTCAGCTATGTTAGAACTTACAGAAACAGCAGCTCTCCGCATTTGGCTAGTCAAGCCGAAGATTTCTTCCCTCGGGAAACTTTTTGTTTCTTTATAAATCAAGATGACAAGTTTGTGAGATTCTTGCCATACTTTCAAATCAGTAAATTCACGAATCTTATCGGGTCCCGTTTCCTTATCGTGATTCATGATTCTTGATTCCTGATTCTATTTCTTCTTAAGCTCCATTTTTCGCGTAATCGCGTTGTACCGCTTGACGTTGTTCTTTTCCAAATACTTCATGTGAGTCTGCCTGTCGGCCACCATGGAAAGCAGTCCGCGGCGCGAGTGCTTGTCCTTGTCGTTCTTTTTCAGGTGAGCGGCCAGCGCTTCAATTTTTTTGGTGAGCAACGCTATTTGGACCTCGGATGAGCCGGTGTCCTTGTCGTGAGTGGCCACTTCTTTGATTATCAGCAGTTTTTTGGTTTTGGTAAGCATACTGAAATGATAGCACAAAAGCTTATTTTTCGCAATTTTTTTATGCCGCGGCGCGAAAGTATCTAAAGTCGCCCCGATGCGCATCGGGACGGCTTAGTTTTCATTGGAGATCGGCTTCGAATACCCCGCGACTTTGCTGCGGGGATGAGAAGGCGAGTTGTGTTTTGCATCGGCGGAGGCTGATACTGCTTCCAAAAAAACAACCTGGTGTTCTGCGTCAATACCCCGCGGCTCTGCCGCGGGGATGGCGACAGCACTTGTTTTATTTTATTCCGCCAGTGTCAGGGAATAATCCTGGCCATTTTGCTTCGGTTCGTAGTTGAACACTTTTGGGTCAAGCGGGCGATTTCTGATGTAGCCGCCGGATTCCAAAGTATCAATCAAGGCTTCCCCGCCGGAAACATTCGGATACTCGTCATGGTCGCTGTAATAAAGTTCCACGACCGTCGCCAGCTGGTGCATGTTGGCGCCATTAACCGAGGCTTTCGCTTGGTTGATGGCATCATCGGTGTGGATAAGCACGCCGTTCACCAGTAGCGCTGAACCGAGAGCGCTTGCTATCATAGTTGAAAGTAATTGTGTCATAAAATTTTGTAGATATTAGGTTGCCCAATCTCGACTGCTATATACTAGCATATATAACTTATATTGTCAAGCTAACTGTCAAACCACTTCTTTGTTATGCTTTAACTCATGCGCATTGTCTCTTGGAACGTCAACGGCATCAGAGCAGTCCTTAAGAAAGGAGTTTTTCTCCCTTTCATCCAAAAATTAAAGCCCGATATTTTATGTTTGCAGGAAACCAAAGCCGAACAGCGTCAATCGGCGATTGACCTGCCTGAATATGAGGAGTATTGGAACTCGGCCTCAAAAAAAGGCTACTCCGGCACCGCCATCTTCACTAAAACAAAGCCCTTGAGCGTATTTAACGGCTTGTCTGAAAAAATTATCAAAAAATACGGTCCGCTCGCCGACGGCTATGGCGACCCAGTGACCGAAGGCCGGGTGATTGCCGCCGAATATGAAAAGTTTTATGTCGTCACTGTTTATACGCCGAATGCCAAAGACGATTTAAGCCGCATTCCCCTTCGCCACAAGCATTGGGACCCGGCTTTTTTGGCGTATGCCAAAGAACTGGAAAAGAATGGTTCGACAGGCTCACCACATGGAAAGCCCGTTATTTTCTGCGGCGACCTCAATGTGGCCCACACGCCGGATGACCTGGCGCGACCTAAAGAAAACGAAGGATTGAAAGGCTTTACCAAAGAGGAACGGGCCGGCTTTCAGGCATTTATTGACGCCGGCTTCATTGATACTTTCAGAATGTTCCACAAAGGCAACGGCCACTACACTTGGTGGTCTCATTTCGCTAATGCCCGCGAGCGCAATGTCGGCTGGCGGATAGATTACATCTTAGTTTCCGAAAGTCTAAAGTCAAAAGTAAAAAAGGCGGAAATTTTTCCTGAGGTTACAGGTTCCGACCATTGTCCGGTCTCTTTAGATATTGATATTAAATTATAAATTTTCCCCGTCCCGCACTGCGGGACGGGGTTTCCTCAATCAGTTGAATGAGGCCGACTCAGCAAGGGTTCTCTGGAGGAGCATTTAATGGCTTTTCTCCAAATTTCATGCTGTGATTTTGGCAGGCGAATTGGCGCTCGCCTGGCGCTTGGGAGCCTTATTGGCGTTTTCATAAAATCTCTTCTGCCTCAATTATACACCTGTAAAGGACATGGAAGAAATAGAAGTTATCCACAGCTTGTCTTTTACATGTCCTTTACAGGTGATACAATGTTCCCAGACCGTTGGAATGGAGATGTGCTCCTCCAACAAATGGTCTTTGAGAATCCACACTCTTGTGAGGCCCCAGAAAGTTTTCGTCTTTCGTTTGAAAATATTCTCTCACTTATTCTTTATTTTCGGATTATATTTTTCAAAGGAAAAACAAGCAAACAAGACAGGGTCTCCTTAAAACCGCCTCTCGGCGCGTGTCGCTTTTCAAAGACCCGCCCGAAGGCGGTTTATTTTTGCCTATTTTGCCTCCGATGTTTCATTCGGAGTTGCAAAATAGAACACCCCGCACCAATCCCAGGGCGAGTGCGTGTCCGAATAGGACATCCCTCTTGTTGTTGGGCGAAGCGCGAGCCCGTATGATTTCTGGTGCTGGGGTAATTACTCTTCTGCCTACTCAACATGATACCGTCCCCGGATCTCTTTTATACTCCTTTCTTCAAGCGCGCCCTTGGTTTCTCTACCCTTATCAGCCACCTTCTTTAATGTTTCATCTGAAACTAGAGCCAGCTCTAAAGCTCTCTTTTCCAAGTATGCCTCAGTATTCAGTTTTGGATTTTCTAGCACCTCTTCCAGTAAAGCATGTAAAATATGGCCTATTTTAGGTCCTGGAGTTACATGTGTAACATTCATAATTTTATTACCGTCAATTTTGAGCATTGCCACAGAGACCGGATCCCGCATCACTTCTTCTATCATGGCCTTGTATTTCCTTAATCGGTAAGGATTTTCTTTCGGTCTGCCCGTCCCTACCCTATCGCAAATCCGCAAGTTCATTAGGTCCCAGACATTATCTTGGCCGACCTTGGTGATTAAACGTCTTACGGCTGAGGGCGTGATTTGTTCAGTATCCGAAAAAAACATGTGCCAACGGACGAGTTTAACTACTTTTTCTACAATTTTTTTTGGAAATGCCAGTCGGGCTAAAATCCTCTCTGTTACACGTGAACCCACGACATCATGGCCATAGAAGGTCCATTTTGTTTCAGGTGAAGCCCTGCGAGTTTCCGGCTTAGAAATATCATGAAAAAGGGCAGCAAGCCTTATTTCCAAAGGCCATTTCTTGTCAGCGGCATGCTGGAGACACCGCAAGCTATGCTCCCAAACATCAAAGGAGTGAGCCTGATTTTGCTCAACGCCTACGGCTTTTTCCAGTTCCGGACTGACAAACTCCAGGATTCCCAGTTTATGGCTTAAAATAAGACCATTCATGGGATTATCCGACATAATAATCCTCACAAATTCTTCACGAATCCTTTCTTGAGCTATCTCTTTTAGATGCCGAGCGTACTTTTTGATAGCTGTTTCAGTCTCAATGTTAATCGTGAAACCTAAGTCGGTAGAAATTCGCACTGCTCGGAGCATTCTTAAAGCGTCCTCGCTAAATCTTTCATGCGGGTCCCCCACCGTTCTGACCACTTTAGCAATCAAATCCCCCTGTCCTTTATAAAGGTCAACTAAATGTCCTTTATATAAATCCGTGTCCTTTTCTTTTTCTTTCACTTCAAGAGCGATGGCGTTTATGGTAAAGTCTCGCCGTTTCAAATCATCTTCCAGTTTGCCGCTAAACCTTACGCTGTCGGGCCGGCGTTTGTCCGAATATCCGGATTCAAGCCGGTAGGGCGTCACCTCAACTATTTTCAAGGTCTCATCTTGGGTTTCCTCGTTCACGACGCCGACTGTTCCGTATTCATTTTCATAAAAAGTTTTTGGGAACAATTTTATAATTTCCTCCGGTTTGGCATTGGTGGTAAAGTCCCAATCTTTCGGCCTGCGTTTTAGCAGTGTGTCCCGGACACAGCCGCCTATTAAATAAGCCTCAAATTTGGCCTTTTTCAGGGTTTCGGCGATAACCACAATTTCCTTTGGCAAAGCAAAAAGGTCTGTATCTTTTGAAGTTTTCATTACTGAACATTTTATTATATCTTTCGGTTTTTCGCTAATTAGCGTATCATGGTGTTTGTCGCGCCCATGGTGAAATGGATATCATACCTGCCTTCGAAGCAGATGTTCCAGGTTCGAGTCCTGGTGGGCGCACCAGATAGAAAAATCTAAACTACTTTAGATTTTTCGATACTGGTGCGAGCCGGAGGTATGTTTTGTCAGCAGACAAAACAACCGAGGCAGGGTCGTGAAAATTTGTTTGCGATGGCAAACAAATTATTCCTGACCACAAAGTTTAATCAGCGCACATCACGGCTTACCCAATCTTTTTTTGTAAAAAAGATATTTCAAGCTATAATATTCCGCAGTAATGCGGGTATGGTTTAGTGGTAGAATGTATCCTTGCCAAGGATAAGACGCGAGTTCGATTCTCGCTACCCGCACATCAAAAGGACAAAGTACATATCACTTCAATCCCCACGAACGGTTCTTAATTCACAAGGATTTTTTGTAAAATGTGGATAACTATGGGGATGTGTGTATAAAGGACAACAATAAAATGGCTCATTATTTTGATCTAAAAAGCTTAAAAATGCTTTAGAATAAGGATATTTTCAAAAAGACATAGTTTTTCTACCCATTTCTTTTATTGTTTCATGTGAAATCTAAGTTTACTGTTATTCATGAAACCTAAGCCAACTCAAAAACAAGTAATTGGAACCTTAGGTGAAGCAATTGCTTCAAGATTTATAATCAACAAGGGATTTACAGTCGTCTCGCGGAACTATCGTAAGAAATTCGGTGAGATTGACATTATTGCAAAAAAGTCCGGAAAGATTCACTTTGTTGAGGTGAAAACCGTTTCCCGTGAAAATTTAAAAGAAACGGCGCCTGAGAGTGGTGACGGTTTTAGGCCCGAAGACAATGTTCACCCTTGGAAATTGAAACGTTTGTCTAGAGCCATACAGGTTTATTTGTCTGAAAATAAGCTTGAGGATGAAGCCGATTGGCAACTTGATGTTGTGACAGTGATGCTTGATGTTAAAAATAAGGTTGCCCGGGTTAAAATGTTGGAAGACATTATTTTGTAAAATGTCCTTTATCTGTCCTTTAGTTATTTCCGGTTTTTATGTTACACTCTGCAAACTTACAAACAGATTGGTTACGTAATGGCAACATACAGGCTTTGGGGTTATTTTCTCTGTCGGGGTATGGTGTACGGTAGCATACTTGCTTTGCCTGCCCGCCATTGCTAGAGCCGGAGTGTAGTATAGTGGCAGTATATATGCTTTGGGAGCATAAGGTCTGGGTTCGATTCCCAGCACTCCGATATATGTAGGCTATGACAGGCGGTGGAGCAAGCAGTCCCAGTTCAAATCTGGGTACCCCGACAGAGGAAATAACCGGACGCATGTTACGCATCCGCGGTTTTCTAGAGAAGAGAAAAAGGCGGTCCGGGTTCAAATCCCGGCACTTCTAATAGGAAGAGTGATATTTTAGCGAATAGTTGATACCGTGGCTAAATTATTTCAAAGGACCATTGAAGATTTTACCTGCGAGCATTGCCGCTGGTTTGTTTCGGGCAGTGGTTACACCAATCATTGTCCTCAATGTTTATGGAGCAAGCACGTTGACATTCATCCCGGCGACCGGGCGGGGGAGTGCGCCGGCTTGATGAAGCCGATAGGATTTGAAAAACGGTCGGGCGGGTATTTAATTCTTCACCGCTGCGCCGGCTGCGGCTTTGAAAGAAAGAGCCGCTTTGCCAAAGAAGATAATTTTGAAGTTTTACTCTCGCTCTATCTAGGGATTTTTTGAGTTGACCTCGTCAAGCAGCAGTTTTTTTAGGTCTGGCAAAATATCCGTTTCAAAGTGAGCCGAGAAATTTTCAAGGCTTGAAGCGAGGAGCGAATCAAGCGTCAGATTGGTTTCGGCGGCCAGGCTTCGGTTGATGTGGGCGATGGAGATGGCGTCAAGGTTGCGGTCAGCCGTGTCTTTGGCATCGGTTGAGGTGACGATAATGCCCAAAAGTTTGCCTTCGGCGTTTACCACCGCGCCGCCCGAAGAGCCTCGCTGAGCCACGGGACTGCCGCCGAGGCTGAAGGCATCCAAAGTGCCTTCTTTAAACGTGAACCGTCGGCCGATATTGACGATGCTTGAGACGATATAGAGGTCGCGTTGGATAGCGATGCCGCCGAGAAAGCCCGCCGGGTAGCTCGCCAGCACGACGGAGTTGCCGGTTTTAATGCCGTCTTCGTTGCCCTCGGTTGCCAGGGCGGGGAAGAAAGGCGGGAGTGCGAGGTCGGGGTTAGTCGAACTGGCGATTTGGAGCAAGGCGAAATCGTTTTCGCCGGTGCCGGTCGGGTGCTCCGCCGTGATATTTTTATAATTATCCTGGAGCCAGCGGGAAGAGAGGTAGAGGAGTTTTAAAGTGTAGGCCGGTTTGGCCGGACTGCCGGTCCGGGCGACGCAGGTGAGAAAGTTTTTTTGCCGGTAGTCTTTGAGCAGAAAATATTGGCCGATGTGGGCGTTGGTGATGATGATGCCTCGCTGGTCAATGACGACGCCGGAGCCCGAGAGCGGCTCAAAGAGGCCAGCGGTTTGTGAGGTGCAGATGATGTTGATAATGGCCGCGCGGGCCTTTTGGTTGATGGCGCTCCAATCGGCCGAAGCGGCAGTTTCAAGTTTCAACCCGCCCAAAAGACCGGTGTCGTCCAGTCGGGCGGGGTTTAAAGTTGAAAGCGGGGAAGATGACGCCGAAGCGGTGGTTGTGGCGGGACTCGCCCCGATGGCCATCGGGGCCGCGGCTAACGGTAGAACTGTTTGTGCACTTGGCTTTTTGGTTTTGACCTTTGCAGTGTCCGTCGTTGTTGCTATTTTTGCAGTACTGGTTGCTGTTGTCCCCTTTGCCGGAGCACGTGAGGCACTGCTTGTTGCGATGAATTGGGCGGCTTCTTCTCGGGGTCTCTCAATTGGCACTCCATGTTTTTGCGGCGGAGCAATTACAAACAGAAGCGCGACCACGCCGATAAGATACGCCACGAGTTTTATGAGAAAGGGCATAGGATTGGATTATACTAAAATCGCGATTCAATGACGAATTGCGTTGGAAATTGCGGAAGACTTGTACACAGTTAGAAGTTGAACCCCTGTTTACAGTTTGCCACAATAGGGCTATGAAATCGGCAACTTTGCGTGAACAAGTTTTTTCCTTGCGAAAACAAGGGTATTCCTATAGTCTTATTTCTGCTCGTACCGGTATGTCTAAAAGTACCTTGAGCGATTGGCTTTCTGGGGTTGAGTTCACTCCTAATGCAGAAGTACAAGAAAGAATCGGCCATGCTCGTGCTGCATCGATATTTGCGCAACAACAGCGAAAACTTAAATCTCTGGAATCGGCACGAGTAATGGCTTGAAAAGACATCGGTTCAATACGTAAAAGGGATTTGCTAATGTTAGGTTTGGGTGTGTATATTGGTGAGGGTTCAAAAAGTCATGGCATTACCAAAGTCGTCAATTCCAACCCGAGAATTATCAAACTTTGTCTCAAATGGTTCAAGGAAGTTTTTGATTTAACAGATAAGAATTTTCGTGTAAGAATCCATTTATATCCTGATAACAACCTTAATGAAACACTACAGTTTTGGTCTAGAGAATTAAAGATACCTTTAGGGCAATTTCAAAAAACACAGATTGACACTCGAACTGGGAAAAAAATGTTTAAAAGGGGTAAACTGCCTTATGGCACCGCTCATGTCACGGTTCGGAGCCTCGGGCGACCGGAACATGGCGTCTTCTTACAAAGGAGGATAAATGCTTGGATAGAAAGAGTAATGCGATAATGCGGGTATGGTTTAGTGGTAGAATGACACACTTCCAATGTGTAGACCCGAGTTCGATTCTCGGTACCCGCACCGTAATAAAAAAAGACAATTAAAACTCTTAATAATATGGAAAAAAATCCAAAATTTATAAAAGAATTTTCTAAAGAGAAATCTACAGAAAAGAGAAAAGAAACTGCTAAGGCCATTAGATCAAAAAGAGCTGAACATTTTATTGAAAAACACGCTCAAAACGAGAGAAAGAAGGAATTACAAAAAGCTACTGCTGAGCGGGGTTCAGAGTTAGCTATGCGCCTGGATACCCTGCGCGATTTGCAATCTGAAATTGAGAAACTTTCTTCATCAAAGCTGAAGGAAGTTTTGAATTATTTTCGGCTAAAGAAACTCCGTGCGGATGTCGCTCTCGGCGAAAGAACATATGAGGAGTTAAAAAAGCAACAGGACACGGATGCCGCTGAAGTTGAATGGATTTCTGAGAAATCTTATTTGGAAGAAACACCGCGAGCACTGCAAGAGGCAAAAGAAATGCTTGCTGATTTTTATCAGGAACAAAAAGAAGAATGGGCGCGAAGCGAATATACAAAGGAGGACATAGTTAGATATTTTTCAGAGGAACATCTGGCCTCCATTTCTCTTGACGAGTACATAACGCTCCTTAGGAGATTTCCCAAGGAGATGGTAACTCACGTAACCAGGCAGGGTATTCGGGATCACATCGGACATATGTTTCATACTGCCGGCCAAGGCGTATACACTGATGGTTTTATGAAAATAGTAGAAGATGGACGTTTGCGCTCGCCTTTGGGGGTGCATCTTGTGGAAGAGGATAAGGATAAAGCTGTCGCCACGTTTCTTCAACTTGACAAATTTAAAAACAAAACCGAAGCCGAATCGTTTCTTCGTTACTCTTTACTTAGATCCGGTGAACCCGGAGATTACACAGATCGCATGGCTGTTCATTTTGCCGCGGGAGCAGTAGCAGATTGTTATTATGGGTCTGAAAAGGGGAATGAAGTTTTTATCGCGTACCCATCCGCCTATATTGCATCGCAATACTATTTCAAAGGCCAACTAAAGGACAATAGCGGCGGATACTGGAATGATCAATGGGTGTGGGCCAATGAAGAGCGTGGCATGGATATAAACGCAGGCGTTGTTTTCATTCCGGAAGAAGCCAAGGTGAATCAGAAAACCGGTTCTCGTTACGAGCTAGATGAAAAAAAAGAACCAATTGTTAATCAAAAGCATATTGATCAAATCAGATTGTTGACGAGCTCACCAGATTTTGAAGAATTTGCCGAACAGGTAATGAAAATTACTGGCCAATTTTATCAAGAATTTGATGACCCCAAACTTGATCCTAAAAACGCTAAACTCGCAAAACAGCTAGAACCATTCCGTCAAAGATTGGAAACGGAATTTTCCATCAAAGATCGCCGGCTTCAAAATGCTATACTGCAATATCACAATATTTTTAATTTAAAAATATATAGGCGGATGGAGAAAGAGGGTAAAGGTGACCCTTTTCACAGTGTCGATTCCGAGGCCAGAAACGCACTTACTAAATTCGGTATTTTGTATGAAGAAAGTAAAAACCCGATTTCTTCCAGAGAATTTTGGGAGGCATATTTTGCTAAGCGACCTGATAAAAGGCCGTCAAAAATTGTCTATTACAAAGGTCAAGATCCTACCGACGCTTTTCTGCAATGGCTGGAAAAACAAGGTATCAATAAAATATCTTCCGATGGCACAATGGGGTTTCCCGAACGGCAAATTGATACAACTGCACCACAGGCGACATCCGGGCGTGACCGATTTAAAACAATTGCCGAAAGAGTAATACAGAAACATTTTGCCGAGCAAAAAGCCCGGAAATCAAAGAAAAAAAGACAATAATCAAACCGTCTGGATTAAAATTCTAGGTAATTAGGGCGTTTCGTAACCATATGGTAGTAAAATATCCATATGGCACAAGGGCGAAAGAACGTTTTCAGTTGCGCGGCCAACTTTTTGAGGGGAAAGAAGTGTGTTTTTTGCGGTTCGTTCAAGGTTTCGAAGACAGGTCGGGGATACATCCGATGTCGGAACAAAAGCTGTGGAAAACAGAAATCGTTGAAGCGTATCAGAATGGAGATTGCCATTGTGCAGGGGTTCTACCAACAGCAGCCAGCGTATCGTCTCTCGCATGACCTCGGTACCGACTACAAGACGATTACGCGCGTGTACCAGCGTCTCCGAGTGGCAATCTACCATGTGGCCGAGCTTGAGGGCGGCAAATTGAACGGCGAAGTAGAAATGGACGAGAGCTACTTCGGCGGCAGACGCAAGGGCAAGCGCGGACGAGGCGCGGCCGGAAAAAGCGTGGTATTGGGGCTTCTGGAGCGTGACGGCAGGGTGTACACCAAAGTCGTGGAACGAGTGACGGCCGATGCATTGATGACGCATATCAAGCAGCATACCAGAAAGGGCTCGGTGTATTACACGGACACCTTCAGAAGCTACAACTCGCTCCATCGTTTCGGGAAACACCACCGCTTGAATCACGGCAAGGCGTTTGCCTACCGCGGCAAGAATCATATCAACGGGATCGAAGGATTTTGGAGCTTTGCGAAACATATTCTGTACAATTATCGCGGGGTTTCCAAATATCATTTTCCGATGTATCTTAAAGAAGTGGAGTACCGATTCAATCACCGTAGTGACAACCTGTTCAAACTGTTTATCAGCATCTATTTTGGTTACGTTTCGCCCTAATTACCAAATTCTAAACAACCCATCCCGAGCTAAAACTCAGGGCGGCAAAAAAGGGAAAAAGGGGGTCAGGTACCTTTAATTCTTGCCCGGTTTTTCCACTCCCTACCAACCCAACCCTCGTCCCAGCCAGCCGGCGGCTATTTCAGTCCGCATCCATTGACCCATTTGACAACGAACGCTCGTAGGTATATGATAACATCATATTAGATTATCATACATTTATGACTACACTATCAGTGCCTTTGCCGGCGCATCTTGAAAAGTTTATCAAACAGCAAGTAAAAAGCGGTAAGGCCGCCAATAAAGCCCATGTGGTGCGATATGCCTTAGAGCGGCTTTCGGAGGAGGAGGCGATAGCGGATGTTCTGCGGGCGCAAAAAGAGCCCACTATAAGAGGAGACCTGCGCGAGTTGGTAAAAAAATATAAATGATTACTGTTTCTTATAAACCGTCATTTATCAAAAAAGTTCGGCACTTAGATAAAGAACTTTACCAAGAAGTGCTGGATAAAATTGAGCTTCTAAAGGACGAAAGGGATCACACCATGCTCAAAGTGCATAAACTTCATGGACATTTTAAAAATTGTTACAGCTTCTCGGTAGATTACAGGATTAGGATTATATTTCAGTACGAATCAAAAAAAGAAGTGGTGTTGATTTCTATAGGGGACCACGAGGTTTATAGGTGAAAACACAAACGCCGCCCGAAGGGCGGCGTTTGTGTTATTCCAGCTGATTACTCTTGAATCTTGAATCTTGGATCCAGATTCTTGAATCTACTATCGTACCGCTTCCTTGAGGGCTTTGGCGGCGCGGAACTTCGGCACTTTCATGGCCGCCACCTGGATGGATTCGCCAGTGCGGGGATTGCGAGCCTGTCGGGCCGCTCGCTGCTTTACCGAGAAGATGCCGAGGCCGGCGATTGAAACATCGCCGCTCTTCTTCAAAGTATTGACGATTGAATCTACCACCACATCAACGGCCTGCTCGGCCTGCACTTTGGTGCCGCCGATAGCCGCGTGCACTGCTTCCGCGATTGCTTGTTTATTCATAATATTTTTATATTGAAATTGTTTTATAAATTATTTGCCCCAAAGAACGCGCTTTCTCGACCTTGCCGCGTATTCTTTAAGCAACTTTGCCAGAGTCCATTATATAATAAGCCGTTTTTTGCGCAATGTGTAGGTAAACATACGAAAATACCAATGATACTAATGCAACGAATGGCTACGAATAAGAAAAATAAATGGCCTAACAAAGCCATTTATGACACCATTGGTACAAATAACTCAAACAAACACATTAATAATTTGTTTTAGATGTACTCTAGCCAAGTAACAGAAATACAAAAAGCGGCTCGGCGTAAGCCGAGCCGCTTTCCCCGTTTCATTCTTGAATCTTGAATCGTGATTCCCCGCCCGACTAAACGATATCAGTCCCCGCCAGAATGACCTTGTCGGGCTGGGTTCGGGCGGGTTGATTCTATTTTAACGGGCGTATTCAATGGTTCGTAGTTCGCGAATGACGGTAACCTTAATCTCCCCCGGATATTTCAACTCCTTTTCTATTCTCTGCGCTATGTCCTGGGCCATCTTCTTGGCGTCAAGGTCGGAAACCTCAACCGGCGTAACGAAGACGCGAATCTCGCGGCCGGCCTGAAGGGCGAAGGATTTTTCCACGCCCGGAAAGGATTTGGCGATGGCTTCAAGGTCACCCAAACGTTTGAGATAATTTTCCACGCTGTCGCGCCGCGCGCCCGGCCGCGAGCCCGAAATGGCGTCAGCCGTTTGAACGAGGATGGATTCGACGGTTTCGTACGGATATTCGCCGTGGTGGGCCTGCATGGCTTTGACGATGGCTTCATCGGCGCCGAATTTTTGCAAAATGCGGCGGCCGATCTCCACATGCGTACCCTGGACTTCGTGGTCAACCGCCTTGCCGATGTCGTGAAGAAGAGCTCCGGCTTTGGCCACGGGCACATTGGCGCCAAGCTCCTCGGCGAGCATGCCGGCAATGTGGGACATTTCAATTGAATGCTGCAAAACGTTTTGGCCGTAGCTGGTGCGGAAATGAAGCCGTCCCAGAATGGCCGTAATCCGCGGGTCAAGGTTGAGCACGCCGCATTCGTATGCCGCTTGGGCGCCCTTTTCTTTGATGATTTTGTTGATTTCTTGGCCGGCCTTTTCCACCAGCTGTTCAATCTTGGCCGGCTGAATGCGGCCGTCCAAAATAAGATTTTCTAGCGCCACCCGCGCCACTTGGCGGCGGACCGGGTCAAAAGATGAAATGGTAATGGCCCCGGGCGTGTCGTCCACAATCACTTCCACGCCGGTCGCCCGCTCAAAAGCCTTGATGTTGCGGCCTTCCTTGCCGATAATCTTGCCTTTGATTTCATCGTTCGGAATGGCGACGGCGGTGGTCATGACGTCGGCGGACACTGAATTGCCGAGGCGCTGGATGGCGGCCGCCAAAATATCCTGGGCTTTTTTCTCCAGTTTCTCCTCGCCGAATTTCTCCAGCTTCTGCATTCGGACCAAGATGTCCTCCTCGTATTTCTTCTCAACGCTTTTGATGAGCTCTTCCTTGGCCTCCGGTTCCGAAAGGCGGGCGATTTTTTCAAGTTCGGAGTGTTTTGCCGCTTCAAGTGCTTCAACTTTCTCCTTGACTTTTTTAACCTCGGCGATTTTTCCCTTGATGTTTTCAACCTCCCTGTCAATGTCTGCTTGACGCTGGTCTAAGGCATCTTCTTTTTTTATGATGCGCTCCTCGGATTTTTTTAGCTTTTCCTCTTTCTCTCTAACTTCCGCCCGGGCCTCCGCCACCGCTTCGTCGGCCTTGCTTTGAGCTCCCTCGGTGATTTTTTTCGCTTCTTCTTTGGCCTTGAGCGTCATCTCCTTGATTTCCAGTTCCATGGAGCCGCGTTTGCCCAACGAAATGATAAGACGGAGATAATAGCCCAAGGCGATGCCCGCAACGCCGGCAAGGCTTGCGAGCAGCGCGACTATTTTTAATGACATGGTCTTTAAAGACCTTGCTTTTTAGACTTTTATTTTGGCTAGTGAGGAACGCCGCGAACGCGTCTTCGCGTTCATGGCGTCCGAGCGAAGACAAACTATAGGTTTCCTATATTTTTAGACTGACGATTTCTAGTTTTTGTTGCAACATAAGATTGCCCCTTAGAATTTTTAGGAAGAAAGCACTAGCTGTAAAAGTGTAAAGCAAAATCATGATTAATTTCTAATACAGGTATATTAGCCTAAAACAGAAAAAAAGTACAGCCCCGCCCCGACGTACGTCGGGACGGGGCTTATATTATGGTTTTATTGACTGCCAGCTTTTAAGCTTTTAGCGTAAAGATTTCGTCAATAATGCCGTACTTCTTGGCTTCCTCGGCATCCATGTAGAAGTCGCGTTCAACGTCTTTCTCAATCTGAGACAAAGGCTTGCCGGTGTTTTTGGCGAGCATTTTGTTGAGGACCTCGCGCGTTTTTAAAATTTGCTTGGCGGTGATGGCGATGTCCGTGGCTTGGCCCTCCACGCCGCCGAGCGGCTGGTGGATCATGACCTCGGCGTTTGGCAGAGCGTAGCGCTTGCCTTTTTCGCCGGCGGAAAGAATGATGGCGCCGCCGGAAGCCGCGATGCCGACGCAGACGGTGGAGACGTCATTTTTGACGTGGTTCATGGTATCCACAATGGCGAGGGTGGCGCTGACCGAGCCTCCCGGGGAGTTTACATAGAGCGCAATATCTTTTTTCGGGTCTTCGGATTGCAGAAATAAAAGCTGGGCAATGACGATGTTGGCCACGTTGTCGTCAATCGGCCCGCCGAGGAAAATGATATTCTCCCGCAAGAGCCGCGAGTAAATATCGTAGGCCCTTTCTCCAAACTGCGATTTCTCTATGACGGTTGGGATTAGCATGAGGTTGAAGTTAAAAGTTTATAAAGTCCATCAAGTTTATAAAGTAAGACGAGGAAAGTATAACAGACGGGGAGAAACTTGACAAGTTTTAGTTTTATGTACCACGCAGTAATTCGGCGCCTGGCGCCGGACTTTTTCTTTTTTCCATTTTCCACTACAATTTGTATGCGAATCCCAGTAGCAGAGCAAAGCTGGCTACGGGACAGGTAGCTTTAACGAATAGGCACACACGAATGTGGGAACCCGTCTTTATTCGTACTGATTCGTAATTCGTATTGCTATGAGACTTCACAACTTTTTCATAGACCAAAAAATCGGGGGCCAGAAGCAGGTTATTGTCAGGGACTCCGACCTCCTCAATCAATGGCGGCACGTGCTGAGGCTCAACACTGGCAGCTCGGTGGTGCTTTTTGATAACTCCGGGTTTGAATATCTGGCGCAGTTTACGGAGCTAACATTTCGCAGCGCAGCCTTGGCGATTCTGGAGAAACGGAAAAATAAATTCGCGCCCAAAAAAGAAATTTTTCTGTTTCAGGCCATCATCAAGCCCGACAGATTTGAGTGGATTTTGGAGAAGGCAACGGAGCTTGGCGTGTCGCACTTTCGCCCGGTGTTGGCGCGGCGTTCAGCCGCCAAAAAATTGGACATGGCGCGCGAAAGGAGAATCGTAAAAGAAGCGGCGGAGCAGTCGGGCAGGGCAGTTTGTCCCGACATCGCCGAGCCGGTCTCTCTTGAAGCGGCGGTCTCTTCAGTTTCTTCCGAAGCTTTCGCCCTTGACCCCTCTGGTTCTTCTTTTCATAATTCATCATTCGTAATTCCTGATTCACTCTCCGTTTTCATAGGGCCGGAGGATGGGTGGAGCGAAGAGGAACTTAAAATTTTGCGCGACAAAAAAATCTCCGTCATTTCCCTCGGCTCCCAAATCCTCCGCGCCGAAACGGCCGCCGTTGCCGCATCATCACTCCTCCTGCTTTAGCTAGTTCTACTGGTATTTACTTTGGTCGGACCTCGGCAGACTTGCAGGTCTTAAGTTACCTAACTCAGGCGTACGCCTGAGTTATGTTACAATGACATGGCTGAGTAGCCAGAGTGATTCCAATTTGTGTTTGTGAATATGTCGGGAAAATATGATCTCAGAAAATAACAAAAAGAAATATTCCAGAGGAGAAATTGGGAAAATCATTCTCAAGTCACTTTTGATTGCCGGTGGTGTGGCGCTGGTTTTATCTTCGCCGTACGCGGCAAAAATCATTGTCAATTATTTAAAGGGCGATAAGCGGCGATTTACGCGTTCCGTTTCCAGACTTAAGAAAGCAAAATATGTCAACTCCTTTTATAGGGATGGCAAAGAGGTAATTGAAATAACCGAAAAGGGTAAAAAAAGGTCACTCCAGTATGATTTTGAGGAGATGAAAATTGAAACCCCGAAACGTTGGGACGGTCTCTGGCGTCTTGTTACTTACGACATTAAGGAGAACAGAAAGAGAAGTAGGGACAGGTTTGTCGTCAGATTAAAAGAACTAGGTTTTTATCCGTATCAGAAATCAATATTTGTTTTTCCGTTCGAATGTAAAGATGAAATTGATTTTATGAAAGAGCACCTTTTTCTTGGTGACAGCATAAGTTATATTGAGGCGGTGAGGATAGATAACGAAGACTTATTGAAGAAAAATTTCAAATTGCCTTGAGTGTTTTGTATTCCACGGTTTGTAACCTAATCCAAGCGTACGCTTGAGTTAGGTTACAACTATACGGCAGACGGTTCGGTGTCGAATTGTTTCAGCTTGTTTCGTCGAACTATTTCAATGATTCCAAAAACTCAAAAACTTTTTCATTTGCCAGCATCATTGCCATGTAGGCCTCGGCGCGTTTCGGGTCAACGTTTTTGTATTCTTCCAGCAGGCGTTTCACTTCGTGGCCAAGCTTTTCTTTCGGCGCTTCAATTTTTTCTTTTTCGGCGATGGCGTTTAGAACGAGTTGCAATTTGGCGCGCTTCTCCGCGTCGGGTCGCCACTCTTTTCTGAGGTCTTCTTCGGTTTTTTTGATGTTTTTCAAATAGTCTTCCAATTTCAGGCCCATCCGTGTAACTTCATCATGAAATCGCGCCAGCATTTTTTGCAGTTCACTTTCAATTAGAGCTCTCGGCACAACCACTTTGGTATTATTTAAAATACCTTCCGCTATCATAAGCCTTTTCTTTTCGCGGGCTTTGTGCGCTTTCTCGCGCGCCAAATTTTCTTTGACCTTCATTTTGAAATCGTCCATGTTTTGGAAGTTACCGAGTTTTTTCACGAATTCGTCCGTCAGCGCGGGCGGCTCTTTGGTCGCGGCTTCACCCGCGGACTCAGGGCTTCGGTTGTAACCTCGGCGGATGTTTTCTATGAAGTCGTTCAGTTCTTTTTCCGCCACCGCGATTTCCTCAGGTTTTTTGCCGTTTTCCGCCGCGGCGATTTTTTTGTAGTCGGCGAGCATCACTTCGGGCAACACGGAGAGGCTGATTTTAAAGCCCAAGGGATTGCCGGCCGCCAGTTTTGTGATTGACACTCGCGGCTCGCCTACTATGGAAAGTTTTTTATCCGCCAATATGCCCGGCAACGCTTCTTCAATCGCGGCGTACGCCGCCTCCTCAAGAATGCGCGGCTCGCCGACTTTTTGGGCAACCATGTTTTCCGGCGCGTGTCCAGGTCTGAAGCCGGGTATTGAAGCGGCGGCGGATATTTTTTTGAGCGCCGCCGCCCTATGCCTGGCGAAAGTTTCTTGGGCGATTTCCACTTCCAGTTCAACTTCCGACTCGGGCAAGTTTTTCTGGCTAACGACGACGTATGTTTTCATAAGTTAGCAGTTTACACAGCGCTCAACCGTTTCGCAAGCTTCCGTGACTTCAACCGCCGATAAAAAACCGCCCGGTGAATTAGAACGCCAAGGCGGAGTCGAAGCCCTTGTCTCGTCAAACGTTGGCGAACCAGGAGGAGATGCCGGTAGGCTTGAAGATAAAAGTCACTACGCCCCGCTTCAGGTTGATTTCCATGCAGTGGAGCAATTCAACCTCCCGTATGGTCCGCCCGTCCTCCTGGCGCGGAGGGCTGAGGAACACGGCGCGGTCGGTGTTCATAATCTCTCTCGGGTCCAGATTCTCGGTTCTGGCAGTTTCGAAGTCCGCGATAATCATTGCGTTTTTGGTTGGTTTTCGGACCAAGAGATTGCGCGGCTTACTCACCCCGGCGCAAGCGCACATCCTGTCTCCTTCAAGGAAGAAAGCGAACCGCAGTATTTTCCCTTCTGGAATTTGGACGACTGGCCAGCGCCGTTTATAGTCCAGAACTTCTTCAATGGCGTCACGCATCGGACTAACGTTTGGCATACTTTCCTTTCTTGGCATAACCGCTTGAGCAAACTACTCAAGCTTTGAAATTCTGCCATTTCTGGCCGAAGCATAGACGGTATTTTGATTTTGTCAATCGTTTAGAGAGAGGCCTTCGGGTTCATTTATAGAATCTGAGTACGCCGCCCCAGATGTAGAGTCCGATAATAAGGATGAGCGCGACAAGCAGAAACCCCAGTAGGAATCTGGCAATTGACAGTGGCGGTTTGGCTTCCGCTGTCGGCGGCGACATTTCGGATTTTTGAGGAGCCGCTGTCGGCGCGACTGAGGGAGCGCTTGACCGCAGGTTTTCTTCAGCGGTCATGCCGAAAACATTTTTCAGTTCACGCTCCGGCGTGCGCGTCAAAAATTCTTTGGCGCTCTGGGCGGGATAACTTTCGCCCGGCTCGGCGTTGAGCAGTTTTTCCGCCTCCGTGCCGGTGAGCAGTTTTTCATCGCCCTGAATTCCGTTTGTGTTTGTATCGGGTGGCATAATGTTGTCAAAATTATAGCGCATTTTGGTTTCAGACCACAGCGCTTGGTGTGGAAAAGCCCCCGATTAGCCCCGGCCAATCGGGGCTTTCAGACAAGCTTTATACAAGCAAGCTGACCATTAGCAAGGCAACAATATTGAGTATCTTAATCATAGGGTTAATCGCGGGGCCCGCCGTATCTTTGTACGGGTCGCCCACCGTGTCTCCGGTGACGGCCGCTTTGTGAGCGTGGCCGCCCTTGCCGCCGTGATGGCCTTTTTCAATATGCTTCTTGGCATTGTCCCACGCTCCGCCGCCGGAGGTCATTGAGATGGCGACAAAAAGGCCGGTGACAATACTGCCGACCAAAAGTCCGCCGAGAGCCACCGGCCCTAAAATGAAGCCGACCAAAATCGGAGCGGCCACCGGAATTAAAGCCGGTAGAATCATTTCTTTGAGCGCGGCTTGGGTGACAATGTCAACCGAGCGGGCGTAGTCCGGCTTGGCCGTGCCCTCCATAATGCCCTTGATTTCGCGGAACTGTCTGCGGACTTCCTCTACCACCGCGCCGGCCGCCTTGCCCACCGATTCCATTGAAAGGGCGGCGAAATAATAGGGCAGCAGACCTCCCAAAAATAGGCCGACGATGACTTTAGGGTCTTCAAGACTGAACGACAAGTGTTTGCCGAGGCTCAAAAATTCCTGGGTGTATGAGGCAAAGAGCACCAGTGCCGCCAAGCCCGCCGAGCCGATGGCGTAGCCTTTAGTCACGGCTTTAGTAGTATTGCCGACGGCGTCAAGGGCGTCGGTAATTTCGCGCACTTCTTGGGAGAGCGCCGACATTTCGGCGATGCCGCCGGCGTTGTCGGTTATCGGGCCGTAGGCGTCAATGGCCACGATAATGCCGGCCATGGAAAGCATGGAAACCGCCGCCACCGCGATGCCGTAAATCCCGCCTGAGTTGTAGGCCACCAGAATTGAAGCGACAATCGCCAAGAGAGGCATAGCCGTTGATTTAAGAGACACGGCCAAGCCTTGAATGACGTTTGTGCCGTGGCCGGACTCCGATGCTCTGGCGATTGATTTGACCGGAGGGTACTCCGTGGAGGTGTAGTACTCGGTGATGACGACGAGCAGGCCGGTGAGAACCAGGCCGACAAGGCTAGAGGCAAAAAGGGCGCCAGTGCCGTAGAGACCGTTGTCTTTCATGAGCCAACTGGTGACGGGGTAGAAAGCGGCCGCGGCCAATAGGCCCGAAGCCGCCAGTCCTTTGTAGAGCGCCCCCATAATACCTGCCCCGTTGGAAGTTTGTTTCCTATCGGGGTTGCCTGACGACCCGAGTCCTGCCCGCGCCGTGCTTGGCGCGGTGGGCAGGCGGACGAACCAAGTGCCGACAATTGACGCCACGATAGCCACGCCGCCGAGAACGAGCGGGTAGACAAGGGCGCCGGCGAAGCTTGGGAAAAGCAAATGGCCGAGAAGCATAGCGGCGATAGTGGTAACAGCGTAGGTTTCAAAAAGGTCGGCCGCCATGCCGGCGCAATCGCCCACGTTGTCGCCTACGTTGTCCGCGATGACTGCGGGATTTCTCGGGTCATCTTCCGGAATACCGGCCTCAACTTTGCCCACGAGGTCGGCGCCGACATCCGCCGCCTTGGTGAAGATGCCGCCGCCCAGCCGCGCGAAAACGGAAATGAGACTGGCGCCGAAGCCCAAGCCGACCAAAGCTTTGACATCGTGGGTCAAAGCGTAAAAACCGGCCACACCAAGAAGAGCCAAGCCCACGACCAAAAGACCGGTAACGGAGCCGCCTTTAAAAGCCACGGCGAGCGCCTCAGCCAAACCTGTCTTGGCCGCTTCGGCGGTGCGAACATTGGCGCGCACCGAGACATTCATGCCGATGTATCCGGCCACGGCCGATAGAAGGGCACCGACAACGAAACCGAGCGCGGTGTTGAGATTTAGGAGATACCACAAAACAATAAAAAGAATTACAACGATGGGGGCAATGGTTTTGTATTGCCGGTTGAGATAGGTTTTGGCGCCGAGCTCAATCGCCTGAGCGATTGCTTGCATGCGAATGTCACCCTTGCTTTTTTTAAGGATGGCCGCGACCAAAGAACCACCGTAGGCGATGGCCGCGAGAGCCGCCAAGAGAGCGAAAATAAGCGCTGTTCTCATAAATTAAAATAATAAGAATTATAACCGATGCTAATATACGAATTGATACGAATGATACGAATAGTTGCAACGAAAAGCAAAAACTATTCCCTTTCCGGAGCACCGTCTTCTTCAGGAGCTTGCCCGGTAGCACTACCGCTTTGAATGTCAATTTTCCAGCCCGTCAGTTTGGCGGCCAGGCGGACGTTTTGGCCGCCCTTGCCGATGGCGAGCGATTGCTGGTCTTCGGACACCAAGACTTGGGCCTTGTGTCCCTCTTCGTTGAGATTGACCGAGATGACTTTGGCGGGGGACAGGGCGTCCTCAACGAATTTTTTCTGGTCCGCCGACCACTCAATGATGTCAATTTTTTCGCCGCCCAGTTCGCTCATGACGGTTGAAACGCGCACCCCGCGCTGGCCGACTAGCGAGCCGACCGGGTCAATGTGGATATCATGGGAAACGGCCGCCACTTTGGTGCGGGAGCCGGCCTCGCGCGCCACGCTCTTTATTTCCACTGTTTTATTGGCGATTTCCGGCGCTTCAATCTTGAACAACTCCTCCAGAAATTTCGGATGGGAGCGGGAAAGTTTCAGAAAAATACCGCGCGGTGTTTCTTCCACCCTGTAGAGATAGGCCCTGACGCGCTCGCCTTGGCGGTAGCGTTCACCCGGAATCTGCTCTTCAAAAGGTAGGATGCCGGTGGTGCGCCCCAAGTCAACAAAAATGTTGCCGCGCTCCAAGCGCTGGACGGTGCCGGTCACGATTTCGCCTTCACGGCGGCCGTACTCGTTCATCACCGAAATCTTTTCAGCCTCTCTGATTTTTTGCATGATCACTTGCTTGGCGGTCTGGGCGGCAATCCGGCCGAAATCGGATTTGGTCTCAAGCGGAAAAACGATTTCATCGTCAAGGGCGGCGTCCTTTTTTATTTTTTTGCCGTCGGCAATCAAGATGTGGTGCTCGGGGTTGAAGAAAATGCGCTCGTCCTCCGGGTCTCGCTCCCCGGGTTCCGCTTCGGGGTCTTGGGGCGGCATGATGACTTTGGTGTCGTCCACCACCACTTTCACTTGGGAGAATTCGGTTTTGCCGGAGCTTAAATCAAACTTGGCTCTGACGATTTGGCCCTTCTTGCCGTACTCCTTCTTGTAGGCCGTGGCCAGCGCCGCTTCAATGGCTTCCAGAATTTTATCGCGCGGAATACCCCGCTCTTCTTCAAGCTGGTCTAAGACCGAGTTGATTACTTTTAGGTCGAACATGATTGATTTTCTTGAGCGAAGCGATTAGAAAATCATCACCCAGCACTTTCTAAAATCTAAAATGTCGGGGTACTTTGGAGTCTTACTCCCAATACCTGTTTTCAACATTGTTTAGAATCTTAGAAAGTGCTGGGTTTTGAAAATCATAGTCGCTTTGCTCCTTGATTTTCTAAAAAAACGAGTCCGCCGCGGGGCGAACTTCAACTCCTGCATACTAGCAAACTAGCATTTTTTGTCAAATAAATGCCAATAATTGCCGATAAGAACGCAAAGAAATCTTTTTCCACTTTTTATTCACATAATTATCCCCAGTTGGGAAGAAATTTAAAGCGGTTTTCCCCATTTTAGTATTGAATTACTATCATGTTTGCTATAAAATGGGGGCTAACACCATTAACCCCCCATCATTGATGGAATCTTCAAAAAAATCTCTCATTACCGGTATTGTGGCTATTGTAATTATAGTCGCCGCGGTGTTGTTTTTAGCTATCAAGTTTTATCCCGGCAAATCGCCAACTTCCGGAACTGACAGCACGAACGCGCTTGACAAGCAGGTGGTTCTCAAACTCGTCTCTTCCGAAGAAAAGCTTACCCTTGCCGAAAAGCAGGCGGTATTTCAGTCGCTTGCCGGCGAAAAGATTAGGCAATACAACTTCACCGAGGCGGAGCGATTCCAGATTATTAAGGCATTGAATAAATAGTGTGCAAAAAATGTTGAGGCGTTTTCCCAGATTGCTTGCGTACGGCGGCATCGCCGCGTTAGCGGCCGCGTCTTTTTCCGTGGCGCACGCGCTCTCGGCTCCCGCCGCGCCTTTAGACGTTCAAGCAGCACGCGTTCTTGGAACCGGAGGAGGGCCGGGGCCGGAGCCCAGGTGTGTCGATAGCAATGAGGCAATTGTAGTTTGGTCCGAATCTGTTTGGCGTCCGGATGCTCCGGTAAAAAATTATTATTTGTATAAGAGCGAAAGCGCCGTTAATGGGACCTACGCGTCCGAGCTTTCCCCTGCTGATGCGTATGCGATAGTTACCCCGAGGACCTCCGCATCGTCCCATACTCGGACTTTATCCGCTAATCAAACGATTAGGTTTTGGGTGCAAGCGGAAGGAGAGGGCGGGACGGGTTTCTCGGGTTTCTCCGATTATGGACAGACCGGCGCGTTTGAGGAATGCACCGGGCGCCGCCTTGACCCTCTGCTCCCGCCCACCGGTGTGTCCGCAAGTGCAGGCAGCAGCGGAGTTACGATTTCCTGGACGCATCCTAACCAAGTTGATTATTTCGGCACTCTCAAAACCCGCAACAACAGCGGCTATAGGATCTACCGCGCCGAGAGCGCCGTTAACCCCGCGCTAGCCGGAGAAGTGGGCGGCTCCGCCACTTCTTTTTTGGACGCCGCTTCTCTTACGCCGGGCACTACTTACTATTACTTTGTCCGTACGCTCTATCCCGGGAGCATGGCAGTGGACGGCAAGACCGAATCACACTACTCAAATGCCGCGAGCATCACCACGACGGCTGCTGCCAAACCCGACCTCGTGGCCCTGCCGATTACCGTCGGGTCCATTCCGTATCTTGGGACTGACGGTGGAGTGCGCATTGGCGAGCTTCCCGCGCCAAAGGTTATCTTCGGAACCTCCGACCAGTACGTGTCCGGTCAGAACATCGGCTTGATTGCGCCGGTTTCAAATCCAACGAGCAAAGACGCAGTGCTTCCGACAACGTCATCGTATAATCCATGCGCGGGCACGAGCCACGGCTGTTCCACCATCGGCGGAGCCAATGTCTTCCTTGATTTTCTGACCATACGGACTCCCGTTGCACCGGCTCCGCCCGCTCCCGGCATCAACTGGCCCGACCCAGCTATGGAATTTACAAAAACCTATAACGTTTTTGACAACAAAATCCACTACATCTTTTATCAGACGGACACCTGGTCGGGAGGAGAGACCAAAATCTCCGCAAATGCTACGGTGCCGTTCTATGCCCAGTGGCTACCGCCCTCCGCCGGGGATTTCGTGGTTGATTTTTGCGCCGATGCGTGGGCTCAAGTCACCGAATCAAATGAAACAAATAATTGTTCCAGTTTGCCGCTTATTATCAAAGACGCCGGCTCGGTTCGGCTCACCAGGTCAACTAACGACGGGTCACCGCTCACCACGCTTCTGTGTCTCGATAATACAACTAATGACAACTGCTCGCTTGTGGCCGACAACGTCGCCAGTTTTGACAACGTGGCGGTCGGGACACACGACACTTATGTCGTGCCGGTCAGCGGTTACACCATCACGGCGGCGCGGCAGCGTTTCTGCAGTGACTCCAGCCTTACAACTTGCGACGCTTTTACCACTGTTATTCCCAGCCTCGCTGGGGATTATTATACGGCGCCTGCTTCAGTGCAATCTGGCGCCTATAGTTACAGACAGGTTGATTTTAGATTCAGTCGATTTCCAGTGACGGTCAATATTGTCGGCAGCGGTACGGTTGTCAGTCCGAGTAATCCTGGCACCATAAACTGTCCCGGAGCCTGCCAGGCAAATTTTGCCTCGGGCTCCACGGTGACGCTCTCCGCTTCGCCCACCAACGGCTATGTTTTTAACAACGGTTGGAGCGGATGCGACAATGTTTCCGGTTCCACTTGCACTATTTCTTCCTTAAGCGCCGCGAGGTCTGTGACTGCCACATTTACCAAACTTGACGCGGCCTGCGCCAAAGTAACCACCACCAATACGCCGTTAATCGGCGAGTACGTAACCTGGCAGGTCGCCAATGTGACCGGCGGTCTCGCCCCTTACGCCTACTCATGGTCAGGAACGGATGAGAGAGGCTCGCCAACCGGCAGTTCATACACCAAGTCTTACAGCACCGTCGGCTCCAAAACACCCGTCTTGACGGTGAACTCGGCTGACAGGCAATCCAAGGTTGTTAATTGTCCGACGGCGGTCGTAAGCCCGACTCTAACCCTTTCCGTAAACGGCATCGGCACTGTCAATAGCGTGAAGTTTTTCAATACCGCCGGCGAAAGCCCCGACGGCAACATCTCATGCGGCAGTAATGCCACATGTGCGCATACATACCAACCGGATGAAAGTGTCGGCTTGGTCGCTTCCCTCGGCAGTGGCTATAAGGCCGATTGGGTCGCGGGAGATTGTGACAACCTGCCCAATGGCAATCCCGGAGCGCGATGCGGAGTGGTCATGAACAGCAATCGCGCTGTGACCGTCAACATCGTTCCGCCGAAAGGCGTCATCAGCGTGGCGCTTTCAGGTCCCGCTTCGGTGCCTTGGAACACGGCGCCGGCGCTATCATGGACGACCACGGGTAAACCCTCACGCTGTTACGCCGATGGCGTCGGCAGTCCCGCGCCGTGGTCAGGCGATAAGGAACACAAGGATAGCAATGATCCTGAGACGCAAGCTAGAATTACCAGCGCCACTACTTACAAAATAACCTGCACTAAATCAGGTGCCTCGCCGACGAGCAGTACCGTAACGGTGAAGATAACGCCGTCACCAAAGCCCGAGATTTCGGTTTCACCCGGCTCTTGCGGCGGCAACATGATTGTTTCTCTCACTCAAGCTTCTAGTGGCGCCAGAGGTTATAAGCTTTCCCGTTTCGACGCTGACAATTCGGCGGCTGGTTTTGTGCTTGCTACTTCAACACTGCTTGCCGCTTCCGACTTCCCTTATGCCGATAAAAATCTTACTAAAAACCATCTGTATACCTATCAAGTTGAAGCTGTAGGCGATAGCGGTTCTTCTTGGTCTGATTTTAGTATGAATACATCCTCGGCGGCTTGCGTCAACCCAACAGTCAATCTTTGGATTGTGGACCCAAGCGGATGGTCGGTAAAAACCCTCTCGGTACCTTCAGGAAGCACCCCAACTCTTAAATGGCAGGTAAATAAGTAATCCGTAAAAAAGTTGAAGCTTAGCGAAGTATAAAAGTGCCAAACAGTGCTGTTTTGTGGACTGGGACAACCCCCATGTCTTCCCACATGGGGTAATTTCCCGAGGCGCCTCTCCGAAAGGCAGTTTTCAACGCGGTCGGCGCCGAAACCTCAGGATTTTTCTAGCAAGAAAATCCGTAGCTTTCGGAGGGGCGCCGGACAAAGAAATTAGCCCTTCAAGGGGGAGATGGGGACAAGGCAGTTGACAAAAAGGGGATAGTTTTGGCAGTAAAGAAAAAAAGCCCTTATTTAAGGCTACTTTAGGGTGGTTTGACGATTGGACGGTAGTGATGTTTGGTATTGATTATCTATTGACAATGTGATAATCTAGAGGTAGGCATTAGATTTTTTGACAACAGAGAGCTTCGCGCTTTCTTGTAAGAAAGCGGTGAAATCTCTACTAGTCGTGTCTCACGGCGGAAAGGAAAAATGAAAACATTGCTGGCGCTTGTCGCCGCCTTTGCCGCCGGGTTCCAAACCTTCGCGGCAGTCAGTTCACTCCCCATCGGGAGCGTGGAGAAGGTGCTTAATCATGAGCTCATGAATACGCACCAAATCGTGCTCAATGTCCAGTCGGCGGACAACGCTCAAGATATAGAGAACGGTAATGTTAACTTTCTCTTCATGCGCGCTTGGCGGTCGTACACCAAAGCGGGCACGACTGAAAGTATCAATGCTCTGTGCCAGCGTTCGGCCGCCACATCGGACAAAGCGGAGCTCAAAGCGCTCCTTCAGACAATGATGAGGGAAGCTCTGCGAGTTTCAGTTGACCCGAATGACCCCAAGCTTCAGGGGAAGGTGATTGCGGTATTGAATGGCGGTACATGGTCGCCCTCTGATCCTGAAAATTACCTTGAACTTATAGGCACATTCATTGTTGATAACGAATTTGTGCTCGGAGAGCTCAAGGATTCTCAGGGGAAGACAATCATTCCCGAGAGTGCGTACGAAGTGGACATGGGCAAGGCGATAACCCGCCGCATAAATCAGGGATTCTTCATTGACGGCATTGTCAAGGGGGAAATCAGAAACGAGCAAGGAAATGTGCTTGAGTCTGAAACCGCCTTGAGTTGGTTGCCAAACAAAGCAATTGTGTTTAACAACGCATATGTCTTTGGTCAACAACCAGGAGTGATGCAACTCTGGTACACCGACGGCACCAGCCAGACCTTCAGTTTGGCGGACGGCTCGCTCGTCTTGCCGTTGTCGCCGACGCTGACGATTGCGTCGGTGCAGCCGGTGTTTTCGGCCAAAAGCGCCGAGCCGGTAGATCCGGCGGTCAAGCTGACCGTAACCGGCGGCCCTGGTTCGGTTACGCTGGAGTACAGTGAAAACCTGAAGAACTGGCAAGTGCTGACGGTGCTCACCAACACCACCGGCTCCGTCTCCACGACGGATTCGGCCACAGGTTCCGCGCGGTTCTACCGCGCTAGGGTTGGGAACTGACCGGCTCTTTAGTAGTCTCACAGCCCGCCTAAATGTTTGCCCAAGCAAACTTAGGCGGGCTATTTTTTATCCGTGTGGACAACAGGCGACTTGCTCATGTGATACAATAATTAAAATTTTAGTTTTCGTATTTTATGAAATCTCGTTTTTCTTCTCTTATATATCTTTGCGCCATTCTCGCCATTGCCGGTTCGGTTTTTTACGCTAGGCCAGTATCGGCAGCGATAGAGTGTCACCCTTCTCCGGCCTCCGGCCCGCCTTCTCCTGAAGGATTTCAAGACCCCCTTGAAATAACACCTCTTGGCTCGTTCCACCAGGCGACTGTTGGGGTGTTAACTAATACTGACCCATTGCCTGAAGATATTATATTTACTGTCAATTGTTTCGACTTTGCCAACCCAAGTATTCCCCCCTTCTCCTCCTCCGTTACCATTACCGTCTTACCAGCTCCAATAACCGTCTCCTGCACTCCTTCCATCACTACTGCTTCTATTAATCAGGATGTCACATGGACAGCGGAAGCTACGGCCGGAGCGCCCCCATGTAGCTATACA
>JACPHR010000012.1 GCA_016188455.1 Candidatus Tayloriibacteriota bacterium | reverse complement strand
GGCTGTTTCGGTAATCATATACCGGAAGCGTAACACCCTTTCCCATGTCGAGATGAACCCTTTGGTTCCCCTAAATTTGTTGAAAATCCTCACTGCTTTGGAGAGACCAAAGAGTGCAATATGTATCTGGCCTTATGCAGTCCGTTTGCTTGAAATGCGTTGATGGCTCTTTTAAGCTCCGCCTCGGCTTCGGCGGCTGATTGAGTTTTCATAAGCCTCAACCGAAGTTCTTTCGCGCCCTCAAAGCCCGATGCATAAGCCTTGAAATGCTTTTTCATAATGGAGAAGTTTTTCACCCCTCGGAAAAGTTCGTCAAAAAATCGCGCGTGCTCAATTAATATCCTCAGTTTCCGTTCGGCAATCTCCCGCTCCGAACTATTCTCTAATTCGCGCGAATTAGAAAATAGTTCCGGATTGCCGAAAATCGCCCGGCCAAGCATCGCGCCGTCGCAGCCGGTCTGCCGAATTTTCTCCTCCGCGTCCGCGAGACCGGCGACGTCGCCGTTGCCTAAAATCAAAGCGCGGGAGCCGAGGCGGTCGCGCAGCGCGACCGCCTCCCCCACCGCCTCCCATCGCGCCGGCGCGTTGGACATTTCATTTCTGGTGCGGGCGTGAATCGTTACGGCCGCGGGCTCTTCGGCGAAAAGTTCTGGCAGCCAAGTTGCTAATTCATTTTTGTTGTAACCGATGCGAGTTTTGACGGATACCGGCAAGCCGCCACCCGCCCCCTCGCGAGCGGCCTTGATAAGCTCGCGGGCAAGCTTGGAGTTTTTCATAAGCGCCGCGCCGCAACCCTGCTTCTCAACAGCGCGGTCGGGACAGCCCATGTTTATATCCAATCCGTCAAAACCGAGCTGCCGCACCAACGCCGCCGCCTGACGCATTTTTTCCGGATGGGCGGTGAAAAGCTGGGCTACAATCGGCCGCTCGGCTTCGCTGTACGACAAATCCGTCAAAAGCTTTTGCCGGCCCTCGGGGTGACAGAGGCCGTCGGCGGAAACAAACTCGGTAAACATCACGTCCGGCCCACCCAAATTTTGCGAGGCAAAACTTAGGCGGGTAAACTTGCCCTGCCTGTCAAAAATCTCCGCTCCTCCATATTTTGAATACTTGGCGATAATGCGCCGAAACGCCGCGTCGGTAACATCAGCCATCGGCGCCAGCGCCGTAATGGGCTTCCCGCCCAAACTGGCATTTGTTCGGGCAAGTTTGAGCTTTAACCAAAAATTACCTCGGTTAATTGACTCCATACAAAAACTACTATAGAGTACTGGCAGAAAACCGCAACCCAGTTACATGGAGATTATGAAAAATTCGCCTGAAAGTAAGGTCAGAATCGCCGTGGTCCAGTTCTTCTCAGCCGAGTGCCGTGGCTTTAAGCATGACGAAGTTTGTGGAATCAAGCTCCCGCTCATGGCTTATGACGGCAATGCCATCACCGTATTCATAACCAAAAATGGCAGGGGGATCATCCTGCACGATGGCGGCCGAATCAATGACTATCTCTCCGACTACGGCATAACGGTCACAAGGAGAGGTTCCATCGCCTGCCGCCTCTATAAACGGCTCGCCGACAAACACAGTTTTGCTTTCCGTCCAAAAACCGGCCGGTTTGAAATGGCCTTGGCAAAACCTGAAGGCGAAAAAGTGTTCGGCTTTGCCAGCGCTCTTGCCGGCCTCACCTTTTTGGTCGCTCCCTTGCGGCCATGGTTTGCCAAGACGACAGTGGACCTCGACAGTCTCAGCTAACCGACACATGGGTGTCGGTTATTTTTTACGACAGCTCGGCTGCCGTCAGCTCCAATCGCGAGCCCGCTTTGGCCTCGCCCGAGATGATTTTTTGGGCGATGACTTGCTCCACTTTTTCCTGAATGGCGCGGTTCATGGGCCGGGCGCCGAATGCCGGGTCGGTGCCGGCGGCTATGACGGCTTTGAGCAGGGCGTCGTTGATGACCAGTTCAAGACTTTTTTCCGTAAGCCGTTTTTGCAATTTTTTGAGCATCAGGCCGGCGATTTTCGCCAAATTTTCCGCGGACAGCGGATGAAAGAGGATAACGCCGTCAAAGCGGTTCAAAAGTTCCGGCTTAAAAATGCCGCGGCCGATGATTTCGTTGACAATCGTATCTTTGCTTGCCGGAATATCCTTGCCCTCCCGCATCAAATTCCAAATCAAGTCACTGCCGGCGTTTGAGGTAGCGATGATGATAAGATTCCTGGCGTTGACCCGATGACCCGCCATGTCGGAAAAAAAACCTTCGTCAAGCACCTGGAGAAAAAGATTGAGCACCTCGGTATTGGTCTTTTCAAATTCATCAAGCAGCAAAACGCCGTAGGACTGCTCGCGCAGTTTTGAAGACAAAACTCCGGGCTTGCCGCCTTCAAACGAACCAATGAGACGTTTCAAGGCATCGTCCGTCTGATACTCCGACATGTCAAGCCGAATGATGGATTCTTCCTTGCCGAAAAACGCGGCCGCTAGGGCTTTGGTCGTTTCCGTCTTGCCGACGCCGGTCGGTCCCAAAAAAAGAAATGAGCCCACGGGTCGCTCTGGGTTTGCAATGTCTGAGCGGGCGCGGCGCATGGCGTTGGCAATGGCCTTGATGGCTTCATCCTGGCCGATAATTCGCTCATGGAGAATGGCCTCAAGGTTAAGCAGAGTGTGGCGCTCGCCCGCCATCACGGCGCCGGTTTTAATGCCGGTTTTGGACTCAATCAAAGAGAGTACGTCCTCCCGTTCCACAAAATTTTTGCCTTTGGCTTCCACCGCCGGCACGAGCTCGGTTAAAAGATGAAGCGCTTTGTCGGAGGAAACACCCTCGGTGAAATAGCGCCTGACCCCCTCGGAGATAGCCGAGAGACTCTGGTAGGTGAAAAATACGCCGCTTTTGCCTTCCTCAACGAGCGCCCGGTCCTCCAAAATTTTCATGGTGGCGGTTTCGTCAGCTTCTTTGACCAAAATTTTTTCAAAGCGGTGCAAAACCTTACTGTCCCCTTCAAGGTCCCGATGAAAGGCCCCTGGACTGGCGAGGGCAATGACCTGAAAATCGGCCGAAGCAAGATAGGGGTCCATGAAAGCGAGGGCGTCGGAACCCAAACTCTTGGCGCTCTCTATAAAATCGGGCAGGTCAGAAATGACCAGAATGACGTTGCCGGCGCGGACCGACTGGTTCAAAATATGAAGCAGTTCCGATTCAAATTTCGCCTTGTCTTTGGCGGCGGCAATAAAGGAGTTGGCGTCAAAAAAGAAAATTCTTTTGTGCTCAAGGGGAGGCAAGACGCTTCCCTGCGCTATGCGCGCGCCTAAACCAACCACCACATCCAAACCGCCTGCCCCTTCTTCGGCGACCAAAAGGGCGTTGGCTTCGCCTGAACGGGCCAGGATGGCTTCAAGCTGGTCTACCTCCGCCGAACGGCTGCGGGAATCTTCCAGACTTATTGTCTGCTCGGTAATGTCATGGGCGAATTTCTCAAGTGTGTAGGCGCCGCCGTAAGCCCAGTTTTTGCCGATGCCGGGAATTCGCCCGAGCGCCTCCTTGCCCCAGAAGCGCGAGCGGCGGCGCAAAAAAATGGCCGTCCTCTCCATCCAGTCGGCGGCGCCGGCGAGGTCTTTCGGCGAAACATCCCGCGCCGAAAGGGCTTTGGCAAATTCGCGGTCAAGAGCCGTAAGGACGAGAGCAACGTCGCCGAGACCTACCGGCTCATCATCCGATTTCTGAGGAAAGGCAAAAAGGCGTGGCGGGACCCGCTCCGCCCGATGAGCAAAGAAATCAGCCAGAAATTCTTGGCCGAGGCCGGCGCGAATAAGCGAGTAACGCCCCAGTTTTGAATCCACAAAACCTTTCGTCAGGTCGCCGCTCGCCAAAGCGCCGTAAAGCGCCGCCGCGGCTTCAAAAGTAATCGGCAGTTTGTCGTCGGATAAACCGGCTTCGGGCAAGGCGGTGCTCAAACCGGTAAAATAATAGGAATCGTAAAAAGCTTTGAACGCCCGGGCGACTATCCAAAGACCGGCGGCCATCAGTAAGACTGCCGTGATGCTGGGGCCCCAATTTTGCAGCCGTTGCGCCCAGAAAGAAATATCCAGCGAAGAAAATGAAAAACGGCTGCCGCCCAAAGCGCCGAGAGTAAGCACGGAGAGAATGACCAAAACGATATCAAGCGCCTTAGCGCCACTCTCGCGCGTCTCGCGGCTCAAGATACTGTCCAGCGCCAGCGCCGGATAAAAAATGTCTATGGCTTTTTTGATTTCGTCTTGGTTCATACAAAATTACAGAACCGCTTTTACAATTTGACCTAAACCGCCAAAGAACAGGAAAAAAACAATAATTGGCAGGAGAGGCCACGCCACCAAGAAAGCGCCGGAAAGAGCGATGGTCGCAAACAGGGCGGCGGCGCCGAAGATAATTGTAATTGAGCGAATCAGAAATCCGACCACTCGCATCAAAGTGTTTATAAGAAGCGCGCCGAAAAAGCTGTCCTCAGCGCCCTTGCCGCCCTTAATGGAAAGTCTGCGCCACGGAGAAAGTAGCGTCTTAAGCAAAAGATTAATTGAGAAAAAATTGCCGATAAACCAGAGATAATTGCCGATAATCCGAAAAATATCCTGCCACGCTTTGGTGTAGTGCCACAAAATGTAAAACCAGAGAACTTGGATAAAGGCCATGCGGCAATTATAACCCAACCCGCGATTTTTAGGGCGTGCATAACTGTAAACGTCTCCCTTGGCGACATAATCGGTTTAGATGGACACCCTCTCGCCTTGGATGGCGCCTATCTCGGCCGATCTTCATTCGTGTGTGCCTATTCGTTAAGGCTCGCATACCGCTTTGCCTAAAAAGGCCTTTGTTTGCTATGATTGCTGTTATGCCGCAACAAGAAAAACTGTCGCCCGTCCGCCACTCGCTCGCCCATCTCCTGGCGGCGGCGGTTTTGGAATTTTGGCCGGACGCCAAACCGACTCTGGGCCCAGCGATTGATACCGGTTTTTATTATGACTTTGACTTTAAAACGCGGATGGACGCGGATAAAAACGCGGATGGACGCGGATATGCAATCTCGGACAAAGATTTGCCGAGGATTGAAAAGAAAATGCGGGAAATTTTGAAAACCTGGGAACTTTTTTCTGAAATTGAAGTGTCAGCAAACGAAGCCAAAAAGGTTTTTGCCGACAATGTTTACAAACTTGAACTGATTGAAGAAATCGCCGCAAAAGGTGAGAAAATCACTCTCTACTATTCCGGCCCCAAATCCGGACTTCCCTCAAAATTGACTTTGTTAAATGTTAAAGGTCAACTGTCAAATGTTGGTTTCATTGACCTCTGCCGTGGCGGCCACGCGGAACATCCTTCAAAGGAAATCATGCCGGACTCATTCAAACTTGAGCGCACCGCCGGCGCCTACTGGCGTGGCGAAGAGAAAAACAAAATGCTCACGCGCATTTATGGGCTGGCGTTTGAGAGCAAAGAAAAACTGGAAGCGTACGAAAAGCAGATTGAGGAAGCCAAGAAGCGGGACCATAAAAAGCTCGGCCGCGAGCTTGACCTTTTAACTTTCTCTGACCTCATTGGCGCCGGCTTGCCCCTCTGGACGCCAAAAGGCACGGTGCTGAGAGATATTCTGGACGATTTCGTCTGGCAATTGCGGCAGAAAGCCGGCTACGAACGGGTGGACATTCCCCATCTCACCAAAAAAGATTTGTACGAAAAAAGCGGCCATTGGCAAAAATTCGGCGAGGAGCTTTTTAAAATCAAAACTCGCGAAGGCCATGAGCTGGTCGTAAAGCCGATGAACTGCCCCCATCACGTTCAGATTTACGCCCGCAAACCTTGGAGCTACCGCGAACTGCCTCAGCGCTACGCTTCAACCACAAAAGTCTATCGCGACGAGCAGACGGGGGAACTCTCCGGCCTTTCCCGGGTCAGAGCAATCACTCAAGACGATGCCCACGTTTTCTGCCGCCAAGCCGAAGTGAAAAAGGAGATGGCGAAAATCTGGGACATTGTGGAGATGTTTTACGGCGCCGTGGGCTTTAATCTCACTCCCCGCCTGTCGCTTCATGACCCAAAGCAGATGGAAAAATATCTCGGCACCGAAGCGGTGTGGCAGAGAGCCGAGAAGGAACTGCGCGCCCTGGTCAAAGAAAAAAACACTACGACCCTTGAAGCTTTAGGTGAAGCCGCTTTCTACGGACCAAAAATTGATTTTCTGGCCAAGGATTCGCTCGGCCGGGAATGGCAGGTGGCGACCATCCAGCTTGACATGAACATGCCGGAGCGTTTTCTGCTTGACTGCACCAACGAAAAGGGCGAGCGCGAGCGGATTGTGATGATTCACGCCGCCATTATGGGGTCAATTGAACGTTACCTTTCAATCATTATTGAACACTTCGCCGGCGCCTTTCCCCTATGGCTCGCGCCGACGCAGGTGAAGGTGATTCCGATTGAGGAAAAGCATTGCAAAGCCGCCGAAAGCGCCGCCGCGGCGCTTTCGGCGGCCGGTCTCCGAGTTGACTTGGATTTAACCGACGAGGGCTTCGGCAAAAAAGTCCGTCAAGCCAAGCAAATGAAAATCCCCTACTTTCTAATCATCGGCGACAAAGACATGGCCGCCGGAAAAGTGACGGTTGAAAGCAGGGACAAGGGAAACTTGGGCCAGCTTGACATTGAAACCGTAACGAAAAAATTAGCAGCGGAAGTCCAAAATAAAAGATGAATGTATCGATACTAATGTACGAATCGTACTAATGGTACGAATACCGAACTCTCCCCATTTGTATAATTGGTATTCATTGGCATATTGGCATCGATACGCTAAACTCCGTTAAATATCCAGCTTGGCCAACTTGGCGTTGGACTGAATAAAACTCTTGCGGCTTGGCACGTCGGTGCCCATGAGCATGTCAAAAACCTTGTCGGCTTCCTGGGCATCCCCGATTTTAACCTGCTTCAAAATCCGGCGCGCCGGGTCCATGGTCGTTTCCCAAAGCTCTTCGGCGTTCATTTCGCCCAAGCCTTTGTAGCGCTGGATGGAAATCCGAAGGCTGGAGGCTCTAGGGTTTAGGGTTTTAGCATCTTCGGCGTTTTGGATCTCATCTCCTGATTCTTGATTCGTGATTCCTGATTCTACTTCCTCTATCTCCGCCTCGGCCTTTTTACCGAGTGCTTTGACTTTCTCCTCCTCGGTGTAGAAATAAAGAATTTCCTTGCCCCGCTTTACTTTGTATAAGGGCGGCTGAGCGATGTAAATGAAACCGCCTTCAATGAGCTGGCGAAAATGCCGGTACAAAAGAGTCAGTATCAAGGTCCGGATGTGGGCGCCGTCCACATCGGCGTCGGTGGCAATGATAATTTTGTGATAACGGAGCTTCGTCAAATCAAAAGTGTCGCCGATAGCCGTACCGATGGCCACCACCAAATTTTTAATCTGCTCGGAAGCGAGCATTTTGTCCAGCCGGGCGCGCTCTATGTTTAAAATCTTGCCGCGCAAAGGCAAAATCGCCTGCGTCCGGCGGTCCCGGCCGGTTTTGGCCGTGCCGCCGGCAGAATCGCCTTCAACGATAAAAAGCTCCGATTCGCTTGCGTCCTTGCTCTGGCAGTCCGCGAGCTTCCCCGGCAAAGTCATGCCTTCAAGGGCCCCTTTGCGAAGGACGGAATCCTTGGCCGCCTTGGCCGCTTTGCGGGCCTTCAGGGCCAGAATGACTTTGTAAATAATAGCCCGGGCATCGTCCGGATTTTCCTCAAGAAAAGCCGTAAAAGCTTCGCCGAAAACCGCGGCCACCGCGCTTTGGGCTTCAACGCTGCCGAGCTTGGCCTTGGTTTGGCCATCAAACTGGATTTCCCTGAGCTTCACGGAAACCACGGCGGTTAAACCTTCAAGCGCGTCCTCGCCGGTAAAATTGTCTTCACTCTCTTTGACCAAACCGCCTTTGCGGGCGTAAGTGTTGAGCGTCCTCGTAAGCGCGGTTTTGAAACCGGTAATGTGGGTGCCGCCCTCAGCGGTGTAGATGTTATTGGCAAACGGCAAGATGCGCGCGGAAATGTCGTCCACGTACTGAAGGGCGATTTCAACCGACTCCACGCCTGCCGTCTTTTTATCAACATAGAAAATGTTTTTGTGAACCGGTTTCAACAGTTGGTTGTAAAATTTGACGAGCGAGAGCAGGCCGCCCTCAAAATAGAAGGACTGGCTGGGCAAATCAAGTCCCAAGCCCTGCCTGCCGGCAGGCAGATCGCGAAGATAAAAGATGTCAGCGGTATCAATCGGATATTTCGCCTCACGGGCGTCAATGGTCGTGATGCGCAAACCCTTTACCAAGTAGGCCTGCTCCCGCATGTGGTGCACAATCCGCCCGAAATCAAATTGAATCTCCGGAAAAACGGCCGGGTCGGGTTCAAAAGTGACAATCGTGCCGTGCAAATCGCTTTTGCCGATTTTTTTGACGGCGGCTTTGCGTTTGCCCTGTTTGTACTCCTGCACATATACTCCGCCGTCGCGATGGACGACAACTTCACAATAAATTGAGAGGGCGTTGACCACGCTGGCGCCGACGCCGTGGAGGCCGCCCGACACTTTATAGCTTTCACCGCCGAACTTGCCGCCGGAGTGAAGTGTGGTCATTATCGTCTCAAGGGCGGAAACTTTTGTTTGCTTGTGCGTATCAACCGGAATGCCTCGGCCGTTATCCGCCACTCGCACTCGGTTGCCGGGCAAGAGCACCACCTCAATATCATTGCAAAATCCCCCCATGGCCTCGTCGCGGGAGTTGTCAAAAATCTCGGTGATAAGATGGTGCAGGCCGTCGGGGCCTGTCGTGCCGATATACATGCCGGGGCGCTTGCGCACCGGCTCAAGCCCCTCCAAAACCGTGATTGAAGAGGCGTCGTAATGATGCCCGGAGCCGTTTTCGGTTTCCGTTTTTCTAACTGGTTTTTTAGCTTTATTTTGAGCCGTTTTTTTGGGCATAAAAAGAAAAAGCGTACTGCTTTTTGATGCCCGTATTATAGCAAAAATACCCCTAAAAAGAAAGCGATTTTTACTATCCAAATGGGGATAAAAATCCGCTAAAATTCTTGACAAAAAAACTAAAATGAATTAAAGTAATGCAAACAACGAAAGGAAAAAATGAAGGTGTTGGTAATCATTCGTTCTTTAAAACAAAGCTACCGCTTCACACTCAAAGTGCACAAGGCGAAGCGGCCTGAAGACCAGCAGCTCGAGGCCGAGTTTTACGAAAAATGGTCCTTAGAGCATCGGGTACCGGAAGGGACCCACTGCGAGTTTGAAATCATTGAGCCTTTTCTGGAACATCACGTCCATCGGACACATTTGCACATTCATCAGTCAACCAAAAACGGTAAATGGTTCGTCTGCTGGACGCAAATCGTCCCCGAAGAAAAATCAGCAGAGGCGCTCCTTAAATTCTGGTGTGCCGGCACCGTCTACACGATGGAAACGGGAAAGGGATTTCATGAATTGATGCCCGCAGAAAAAATCGTGGCGCAATGTTTTGGAGAAGGTCTCGAAATATTGGAGAAGGATCACCAAATTTCTGTTGCGGAATTCTGCTTCCAAAGTTCATAGCGACAAGCAAAACGTGGTATGTCCAAACCGTGCCGCGTTTTTATTTTGACCAGTTCTGCCTGACCATCTTTCCCGATAAACAACGACCGCATATTATCGGGAAAGATAAAATTAAGAAGGTAAAGAATACATCTGTCTAAGAATTTTGTCATTCTCGATTTTATCCGCAATCACATAAAGCACTTCCCTTCCAATCTCATGGCGCGCCTTAAGCAAAATGATGAGGTCTTCGCAATCGTAGGGATAAACCCAAACACTATTTTGGAGACGTGTAAAACCGAGAGCGCTCAGGGTGTTTCGTAAAGTGTTACGTATATGTTTTCGCTTCTCCTTAATATCAAATATGATTAATCGCCACTTTTGGTCCCAACGCTTTGGCTGTCTAGCATTCTGAATTTGTTGGGCTTTCATTAATTCCAGCGTCCTTTCTCCTTCCTTAGTCAATCTCACGAAGGTACCTTTTTTCGTCTCGTCAAAGAAAACTAGACCTGATTTCACCAAACGAGTAACGGAACGTTTTACTTTATGTTTAAAAAGTTCTTTTCTGTTCTTCCATAAAGCCGGGATGATTTTAGCGGCCTGAGGAGAGCTGAGAAGCAGGAGAGCGATACCGGCGCCTGCTAGACTATGCAAAATAGTTTTTTGAATCTTGCTTACACGAACTTTTCTTTTTACTTCCAACTCTAATTTCCCCATTTTATTTCTTTTGCCCGATAACTAACGACCGCATATTATCGGGAAATAACTTTTAATAAGTCAAAAAAGAGATTATGAAATTGAAAAAGGTTTAGAATAAAGGTTTAGAATAACTGACTATCGGATAATACAGCCTATTGTTTCCAGACTGCTTGAAACATGATCCATGACCTTGTTTACCTCTTCATCCGTCAGTGTCCGCTCCGGAGATTGGAAGACGAGGCGAAACGCATAAGAAATCTCGCCGTCTTTTTCAAAACGGTCAAAACGCCATGACCGGACAACAAACTTCCCAGCTTCTTTAAGAATCAGTTTGTGTACCTTTTCCGGCTCCGCACCGGCCGGCACAAAAAACGCGATGTCACGGACGATAAACGGATATGGTGGAAACGGTTTGAACTTTTCATTTTCTAGTGCAGCAACTGAAATATCCCAACTTTTCGGCTCCGGAAGTTTCGCGAAGACCGCATCCAAATCGCATTCAAAAATACCTTCTTTAGATTCGCCTTTGAGCGGAACGCCCAGACTTTTTGAAAGAAGCGCTACGGCGGAAGATAATCCTTGCGTCGTTTTATCTTTTGCGCCGGCAACACCAATAGCGAGCGCGGTAACTTCCCCGCTTTCCGGAAAAACTCGCCCGATTTCAAAAATCTTTACGGCCTCGCCCCCGAACAGCGGCGCATTGAGCGCGTTCGTTTTGAGCGCGGCAGCTTCGCCGTCGCGCAAATTTGGCCGGGCATATTGTTTATCTTCCGCAAGCGGCTTTTCAATAGCAACATCACCATGCGCGGAAAAAGACGAGGTCATAACTTCTGAAAAGCCAGCTCTAACCAAAATCTCTCGGATTTTCCATTCATAGTAAAACGATTTTGGAATCAGAACCGCACCTGCGGACTTTGGCGGAAGAACGGCTGGAATTTTCTCATACCCAACAATTCGTCCCACTTCTTCGGCGATATCTTCAGGAATGGTCAAATCCAGACGAAAAAAAGGCGGCGTCAACATCCATTCCCCTTCCTTCTTTTCAACACCAATCTGAAGCCGCTTGAGCACCTCCTCAATTTCTTCCTCGCTCAATTTTAATCCAATTTTCTCCGCGAGAAACCCCGGCGTTACGGATATTCCAACATTCTCAAGAATGTTGGAATATCGTACATCGGTAATTTTTCCGGCAGAGAGATTTTTGTCTGTTTCAAAAAGATATGCGGTAAAATCATTCATGCCGATTGCGGCTTGCTCGGGCGAGATTCGGTTTTCGTATCGCTTGGAGGCGTCGGTTTTAATGCCAAGCCGCTCCGAGGCTTTGCGGATGTATGAGGCGTTAAAACTGGCGGACTCAAGAATCAAATTTTTAGTTTGCGAAGTAACTTCCGCCTTCTTTCCTCCTTTTATCCCCGCAATAGCAAGCGGCCCCTTGTGGTCCGCAATCACCAAAATGCTGTCACTTAAATTTACTTCCTTATTATCAAGCGTCGTAATCTTCTCACCCTTTCGCGCCATGCGAACCACAATCCCGCCTTCCACCTTGTCAGCGTCAAAAGCGTGCAGCGGCTGGCCCATATCAAACATGACAATATTGGCGCCATCAACAATGGGGTTAATGGAGCGCTGGCCTATCGCGTCTAAATGCTCTTTTGTCCACGGGTTTGCTTTCGGCGAGATATTCCGAATCCTGCGCGCCATATAACGCGGACAAGGTTCCGGCTCTTCAACTCTTACGTCTAATTCGGGCAAGTCCTTTGCAATCTCCGGCTGGGGCCATTCCATCTGCTTCTTTGGGAATCCCGTCAAAGCTGCCACTTCGTAGGCCACTCCCCTGTGTGATAGCGCGTAGCAGGCCCGGTCGGGCAGAACCTTTATATCGAAAATAACATCTTCATCCGCGTTTATCTGCGTTCTGTCATATCCGCGTCCATCCGCGTATTGGATTGATTCAACTTCTGCGAATGAAAACGTCAAAAGCTCCGCCAGCCGCTCCGGCTCGGGCAGTTTCTCCTCAAAATAACCTTGTAACCATTTGTAAGAAATGAACATTTTATTCTTTTTCTAAAACAACCATAAGAGAGGATTAATTTGCTGTTATCTTTCTTGCTTAGGCATATTTTTTATTTATTCTTGAATCATAAATCTTTAATCTTGAATCTATTCTAAAATTGATTAACCACCCTCAAATCTCCGTTATAAAACATTCGGACATCGGGGATGCCGTACTTGAACATCACAAGACGGTCAATGCCTCCGCCAAAGGCAAAGCCGCTCCATTTTTTTGGGTCAACTCCCGCTGCTTTGAGCACATTTGGATGGACAAGGCCGGCGCCGAACATCTCCAGCCATTTGCCTTTCCATTTCATATCTACTTCCGCGGATGGTTCGGTAAAGGCGAAAAAGCTGGGGCGGAAACGAATTTCCACTTCAGGACCGAAAAATTTCTTGAAGAAAAACTCAAGCACCCCTTTAAGTTGGGCCATGCTTACTTTTCTATCTACGTAAAGCCCTTCAAGCTGATAGAACTGTGCCTCGTGAGTGGCATCGGTCGCTTCGTTCCTGAAAACTTTCCCCGGCACAATGATTCTGTATGGCGACTTGATGTCCGATTCCAACTTGTCCTCCATATACCGAATCTGCACCGGAGACGTGTGCGTCCGAAGCAGCCGGTGTCTGCTTCGAGTTGTAAGTTGTAAGTTATTAGTTGTAAGTTGAACACTTTTTGGATCTTTGATCCAAAAGGTGTCCTGCATATCCCTCGCCGGATGGTCTTTCGGGATGTTGAGCGCGTCAAAGTTGTACCATTCGGTTTCAAGCTCTGGGCCAACTGCCACCTCAAAACCAAGCTCCGCAAAAATCGCACGAATCTCAAAAATCGCCCGCGCAATCGGGTGGAGATGGCCTTGGGCCGGTTTGGTTTCCATGCAAAACATTCTATCGGTTTTATGCGGCAAAATCCAGTCCTAAAGCCGCCCCGATGTACATCGGGGCGGCTTTACTTGAACCGAAATTTGAAATGCATTAGACTGCAATCAACATTGGATAATATCAAAGCGCTCCTACTGGATTAAACCCTGCAACCTCAACACCGCATGGCTCAGATAAAAAAACAAAACAGCAGGTTTTTCAAAAATTACGGCGTGCCTTTTTTACTGTCCTTCGCCCTGGTCAGCGGCGCCTTATGGGCAATCAAATTTTTCAACGGCGCGAATCAATTGCCGCCCGATATCGCTATCATCCTGTCTCCGCATTTAGACGACGCTGTCCTGTCGCTCGGAGGCTTCATGGCGGAAAGAAAAACGCCCGTCATCGTGGCGACATTTTTCACGGGGAAACCGTCGGAAGCCGTGCGCGGCGGTTGGGACAGGCTTTCCGGTTTTAAAAACAGCGACGAGGCCATGGCGGCGCGCGCCAAGGAAAACCTGGCGGCTCTGGAAAAAACCGGCGCCTATCCCCTAAACCTAAGTTACCTGGATTTTCAATACGGCCGCGACAGAAACTCTGTTTCCGGAGAAAAAATCGCCCAGTCAATGAAAAAAGACATTGAAACCATACTGGGAGACTTGACCGATTCGGCGAAAATTTCAATTTACGGGCCATCGGAATTCGGAAGGAAAATCACCCACCCCGACCACAAAATCCTGCATGACGCCTTCACTGCCGTGGCGCGCGAAAACCTCGGACAAAAAAATCTGCGCTTCTTTTTCTACGAGGATTTTCCCTATGTCGCGCGGTACGAAGCAAATGGCTCAACGACTCTCAAAAACTTTCTGGAAGAAGCCGGCGGTTTTTCGCTTAGCGAAATTCCCTTGCCCGTCGGAGACGCCGCCTTTGATACAAAAATCAAAGCCATCGGCGCCTACAGCTCGCAAGACAAAGCTTTTGAATCGCTCGGCGAAAACATAGCCCAAGCGGTGCGCGATTACGCGCGCGGCCGCTGCCGCGCTCGTCTGCCATCGCCGTTCGCCCGCCCCGCTTTGCGTGACGGTCAGGCTCGCCTGCCAAAGCCCGAGGTCAGCGATAGCGGGCAAGCCTGCGAGGTTGCCTATGAAATTCTTCCGCTATAGATAGTTGAGAAGACTGTCGTAGTTTATAAAATTAAATGTACGGTAAAAGTAGGCAACCCAAACAGCAAGATTACCGGTCAACAAAAGAATGCCAAGGAATACCAAGAACACGCCGCCGATTACCGAGATTGCATTGAGATATTTGCTCAACCTTGAGATATAGTTTGACGCAGAACCTATACCCGCGGCGATTATTAGAAACGGCACTGCAAGTCCGAGAGAGAAAACCGAGAGAAGGAACGCTCCTTGTCCGACTGTTGCCGATGCCGCGGCAAGCGTCAAAATTGATCCGAGAATAGGCCCGACACATGGAGTCCAGCCAAAAGCAAATGTCGCTCCAAAAATGAGAGAACTTGCCGGATTGCCCGGCTTTAACGCCTTTATTCTTCCGATATTTTTCTCAACATTCAAAAATGGCAGTCGCAGTACTCCTATCATGAAAAGTCCAAAAAGTATTACGAAGATGCCGCCGATTCGCGAGAACCAAATTCTGTATTGGGTAAGGGCGGAGCCACCAAGACCGAAAAGACTGCCAAGCAGTATGAAAATAAAACTGAAACCGACAACAAACAAAAGACCATTTAAAAAAATTTTCCTTCTCGCGATTTTTGCTTTAGTCTGGTCTTGCAGATCATTGGCGGAAACTCCGCTGATAAAACCTAAGTAACCCGGCACCAGAGGAAGTGTGCATGGCGCAAGAAAGGTTAGAATGCCTGCTATGAATGCTGGAATGATAAGTGAAAATTCCATAGTTATGCTCGTGGTGAGCTTGTCAAATCCATTTTGCCAAAATCAGCCAATGCTTGTCGCTGTATATCTTCCAAATGCATTGAGGGACGCTGCGATTTTATAAACACCTCTGCTTCAGCGGGACTCTTGCCCTGTTTAATCAAATATGCTGCAACAAGTGTTGGTGCTCTCCCGTGGCCGTTCTTGCAGTGCACATACACTTTCTTGCCCATCGAAACTAGTTTTTCCAGAACTGAAACCCCGAACTCCAGCTGCTCATGTTTGGGAGCCGTATGATTTTGCACGGGTATCCAAATATAAAAATCAACGCCGAACGGCGCATCGAGCCGGTCTTCTTCCAAAGAAATATCAGCAGTGATACCTTCTTTTTTTAATTTCTCATCAAAGTGCGTTTGGCAGCACTGATTTGTGCCGATATAAATACCATCAGCAATTTCGTTATATTCCAGTTCTTTTATTTGTGAATGGTCAATGTCCATAGATTTAAATTTATTTTTCAGTACCGTTCGCAGGTTCTTTTACGGCGTTCTTGATAACGTCAAGATTGCAGCTTTTATGCTCGCTGCACCATGCTTGGCATTTCTCCGCAATTTCCTTACTCTCGTACTTCAAACCGCATTCCTCGCATTGGTATAAAGTTTTATCGTTTTGTTGAATGATTTTCTTCATAAATTTATTTATTAATTTTGGCCGACTTTGCTAAATAGAATTAAAGCGGAAGCAGTAATGTCATCTGTAAGATACGTAAGCCTGCATGAATTACAGAAACATGCCTTCGAAGAAACCAATTTATGCGCGGAATCTTTGATGAGCGATCCGATAGTGCCATCCGAATTGTAAACAAATATTAATTTCATAGTTGGAAAAGCTCTTTGACTCTCGTGCGAATTTCTTTCACATCCATAGGCCCTCGCTTATGAAAAACTATGTTGCCATTGGAGTCTACAAATATGGTTTCCGGCATAGAGAAACCGCCGATAGATTGATAGAAGCTATCCGAAAGATCAAGAAGAAAAATCATATCTCCGGTGACACCAAGTTCGTCAGTGTACTTTTTCGCAATGTCCCTTGTTTCCGCTCTGTCGACCGCGATGATACTTACCTTATCGCCGAACTCTTTTTGCGCCGCCACAAAATCAACCAGCTCTTTGCGACAGAAGGGACACCACGCCGCCCACGAATTGATCACGATTGGTTTACCGGCAAAATCCGAAAGACTTACCGTTTTGCCACTGAAATCTTGCAGATGGAAATCCGGTGCCTTATCAAATTTCGTAGAGGAATTTGGTTGCGCTTGAGTGGTTGTGTTGTTGCCCGTATTCATGTTTAGGTGCTGTCCGGTTTTGGAAATCAGCAACCATCCGGCAACAACTAAAACTACAACACTGATAATAATTAAAGGCGTTTTCATATTTTTGATACTATAGTTTGCAATTGCGGAGCCGACCCGCGCTACGCTGTAGGCTTCGGCGAGGCGAGCGGCTTTCTAAAAAGATATTTATTGTAGATTACCGCTCCAATGATAAGTAATGCGCCGGGTGCCCAAATCCACCAAGCTCCCCACGTGCTTAAAAATACATACCGGCCAACATAAAGAAGAACTGTGCCAAGAGAGAGAAGGGCAAGCGGATAGGGATTTCTATGAGACCGGTAATCCAGAATAAAGCCGATTGCGCCAATACCAATGAGTCCGAAAGCAAGCCAGCGCCACACCGGTATGAGAGCTCCCAGGCCCAAATAGGTAAGAAGCGATGCCGAGCCAATCCAACAGAGCGGACAGACCCCAATCGCTCCCGCACCAAGGATGGGCGTTAGTCCTGTGAGCACCTTTTTAAGAAGATTCTTCATAATAGTTGATATATTATTTACAGCCACAGTCGCACGATCCGTCTGCTTTGTGCTCGTGGCCGCACATTTTGCATACCTTTGCTTCCCCTTTTTCTTCAACCTGATGGTTGTGCTCTTTGTGTATTTCACAGGGGCAGGCACAGGCCATGCAGGTTTCTTTGGTGTTTTTGTTATTCATATACATTGAATTATTTTTGCTAATTTCCCAGACCTTTTTATTGCTGTCTGCTCTCCTTTATGAGTTTCCCCAAGCGAATCGGCATCATGAAGAGCAAGAAAATGATCGCGAGAAGCGAAAGGTAGATACCCGTGAGAATTTTCCCGACGCCCACCAATTTTAGACGGAGAAGCTCTGACGGATAATTCTGAATTTGAACCAGTTTTTGGTTCAGCTCCGATCCGGTTACTGCCGCTTCACGCTCCACTTTGCTCATAATGAAGTACTCCTGTTGAAGAGCATGGAATCTCGCCTCCTCAACTGATACTTGGTTGTGCATACCGATTCCTCGCCACGCAAACACGATTGAGGCAACCACGAGTATCAAGAGAATCAACAGTGGCATCATCATTGATTTCATATTTTGCATAGTACAGTATTATTAAATTATTTTGATAATGTGTTCGACCTTTTGCGCATTGCCAGTGTCACTCTCTCTTCCGCAATTGACAGAGCCACTGCTCGCGGACTTCGCCTCGTTTTTCCGCTCATCTCTAGCACCTGCTTGGCACTCTCGGTAATTTTCCGCTCTACAACTGCAAACATCTTTTTCGGATTATAACCGCGATACTCGGCAAAAGAGGAAATGACTCCGCCGGCGTTCGCGACAATGTCTGGCACAATGAGCGTTCCTTTCTTCCACAGCAACTCCTCTATGGATTCGCGCATGGGGATATTGCCGGCTTCAACAATAATTTTTGCTCTGATGCCACGATAGTTTGACTCGTTAATCACATCGGTCACCGATGCGGGAATAAGAATATCCACGGGCGTACTCCAGAAATCTGTTTCCGATATGTGTCGCGCACCCCGGTATTCGGAGAGCTTTCCCCGAGTGGCGATAAGTTTCTTAAGCTGTGCATGGTCAAAACCGTCTTTAGCGCGAAGCGCTCCAGAGCTGTCCGCAAGCGCAATGACGCGCGCGCCCATTTCGGTGAGTGTCGCGTACGCAAAGGTGCCAACATTGCCGAACCCGTGAATTGCCACACGCGCGCCCTTAAAAGGGATACCGGCGAACTCGGCGGCGACGCGAGCAGCGTGCGCCACTCCGACTCCAGTACTGCCAAATTCGTGCGGGATGCCGCACTTTTCTCCGGGTTTGCCGAATGACTTCATGCAAAGGCCGGCGGGCTTGCCGGTAACGGAACGCCAATTACCCGTTGCCTCCACAAACCACTTCATTTCCCGTTCTCCGGAATTGACATCCGGCCCTCCGATGTATTTTGTCGGGATAAAGAGTTTAATGATTCTCGCAAAGCTCTGCACGAACTTTTTTTTCTTCTCTATCGTTCCGCCTTCCCAGATTATTCCCGCCTTTGCGCCGCCGAACGGAATGCCGGCAAGCGCGTTTTTCCAGGTCATGGCGCGCGCAAGGCGGCGCACCTCATCAATCGTCACATTCGGCGTCATGCGAATACCGCCCTTGCCGGAACCTCGCGCGGTATTGTCAACCACTAAAAACCCGCGCATGCCAAGCGCCGGGTCATAGACCTCCACGGCATACTCCGGCCCAAATCTGTCTTGTGTATTTTTCATACTAGTTTTTCGCTACTCCTTGAACTGCATAGTACTCGTCGGCGCGGGACGAAGATGGTGCTCGCAAAGCTCGCCGTGAATTTTCCGATCGTTGTAGGCGGAAGTCGCAGCGACCGCACCCATCGCAGCCGCGGTGATATCCTGCTTGAATGATCCAAAATGGTTGACCGCATCGCCAGCCGCAAACACACCGTCAATGTTCGTCTGCATCATGGCGTCGGTTTTAATGTACCCATGCTCGTCAAGTAGAACACCAAGCGATTTTGCAAGCTCAACGTTCGGCAGTGCGCCTATCTCCACGAATAAGCCGTCAACAACCATCTCCGTCGATCCTTTAAACTCGCGGGAGAGAATAAGCTTTTCAAGCATCTTTTCGCCGACAATTTCTTTCACCTCTGTTTCCAAGAGCACCTCGATCTTATCGCCAAGATTTTTCAGCCGCTCCAGATTGATCGGCTCGGCCGTAACTTCTTTGCCCCGCACGATAAGGAATAATTTGTTGACGTACTCCGCCGCAAGCACCGCGCCTTTCACCGAAGCGTCTCCGCCGCCGACGAGCGCGATCGTCTTGCCGCTGTATACCGGGCCGTCGCAGGTGACGCAGTAGTGCACCCCTTTGCCGGTAAGCTCTTTCTCGTTTGGCAAATTAAGCCGCCGACGTTCGGCTCCTATGGCGAATATGATGGCATGCGTTTGATACGTTGCTTTTTTCGCGCACACCTCAAAGCAATGCTCTTGGCGCTTTACTTCGGTGGCTTCCGCATCAATCACTTCAACGCCAAGATTCTTCGTCTGCTGTTTCATGGCGTCCATAAGCTCGTAACCGTCGATAGCTTGAATGCCCGGGTAGTTTTCAATGGTTCCGGCTTTGGCCGTCTCGCCTCCGAACTCTTTGCCGATGACCAGCGTCTTTATCCGATATCGGCCGCTGTAAAGAGCCGCTCCGAGACCGGCTGCGCCTGAACCAATGATAATAAGATCGTATTGCATAATTACTGAATTCCTATTGCGCCGCCGCCATTCACCAGAATGAAGATGTTGGCCGCCAAAAGAATGAGATCAAACTCCCAGCCGGTTTTGTCCATCGCCCCAAACGGCACATGCCATTTTACCATCTTGAAGTAGATGGTTCCGACCATCACCATCGCAAGAAGGAATGCCGCAATTTGAATATACACGCCGGATATCATTCCTAAAGACGAAATGGATTCCACCATACCCAACATAAAGATCATGCCAGCCGGCATGCCCATCATCTGGCTCATACCGGAAGCATTCTTTAGTTTCGGCAAGGCATGATAGATAAAGATCGCCGCGATGGCTAACCGCAAAATCAGGAAGGTGATATCGCTGTACTGACTAAGTTCTAATATCATATTTTTGAAATTATAATTTTAATTTTCATCGACCAATTGATTCTATTTTAACAGTTCCGTGTCCGGATGCGCGGCAAACCACGAAAACCAGAACGCGCCAAATGGATTGATGCGGACTAATTTCTTCTCTCCGCCGGAGGCGGATCCGCCTTCGGCGGAAAAAAGCCGTACTGCATCAATTTCTTTTTCATATCGCGCAACAATGGTCTTTCCTGCAAACTGGTCAGTTATCTCGCCCGTTTTCTTCACCGCTTCCGGCCAGTACGCCTTCGCTTTCCCGTTCACCACAACGCCCAAGACAAAATCCTTATCGCCTAATCGGTCATCTTTCTTACCAACTGGGAAATAAGTTCCCGGGGTAGTGTAGTAGTCCCCGTACGGGTCTTGGCCGTAGAAACGCGTTGCTCCCGTATCGCGCGAGAGCACAGAACCTTTGGGATACTGCTTCTTAAATTCGCCGAATCTCGTCATGTCGGAAGGAAGAACTTTGAGCTGTGTGCCGGTCATCTCTCCGACAATCGCTTCGCCCAAAATCTGCGACCAGAGCGAGTCGGTTTTGCGGTCGTACATCACCAAGTTTGAATTCCACAATTTACCGGATGTTCCGAACTCCACGCGCTCGCCTTGCTTGCCCGCCGAAGCCTCGGCGGAGGAGGGTACCACCGGATCGAACACGATGCCGGAAAGGCACAGCGGACAATAAGTGACAAGCACGCGCTGACCATTTATCGTGTCATTGACAATCTCGTGCCACACTAGAATTTGGAAAGGATAGAATCTTGCCTCGCCATTTATTTCAAAAGCAATACCCGGCTCGCTGTCTTTTAGAAATTTACCGGCATCAGAAAAAGAAACGAACTTCGGATTATCTATGGACGGAATCCCGTCTTTCGCCGGGCCGCCTCCCAGAATCTCATCAAGCGGAACACTGTGTTTTACGCCGTCGGTTATCATGATTTCTTTTGTGGCAAAGATTTGATTGCCGTTATCAACAGCGATTGTTTCTTTCCTTGTTTCTCCCTGCCCATCCGGCAGGCGGGCGCCGGAAGGCAAGGGAAAATCGTTTTTAAACAATCCACGGCCCAAAATAGCTACAGCGAGAACCCCTGCAATAACTACAATGGCAACGGTTGTTCGTGGGCTGATCATATGTTTATGTTATGTTCAGCAACCGCGACAAGCCTTCCTTATCGAAGCCAGTAAGAATCTGTCCGTCAATATCAATGACCGGCACGCCCATCTGACCGGATTTCTTGATCATCTCGTCTGCTGCGGCGCGATCAGCTGATACATCTTTTTCCTCATACTGAACATTGTTCTCTTTGAAGAATGCTTTGGTCATTTTGCAGTACACGCAGGTCGGGGTTGTATAAATGGTTACTTTTGCCATAAGTCTTATAATTTGATTAGTAATTTTTTATGTTCGACTCTTTAACAGCCTGACCAGCTGCTTCGCAATCGGATTTTCCCGATTGATTTCGTAGCAGACCATCTGCCCCATGCGCATTTTGATTACGAGTCCAAGCCGCTCAAGCACGCGCAGCTGCTGGGAAGCGGCCGAGACCGTGATGTCGAATACGTTGGCAACATCGGTCACGCAGATGTCGTGGTGTTCCATAAGCAGTCGGAAAATGTTAAATCGACCGGAATCTCCAAGCGCCTGGAACACCAAAGGGAAGCCTGTAGCGTCGGCTCCTAAATTGGACTTGATTTCAGCTGTTTGCCTCTTGGTTAACATGTAAAGTATTAAGTAATTATGCAAGTGCTTAACTAGTATAGCCGATGGTTGAATTGCCGTCAACTATTTTTCCATACCGCGCAAAGGAAATCTGTGGTCTAATGCGATAGCCGTTATTCCACCCTCCTTCCGTAAATCTTCGCCTGCCTGCCGGATGCCTTGCCCGCCGCCCGCCAGCGAGTTCGCTCGCAGGCTAGGTCGGGCAGGAACCATCAGGCGATTGGCGGGCAAGCCTGCGAGGTTGTCTATGAGATAGGAAAGTGAAAATAATTATTTTAAATCTTGTTGGATTCGGGGGCCCAATCTACCAGGTAAGGTAAAAAATTAGACCGAAAAGGGCAATAAGCGTGATGACTAGAAAAATTAAGAGGGTGTAGACGAGCAAAGAAAGAGCCTCTTCCTTTTTGCCGTCCAAGTACCACAGCGCCGGCCGGCCAAAAACCAGAAATCCCGTAAAGGCCGCTGAAAAAACAAAAAGCAGGAGCATGGCAATGGGCACAAGCACGGTGTTTTTGGCCGGCCCAAAAGATTGGGGAGCGTAAAACAAAAACGAAGCCACCGCGGCCACATAAACGGCCGTCGCCACGGCGTTCTTGAAGGCGTTTTTTACAATAGCATTCATGGTTTTATTATTTTACAATAAGGCTTATGGTACTCTAAACCGCCAAGGGTGATTGAAAATTACAGAGCCGATGGACAGAATCGAACTGTCGTCGGTGGTTTACCCCAGTAGCAAAATGCTTATCATATTGGAGCCAGTGGTCGGTCTCGAACCGACGGCCTACGGTTTACAAAACCGTTGCTCTACCAACTGAGCTACACTGGCATTTGCTACGGGGCTGGCAAAACCACTGCTTTACCACTAAGCTACATCGGCAAATACTTTTCAGGATTCTGCCAAAGCCGAGGCTAAGGCGGCGTAGAGAACGAATTATGAATAGCGAATTAGGAATTAGGATTCCAAATCGGGTATTATAATTCATAATTCCTGGTTCCTAATTCATGTCTTTCTTCTTCTCCTTAGATTCTGCCACGTTCTTGAGGAAAAAGGAAACCACTCCCCCGCCTTTGAGAAACCGCTTGCCGTTGAGCCGGCTGGCGAAACGTCCGTAATGTTTAGCAACGAAAAGTCCGGCGGTGCCGAAAAGGTGGAACAGGCCGTGTGTGCCCATGGTCAGAATTTTCCTGACATTGGCCTCGTTGAAATGAGCAAGAAAAAATTTAATTTTTTCAAGCTTAAGGCGAAGCGCCGGGTCGGCGGCGGCGCTCCACCGGCTCAGAAAACCCGCCTTGGCAGTCTTGATTTCAACAATTTTCGCCGCCAGGACAAAAACCGCGCCGGCGAAGGAAAGGCTGATGACAATAAGATAAAAAAAGTGCATGTATTTTTAGTATAATTAGTATCATTCGCATATTAGTATCGATGCCAATATACGAATTGTGCTAATGATACGAATTTATCCGATAAGAGCAAAATTTTGTTTATTTTCCGAGAATACTAAACCGCTCAAAACGGGCCACTTCAATTTTCTCGCCGAATTTCTGGATGCCGGACTGGATGAGGTCGTTTACGGTCAAATCGGGATTTTTGATAAACGGCTGGTCAAGAAGGGTTTTTTCGCCGAAGTAGGCTTGAAGTTTGCCTTGCATAATCTTTTCAACCAGCGCGGCGGGTTTGCCTGCCTGCCCGCCAGCGGGCGCAGGCAGACCTTTGATGTCTTTCTCAAAAACTTCGCGGGCTTTGGCCTTGTCATCTTCGGAAATGTCTGCCGCTTTAAGATAGACCGGATTTGAGGCGGCCACATGCATGGCGATGTCGTAAGCGAGTGCCTTAAATTGCTCGTTCTTGGCCACAAAATCGGTTTCGCAAGAAAGCTCCACCATGGCCCCCACATTGCCGTTGCCATGAATGTAGGCGGAAACCGCGCCGGCGCCGAGCGTCCGGCCGCTTTTTTTGCCGGCAATTTCCGCGCCCGCTTTGCGCAGAATAATGAGGGCTTTTGCCGCGTCGCCGCCCGCCGCCTCAAGCGCCTTTTTGCACTGCATCACGGAAATGCCGGTGGCATCACGCAAAGCTTTTACCTGTTCAGTTGTTATCATATATCAAAAATTTGATTAGTAATTAGTAAGATTGGTATATTAGTATCGATACCAAATATACGAATTGTACTAATGATACAAATGGGAAACCGCACACTTATCCTTTTTGCACTTTCAGTCTTTCGTTCGTTCCTTCCTTGTAAGCCCACACAATCTGGTCCACAAAAAAAACGATGCTGGCGATTGAAGCGTCATTGCCGGGGATGGGATAGTCAACAACCTTGAGGTCGCAGTCGGAACCCAAAAGCGCCACGACCGGGACGCCTGTTTTTTTGGCTTCGGTCACGGCGATTTTTTCCTGCTTTGAATCAACCACAAAGAGCGCTTTCGGTAAATCCTTCATGGGAATCAGGCCGGAGAAAAGCCGGTCAAGCTTCGCTATGTCGCGGTCAATCAAAAGCCTTTCTTTCTTGGTGTACTTGGCGAGCTCGCCTTTTTCCCGCTTGCCGGTCAAGTCCAGCAGTTTTTCCACCCGCGAACGGATTTCCTTGAAATTGGAAAGTGTGCCGCCGATCCAACGGCCGGCGACATGGGGCATGTCCAAAGACATGGCGGCGGCTTTGACCGCATCACGCGCTTCGCTTTTACCGCCGACGAAAAGGATTTGCTTGCCTTCACGAGCGAGCGCGCGAACGAAGTCTTTAGCCTTTTCAAGAAGGGCGTTGGTCTTTTCAAGGTCAAAAATCTCAACGCGGTTTTTCATGCCGAAAATATAGGGCGCCAACGTCGGGTGCCGGCGCGAACGGGAAAAAGCGAAATGGGCGCCGGCCGCGAACATTTTCTGGATTGACTCGTTGTTTTGAAGTTTTACTTCCGTCATAGAGGAAAAATATAGCAAATAACTGATTAGGATGCAACTTTAATTCTCGCTGCAATAATCAGCCATAGTATCCAACTGCCGCCAAATATGATAGCCGCGACAATGAATCAATATGCCTTTGTAAGAATAGGAAATAATCTTTAGAAATTCTTTTTCTGCTTCCGTTTTTGCCGCTATTGTTTGGCGCATGAATGATGCCATAATTCTTTTTTTCGTCTGTGTCCGTAACACGCGATAGTTCGGTAAAACAACATATCCTAAAAAATCAACACCCTGCTTGACCTTACGAATGGATATTTTCCCAGAATGAAGAGTTAATCGTAATTGAGATTTAAGAAATAAATGCAAAGCGGGAATTATTTCTTGCAGTTCTCGCCTCGTCTCTGCTAAAATCACAAAGTCGTCACAGTACCGAATGTAATAACGCACTTTGAGTACCCGCTTTGTGTATTGGTCTAAATCATTGAGATACACGTTTGCAAAAAGTTGACTCGTTACATTACCGAGCGGTAAACCTCTCCCCGATGTTGTTTCAAAACTTATTATAATGCGTTCAATCAACCGTATGATATCAAAATCGGATATGTATTTGGCAATAATCTCAAGTAATATGGAATGACTTATCGAATCAAAAAACTTCCGAACGTCGCACTTGAGAGCAAATAATTGTTTTGTATAATTTGCTGACGCTTTCCTGATAAAATCCTCAAGCCGACTCACGCCCGCATGCGTACCTTTACCTTTGCGAGACGAGTAAGAAGCATGGATAAATGTTTTATCAAAAACTGGATATAATTTTCGGAATAACGCTTGATGTAAAACTCGGTCGCGTACGCTCGCCTTGTGGACACGTCGCAATTTCGGGTCAATCACGTTAAACGAGATGTATGAGTCAGGCCGCCATGAACCGTCAGCAAGAGCCGAGCGGAGCGCGAACAAATTATCCTCAAGATTAAAAGCAAATTGCGCCACATCCAATCTTCCGGTTTTACCCCGTTTGAACTCGCGCCACGCGGCCAAAAGATTTTCAAGTGAAATTACATCATAAAAATTAACTTCATGTCCCCCCCCCCCAATCACACTCAACAATTTGCTTTGGTTCCTGCTGTACATAAAATACAAAATTTGTATAAAGAAATTTATCGTATCGGCAATAAAATTACGAAACGCGACAAACTTGGTTTACATGCAAAAGTGGAATCCGTGATATTAGAAATCCTTTCTCTCGCCATTGCCGCCGCTTTCACTCCTCGTGAAAAGAAAAAGTCTATTCTTGAATCAGCCCGTCTTAAAACAGAAATAGCGAAACAACTTATCAGAACCGAACAAGAACTTCATATTATCGCCGAAGCTTCATATCTAGCCCTTGAAGAAGGACTGCAAGAAATCTCAAAGATGTTAAACGGATGGATTAACTCTTTACCATAAAAGAGCCGCGAGGCTCTTTTATATTGGAGAAACTTCTCGAGCACGGAGGTTCGGGTTGGCGTTCCGCGGGTTATACCAGTTCACATACACCTTGCCGTTGTCGCGATTCCAGTTCACACTCGCAACATTGCCATCGACATTCCGAGAGCTCGTTTCTGCCTCATTTCTTCCATATCACCGATAGACCAATCTGCCTTTGGCATAAGGGTCCCTCTGTGTTTGATAGCCCGTGGCAAAATGGGAGGTATGTAAAATAAGACAGGCAGTTTCTTGATGTGGCAAAATGTTATCAGCCGATTGTTTGCTCGGCAAACCATTTTCACAGCCTAGATTATTGTACAAAAAAATCCCCACTTGCACAAAGCAAATGGGGATAAGAAGATTACAAGTTTCAAGTTTAAAGGAAAACTGCTCGAGCACGGAGGCTCGGGCCGGCGCGCCGCGGGCTACACCAGCCCACACCCACCTCGCCGTCGTCGCGATCCCAGCGCACACCCGCAACACCGCCAACGACAACCCGAGAGCTCGTTAGGGTTATTGTATCAGGGTCAACATGTTCTTTCGTTTCGGTAAAGAACACGTCTTCCCACAGCAACGTCTCGGTGAGCCGCATTGTCTCTTTCCGGTCAGCAAGATTCTGCTCCCATGAACGATTCTTGAGTTCTTCGTCAGCTTCCCGCCGCCCGCTGTGAAGCAAAGCATAATGCCCAAGTCGACGCCGGTCGTTCGGTACAAAATCATTGAGCGACTTATCCGTGTACTTGTATGTGCTGAACTTTCCTTCCGCAACCCACTTGCTGAATATGTCCTCGGGACCGGTAAGGTCCTTCGGATTGATGAGCAGTGTTTTAGAGTAACCAGACGGGCGGGGAACGTAGAGTCCGCCGAACTCTTCGTCGCTGTAGGCGAACCCCCACCGGTCGCGGAAATATTTGAGTTGTGTTTCTATCTGCTTTGAGTACGCCTTGGCGGCATTTTCAAAGGGATTTTGGTGGGCATTGAAGCGCGAGAGTGCGTCGAGCGAGATTGCTCCCGTTCGAACCTGTGTTGTCGTGTCTCCAAGCAATCCAAGCGCTTTTTCTGTTTCGGCGCAAAGATAGCTACTAGTAGAGAGAGCTTGTGTGCTCATACCAGTTTCCTTTCTTTTTTGTTATTTATGTACTGATGAATAGGTCATCAAATAAGCTTGTTTTGCCTTATTCGCTATTCATACTAAAGATAGCACAAATCATATATTTTGTCAAAAAATTTTAAGACTTTCGCAAATTTTCTTCAGCTTGCGTGGTCAATGTCTCTATAATCGGTCCTATATTACCGGCAAAAATACTTTGGATATTGTGCCAGGATTCCTTGATGCGATGGTCGGTCACGCGGTCTTGAAGCACATTGTAGGTGCGGATTTTTTCCGAACGGTCACCGGTGCCAATTTGATTTTTGCGCTCTCCAGCGTATTTTTTGGCTTCCTCTTCTTCTTTAAGCGCCTGGATCTTGGCGGCAAGAATCGACATGGCTTTCTCCCTATTTTTCGCCTGGCTTCTCTCGGAAGTGCAGCGCACGTCAATGCCTGTGGGAATATGTATCAGCCGCACAGCCGTCTCAACTTTATTGACATTCTGGCCGCCGGCGCCGCCCGAGCGAGAAAATTCCATTCTTATATCCGAAGGATTTATTTCAATCGAAACTTTTTTTCTTATAGGAAGAACCGCTACGGAGGCCGTGGAAGTGTGAACCCGTCCGATTTTTTCGGTGGCGGGCACGCGCTGGATGCGGTGAACGCCCGTCTCAAACCGAAGGTCTTTGTAGGCGCCGTCTCCTTTGATTTCAAACACCGCCTCCTTGTAACCGCCGAGCGAGCTCGCCGACTCCGAAAGCGTTTTCCAAGACCAGCCAACGGTTTCGGCATAACGTTTGTACATGAGGGCCAGTTCCTCGGCAAAGAGTGCGGCTTCCTCGCCGCCGGCGCCGGCCCGCACTTCAAGCACCGCCTCATCGGGAAATTCTTCTTTCACCTTCTCCGCTTTAAGAGTTTTTTCCATTTGCTCAAGAAGGTTTTTTTCTTCAGCGCGAATAGCCGCGAGCTCTTCCTCAGCCATCTCTTTAAGACCGGGGTCTTTCTCGGTTAGTTTTGAAAGCGTTGCTTCTTCCCTGACAAGCGCTTCATAACGCTCAGCTAGATAGGAGGCCTTAGGGTTCTTTTTGTAAATTTCTAGGTCTGCGACCATACCAATATACTAATTATACTAATAGATACGAATGGATACTAATAAAAAAACCGGCTGCACAAAAACATGCCGGCCTTTCTAACAGGGAAGACTTATTTCTTCTTTGCTTTCTTTGCAATCTTTTTGGCAGAAACCTTCGTGCCGACTTTCGCGGCTCGGGCCCTGAACCGCTCAACTCGGCCGGCTGTGTCAACAATTTTGTCCCCGCCGGTGTAAAACGGGTGGCAGGCGCTGCAGATTTCAACTTCAATTTTCTCCTTCGTTGAACCCACGGTAAACTTGTTGCCGCAGGCGCAGGTGACTTTTGCCTCGGGAAAATATTTTGGATGGATGTCTTTTTGCATACGATACGAAAATTATGCGAATTAATACGAAACGATACGAAAACTGGAATACACCTAAAGATAGCAGAAAAGGCGAAAATTGACAAATTAAATTCGCTTTTTCTTTTCCCCATTCATGAATCTTGCCTACCCGCCCCGCAGAGGGGGCGCAGGCGGAAATCATAAATCTTGAATCTCTCGTCATTCAGTTATCCGTTATTGGTTATTCAGTATGTTGATTTGCTGCTGATACTTCGCCGCCAAGTCCATGACGTCATCCCCGTAAAAAGCGTAGGCCGGTTTTTTCGCGTTAGTCCAACCAGCCAGATAACGAAGCGCGGCCAGCCGCTCGGCGGCGAAAGTTCCCTTATCGGCGCCGTTGTCCGAAAGAAGCAGAGCCGCGGCCATAAAGGCGTCGTAAGGGTCCCAAGGATTGGGCGGGCGGTGGCCGGTGGCTTTGGCGATCCGTTCCTCAAACAAAATCCAGGTTGAAGGAATGAATTGCGCCGGCCCCATGGCGCCGCCGAAGCCGTACCAGGCTTTTTTTGACACCGGCATCTTATCGGGGTCAAGCCCAAGTCTGCCCGTGATATCCAAAAATGGTTCGGTGTCGCGGGGCGCTTTCATGTCGGTGCGCCAATTGCCTTTACCAACGTTCTCTCCCAAATTTGACTCTTCGGCGATGACGCCCAAAAGAAGCGCCGGCCGCACGCCCGTCGCTCTTGAAGCGGCCAAGGCAAACTCAAGCGCCTTTTCAAAAGGGATAGCCGCCGAGCCTTGCAGGGTAAAGAGCTCGGCGCGGATTTTGGCGGCGCTTTGCTCGTTACTGGCGACAATTTTTTTGTAAACGCTCTCCAAACCTTTGGAGACCGTCAGAATCCGCTTTTTCTGCGCCTGCTCCTGTTCGGTGCGGCGTTTTTCCAGTTTCTGCAAAGTTTGAAGAGAAACCTGTTCCGCTTTCTTGTCCTCCAAAGCGCCTTTTTCCGTTTGGGTTTTAACCTTCGCCTCGGCAATGTCGGTAATGGACTTCTTTAAAGCGCGCCTGACGGAAATAAACGGGTCAATATCCTGAAAAAATTCTGAAAAGCGCCGCCCGCTCAGCACAATTTCAGAGAGCGAGTAGCCGTCAAGTTCGTTGGTCTGGCGCAAGAGCTCGGCGATTGACTCTCTCTCTTGGTCAATGGTGGCTACGTATTGGTCAATCAAAGAAGCTTTACTGCCTATATCTTCCGAAAGATTGTCTATGGCGAGAGCGCGGGCCTTGATGCTCAATTCCGACTTTTTAATCTTGGCGTTCAAAATATCAATGTCGCGCTCTAGCGACACGGATTCTTTTTGCTTTTTGGCCAAAATGTCGCGCTGGACGTCAATCTGTTTTTCCAGCTCGGCCAAATCTTTTTCAAGCGCCGCCCGCCGCTCAAGAACGCCGGCCGCTTGGGCCGAAACAAAACCGCCGCTGGCGGAGAAAATAAAAAGGGCGGCAAGGGCGGCGCAAAAAAATCCGGCTCTGGCTGGTGAAGTTTTAAGTGAAAACATACGCAAGCCTCAAAAGGCT
>JACPHR010000010.1 GCA_016188455.1 Candidatus Tayloriibacteriota bacterium | reverse complement strand
TTTTGGGGTTGCCGAGTGAAGCGAGGCGGTGGTGGGGCTTTCGTGGAGCGTACGATTTAATTTAGAGCCACCACGCGCTCCGCGCGTGCGAGACATCAACTATTTTGAAAATAGGTGCGAGCTTGGTACAATAAAGACACATGAGTCCGACGAATGTGGGCGGTAAGCAGGCAAACTGCTTTGCCTGCGTGAGGATTCGAAGGCCGGAGCGTATCGCTTTGCGACAGCGAGGCGGGGTCGCGAACACTTAGTATTTTGGAATTTCGTAATTTCAAAATACTTAGTGATTTGTGACCGAATCTTGTACCGCCCAGCAAACTTACTCATGATAGAAGTTGAGAAAAACTTTGACTTGCGGCCGGGAGACAAAGAGCGGCTGATTAGAAACGCGGAATTTGTCGGCCGCAAGTCCTTTACCGATGTCTACTACGATACGCCGAACTTTTCCCTGACGAGGCGGGACTACTGGCTTCGGACTCGCAACGGAAAATTTGAGCTTAAGGTTCCACTGAACCAAGAAGGTATCAACAGCCGTAAAACGGATCAATATAAAGAACTTGAAACTGATGAGGAGATTGCCCGGAAGCTCAATCTTAATGTGAAAGCGGTTTTGCCAGCTCAACTTGCCGATAAGGTTTATAAACCATTTGCCACAATTACTACCGCGAGGGAAACCTACCGCAAAGGCGATTTCCATTTGGATTTTGACGAGACGGATTTCGGTTTTAGTACTTTTGAAGCGGAACTTATGGTCAAAGACATATCAGAAGTTTCGGCTGCCGAATCCAAAATCATAGAATTTGCCAAGGTCCACGGCATTTCCGGAACCGAAGCCCACGGCAAGGTTATTGAACATATTTTTCGCCGCAATCCAGAACATTACAAAGTTTTGCTGGAGGCCGGTGTGGTGGAGTAAAGTTTGACCAAAAATAAAAAAGCCGTTCCGGTTCGCCGTGGCGAATCGGAACGGCTTGCTGTTGGAATTACTCTTGCTTAATTTCCACCCTGGTGCCTACTGGAGGATTACCGAAAAAAGAATGGGTGTTGCCACCTACTGCTACAATTTGGAGGTGTCAGTCTAAAATAATATATAAGCGCGATCGCGCTTATATATTATTTGATACATTAAGCATTTTAGTATCACTTTTCGTTTCCAAGTTGCAGGCTAAAAAATTTCGTTTTACTGAACTGTGCTCCTTCTTGCCAATAAAGCGTTCCGTCTTCTGACTGTACGTTATACAGACGATACGTTTTCCTATTCTGCGGAATCTGACACAACACATTGAATGTATCCGAGGCAATGTCATAATCCCAGAAGCAGGTTTGTTCGGTATGTTCCACTCTTATACGCTGGCATAATCACTGTGTTTCCGATGGAATGAACGAAATCATTGTCGGTGTGATATTCAGAAGGTAATGGAACGGTTTTTGCGACGCCTGATTTAACATTTATCAGAACAAGGGTGTTTGCGAATGTTGACAATGCAATCTGATCACCCGAGATAACTATTGGCGGACTGTTCGGATTTTGCTTGTTATCGATTTGAGGTAGTATGATTCGGTTTTGCTTTGACGCAAGGTCAAACAATTTTACTTCAAAACGTACTCCACCCCGCATCGGCTCTTCGCGCTCTCCAACCCATAAAGCAAGGGTGTCGTCTAAAGCTGCCGCATGAACACCTGTGGCATGGAAGATTTCAGTCGCTCCGCTTTTTATGCGCAGTTCTCTCAAAGAGTCAATAGTCAAAATATAGCCGTTTTTAGAAAGAACTTTAGGCCATACATAGATTAAACCCTGAACATGTTCGCTTGTTCCCAATGAATTGATTTCTTTTGGTCCTTTTGTGACGGCATTATTCTAAAATATTCCTATCCCGATACCCGCAACGACAACAATACCCAAAATTTTTAAAGTAAATTTGTTCATGTTATTTTGTATGTAAATACATATGAATATCCTCCAGCGCTTTGACCGCGTCGCCGGCGGCGATGTTGTTTTGATGATATAAGCCGTCCGTGCAGTCGCCGGCTGCCCAAACGCCGTCAACAGATGTTCGCTGATTTTTAGGGTCAACAATAATTTGCCCAAACTGGTCGCGTGCTACAAGTTTTGCCACTAGCTCAGTTGATGGCACCGAGCCGATTTCCACGAAAATGCCCTGGGCGGGAAGCTCCACCTTGTTACCCGTATCTTTTTCTTTGTAGATGACGGCTTTTACAAATTGCTCGCCTTTCACTTCCAGAATCTCCGCGTTTAAGACCGCGTGCATTTTCGGATTGGACAAAACTTTCTTGACGGTCACGGGGTCGGCCTTGAATTCTTCCTTGCGGTGGAGCAGGACGACGCTTTTGGCGTAGGCTAAGAGTTGGGCGGCAGTTTCAAAACCGGCGTTGCCCCCGCCCACGACCACTACGTCCATGTCGGCAAAAAGCGGCCCGTCGCAGGAGGCGCAATAAACAATGCCCTTGTGTTCAAATTTGTCGGCGCCGGACGCTTCCAGCCGGCGGCGGTGGCTACCGGTAGTGATGAGAACCGTTTTTGCTTCATAAACTTCGCCGGCGGCCTTAACCTTAAAACCCTGTTCCGCTTTTTCAACAGCATCCACCAAAACCCCTTCGCGGACAGTGACCGAGTCGCCGGCGTAGGCTTTCAGGTGCTCTTTGAGATTTTCCGCCAGTTTGACGCCGCTGAGCGACAAGGTACCGATCCAATTTTGAATGTCGGTGGAAACGGCGCTCTGGCCGCCCCACTCTTTGGTGATGAAAATGGTTTTCAGCCGCTTGCGAGCGGCGTAAACGCCGGCGGCCACGGCCGCCGGCCCGCCGCCGATGATGGCTAAGTCGTATGGGGCAGAATCATGAATCATGAATTAGGAATTATGAATAAAAAACTTTTTGCTTACTCATAAGGTTAATTATAACAAAAATGTTTTACCGGCACACTTTTTTATAGAAAGAATTAAACCCGCTCCCGCGGGTCTCATTCTTGATTCAAGATTCTTGATTCGTGATGCTATTTTTTCGCTCGGCGCAAAAAAGCGGGCACCGCGCTCCAATCATCGTCGGCTTCTTCCGCCGCCTTCTTTTCTTCGGCTTTTGAAACTTCTTTCGTCGCGGCTTGACCGCCTATGGCCCCATGGGGCTTGGCTTTTTTGTCATCCCCCGTATCAAGGTGGAAGAGACTCCGTTTGACCACGTTTTCGGGAAAACCCGACGCAATAACGGTAATTCTGACCTCGCCCTTCTTTAGTTTTTCGTCGCGGACGGTGCCGAAAATGACCTTGGCGTTGGAGTCAATTGATTCCGTAATGACCTTGGCCGCATCCTGGATTTCAAACATGGTGAGGTCGTCGCCGCCGGCAATGGAGAACAGCACGCCCTTGGCGCCGTGGATGGAAAGTTCCAACAGGGGAGAGTTGATGGCGTTTTTGGCCGCTTCCTCGGCGCGTTTTTCACCCGAGGCGTTGCCGATGCCCATGAGAGCGCTGCCGGCGTTTTCCATGACGGAGCGGATGTCGGCGAAATCAATATTGATGATGCCCGGGGTGGTGATGAGGTCGGAGATGCCTTCAACCGCTTGTTTCAAAATCTCGTCGCACATGGCGAAAGCGGCCCGGGCCGTAGTTTCTTTGCTGACCGTACTAAGCAAACGGTCATTGGGAATAACGATGATGGCGTCAACCGATTTTCGCAGCTCTTCCAAGCCCTGTTCAGCCAAACGCATTCTCTGGGCGCCTTCAAAAAAGAACGGTTTGGTAACCACAGCCACGGTCAGGGCGCCGATTTCTTTAGCCGTTTTGGCCACCACCGGTGCCGCGCCCGTGCAGGTGCCGCCGCCCATGCCGCCGGCGATAAAGACCATATCCGCGCCCTTGACGGCTTCCTGGATTTCCTCTTTGGTTTCTTCCACGGCCCGCTTGCCGAGCTCAACATTCATGCCGGTGCCGAGGCCACGAGTGAGATTTTTGCCGATGTGGATTTTTTTCTTGGAGAGGGTGTGGTGCAAATCCTGCGCGTCGGTGTTGACCGCCACGAATTCAACCCCCTTCACTTTGGAGTTGATCATGTGGTTGATGGCGTTTTTGCCTGAGCCGCCCACGCCTAAAACTTTGATGCGAGCGAAAGTTTCAACCTCTGGTGATACTTGGGGCATGATAGAGAGATTAAAATATTAAAAAGTAAAAATGAAAAATAAATCCTAAAAAACCAAGAACAAAGGCGGAATAAAGCATAAGCCTTATAAGCCATTTTCGTAGAATCCTATCATAGCTAAAGGCCAAAATAAATACAAGGGTTGACTTTTAATTAAGTATTAAGTATAAAGTATCCAGTAAAAAATCGTCAGATTTGAAAGGAATAAAAGATGCCAGCAACCATTAGGCCTTTGGCGCGGCAGTTTGAAGACCGATTTTTGCCGGAAACATTTAAAAAACTTCGTCCGGGAGACATCTTTAATACCAACGCGGTTGAAGAGCACGGTTTGCTAGGTTTTAATGTAACTTGCCTTAAATTGGCAGAAGACCAATCCGAAAAGGGCAACGCCGTGATGGTGTGGGGAAGCCATGCCGGGACTATCGTTCGGTTGGAACCGGAAGACGAAGTTGAGTTGCAGAAGTCCGGTTCAAGTGAGGCGATGAATGCTCATCTGAAACAATTGCGAGTTGCAAGGTTGGAAAAATTGCGGCGGGGGAATTAACCTCCCGCTTTTTTTTATTCAAATTCTATTCTGGCATTCTTGAGAATTTAAGAATAGATTTAAGCACAAAACAGCCCAGAAATTTTGCGGCAAAATTTCTGGGGCTGGGCTTCATTACTAATTCATAATTTCTAATTCCGCACAACTTCTCTATTCGTGTCATTCGCGCTCATTCGTAAATTGGTGTCGTGTTACGGCAAAAATTGCTTCAGCCAGCCCACAATATCGTTTTTCGCCCGCTTGGCGAGCTTAATGCCACTCAAACCGTCGTCCTCTTCGCTTAGGCCTAAAATACAGAGGCCGAAAGCCACGGACCAGGAAGCGTCTTTAATCTGGCCTTTGCTGCCCTCGCCGAAATTGATGCTCGCGATGCGTGATGGCAGGCGCAGGGCCGCCTTGGCCAAGTCATCAATGGTTTCTATGCCCGAGCTGCCGCCGGTGAGCACGATGCCGGCGGGCAGCAAGCCGCTGCGGCCGATTTTTTTCAAGTGGGCTTCAATCAGGTCAAAGATATCCGAAAGCCTGGCGGCGATGATTTCTTCCAGTTTTTTCCGCGGATAGGTAACGCCCACAATCGCGCCGCGCTTTAAGTCCTCGGCTTCCTCAAGCGGAATTTTCAAGCCCAGAGCGATGTCGTTGGTGATGTCGTTGCCGCCCAAGGGAAAAACTTCCAAAGATATTGGCATGTTATTTTCAAACACCGCGATGGCAACCGTTTCGGAGCCGATGTTCGCCAGGACGCAGCCGGCGATTTTTTGGGCTTTAGAAAGCGTGACCAGAGAGGCCGCTATCGGCGCGGCCACCACGTCTTCCACTTCCACGCCGGCTTCACCGAGAGTTTCCACCAGGTCGTTGAAATGGTGTTCGAGGCAGGTGATAAAAAGCGTTTTGGCTTCAAGCTTTGTGCCTTTCATGCCGGCGGGTCTGCCGTAAACCGGTTTGCCGTCAACTTTGAATTGGATCGGCACCGTGTGAATGATTCGCCGGTTGAGCGAGAATGACTGGGGGATTTCAGACTGGCTGGCGTCCACGGCTTTTTTGACGTCAAGGTCGGTAATTTCTCCGTCCGCCCGCGAGATGATAACGCTGCCGTTTACGGTGACGCCGGACAGGCCCACGCCGCCGATTGAAACGAAAGCCTTTTTAATTTTCACCGCCGCGGCTTTCTCCGCCTGGTCAAGAGCCAGACGCAAATTCTTGGCCACCTCCTCTTGATTGAGGATGTAGCCGTGGCGCAGGCCGCGAGATTCCGCATAGCCGAAGCCTGTGATTTTCGGAAAAGCTCTTTCTTTTTCGCGCGCCCTTAAGGCCACCACCACTTTGATTTGGTAGGAACCGATATCTATGCCGACTGAAATGTTACGGGACATTGAGAAAGACTATTAACCATTAACCGTTAACCATTAACTGAAGAATCACAGGTCAAGAGTTAATAATTAAGAGTCAAAAGTAGAAATTAAATTCCGAAACGCCTGCGGAATTTGATTTCTTGTTCCTCCATTTTACTACCATGCCGTAATCCTTTCAAATGCGCCAAACCGTGGATAAACAGGAAACCAAGGAAATTTTCAAAATTTCGCCCGAACTTTTTTGATTCTTTCCGCGCTTCCTCCGGACTGATGAAAATTTCACCCCGGATTTTACCCAGGGGAAAACTCAAAATGTCGGTCGCTTTGTCCTTTAAGCGGTAGGCGCGGTTGAGCTTCCGGAGCGTCGCCCGCGAAGCGAAGACCACACTCAAATCGTAGCCCTTGCCCAGTATCGCCTCCTTCACGGCCATAAAAGGCAAGCGGGGGAGTTTGCCTTTGGTGAGGTTTGTAACCGACAAGTTTTTTCCGGTTTTCGGAAGCATGCTCTCTAGCGGGTCTTTTCAACTGCTTTGCCCAGCTTGATGAGCCGGTCTACTTCTTTTCGCCGGGCCAATTTCTTCAAAGTCATTTTTTTGCGCGTGCCGGGGGATTTATTTCGGTCTTTGTAGCGCAGGGAGCGCACCCGCGGCAAAATGCCCGCGCCCTGGACGCGCTTGGTAAAGCGCCGCAAGAGGCTCACGCCGCTTTCCGTGCCGGTTTTTGCCACTTCAACATTGATGGCCATAAGCCGCTATAATAGCACAGAAAACTTTTTTCGCAAATTAAATACGAAATACAAATAAATACGAATATACAAATTACAAATTAAAACGGAGTCTTTATTTGTAACTTTGTGCCGATTTGCATTTCATATTTCAGAGCTTTTTGAAATACTGCGGCAAATTTTCAATTCTGACGCTCTCTTGAGAGCGGTCGGTCATGTGCCGCACGATGACAGTGTTTTCAAGCGCCTCTTTTTGGCCCATGATGACGGTATAGGGAATTTTCATATTTTCCGCCGCGGAGATTTGGCTCGTGAGCTTATCTCGTGAAATGCCGTGATACATCGGAATTTTGGCCTGACGGAGGATTTCTATGATTTTCAAACTTTTCAGCTTCGCTTCAAAGCCGAGCTGGATGAAGTAAATTTTCGGTTTAAGAAATTTAAGATTCTTGCTCGGATTTTTTTCTTTAAAAACCAAGCGCGCGCCGACGCCCGGGATGTCTTTCTTCAGCCCGATTTTTTTTCCAAGGTTCGCATAGCGGACGCCGACGGCTAGCGGCCGGCAGAGCTCGCGGCTTTCGGGGTCGTAGATTTCAAAAAGCGTTTGACAGGCGAATGCCCGATTGCCCACCAGAAAATGGTCAATCTCATAAGGGATTTCAAGAAACTCAAGATATTCCAAAACTTCTTTGAAATGCTGCCTGCTCGGTTCCGAAAGAAAGCTCATGGACTTAGGCGCGCTTTCTTTGATGATGCGGCACTTTTCATTTTTGCACGAAAGCAGGTCAAAAACGTCCTTTTTCAGCAGTTGTCGGCAATGGGCGGGGAGAGTTTCAATGTTCTTGCGGTAATAGGCGGAAAGCTCGCGGGCGAAGCGCCATACGGTGTCGCGGTCGCCGACACTGTTGATATGAACGGAAAGATTTTCAAATTCCTCTTCTTTCAAAATTTCCAGGGCGGTCTTAATAAGGAGGGCTTCGGCGATGCTATTTGACGTGCCTAAAGCTTCAAGAATCACGGTCCGCTCCCCGCCCGAATGCCCGCCTGAATGTAGTCGGGTAGGCGCCGAACCACGTTCGGTACGGGCGGGTTTGCCGAGGCTTTTTTTCGAGCCGTCTTGTCGGAGAATCGGTTTTCCAAAATAGAGCATCACCGGTTGCGGCCAGTTTTGCATATTTCGTTCTTCGTAGAGGCGCAGCACCGCGATTTTTTCTTCAATGGCGAATCGGCCGGGCGAATCGGGAGCGTCTTTTCGCAGTTCGGTTTCGCAGAGCGCTCTGGCTTTTCTGGCGTCCTCTTTGGTGACGACCGGCGTTTCCATGGGATTAAAACCGTAATAAAGCGCCACTTCGGCCGGCCGGTCAAGGTTTTTGTACCAATATTCCCGCCTTCGCTCTGTATGGGCGTGGACAGTTCTCATAGGTTTTTCTTTGAGAGCGTGAGACATTGACGTGCGTTGTTGATAAACAAATAACTGAATTACTTATAACTGAATGACAAAAACCCTTTAGACCGATGTTATTCACTGATTCAGTTGTACGTTATTGGTTATTCAGTATTTTGCTGGCGTCTCCCGGAAAAACTGCCAGCGCTGTGAAGGGGTAGAGCCTCAAAAGTGCCCGGCCGACGATATTTTTCGCGTCAAGCGGCCCCCAGCCGCGGGAATCGTAGCTAACGGAACGATTGTCTCCCAAGACGAAGTAGTGTTCATTGTCCAGGATAACGGTTAATTTCGGTTCCGATTTTTTGTTGACGACGAATGTTTGGTCAAGCGTAAAACCTTCGGGGCGCTCGGCGTTTTTGACGGTAATAGTGTCGCCCTCAAGCTCCAAGGTTTCACCCGGCAGCCCTATAATTCTTTTTATCAGATACTTTTTTTCTTCCGGCCGGTTGAAGATAATGACCTCGCCCCGTTTCGGTTTCTCAAAACGGTAGCTTATTTCATCCACGATAAGATAATCATGGTTGCTGAATGTCGGTTCCATTGAAGGTCCGGAAACCATGAACGGTTGGGCGATAAAAAATCTGATGGGCAGGACAATGGCCGCGGTGATGAGGGCAAATTTGACGATGTCCCACCAGGATTCTTGCTTCGGGTCGGTGTCGGGACTTTTTTGAAGTTGCGGTTCTTGAGAAAAATTATTTTCTGCGGATTGTCCGAGAGACTTTTCTTTTTCTCCGTTCATTTGTTTTCAATTTTAGTACCAGAAGTCGGTTGACGCAAGGTCTTTAAGTATGTCGCACTACTTACTACCTAAAATTTTTGAATTTTGGCGAGTGGACTTCCGTGTCTATCAATGTAAAATGTAAATACCTGCCCGCCAAAGCCTGAGCCGGATTATTTGATTAATGAAAAGCAAAGAAAATTTTACAACTTGTTGAGCAATGAGAGTTAGCTTTAGGCGAAGGCAGGCGGGTCAAAATCTAAAATGACAGTTTAAAGTGTAAAATTGGCCGAATCAGATAATTTTGAATTTTACATTGTCATTTTCCACTTTAATTTTTTAACTTTTATGTATATTGTCGTGGGACTCGGTAACCCGGGTAATGAATATAAAGATACTCGCCACAACACGGGACGAATGGTCCTGGAAACCTTTCGCATAGCCGAAAAATTGCCCGCTTGGCAGTTGAGCGCAAAAATCAAAGCACTGTCTTCTTCAGGAAAATTGGGGAGAGAGGCAGTCACGCTCGTTGAACCGGAAACTTTTATGAATCAATCAGGGATTTCTGTCGCACCGCTTATAAAAAGCAAGAAGGCCGTGGAGCATCTGGTGGTGATTCACGACGACCTTGATATCCCCCTCGGGAAATTCAAAATTTCTTTCAACAAAAGCTCGGGCGGCCACCGCGGAGTGGCATCAATCATCAAAGCTTTGAAAACTCAAGCCTTTCTGCGTCTTCGGGTGGGCATTTCTCCCGCAACGCCTTCCGGTAAGTTAAAAAAACCGCGTGGCGACGCGGCGGTGGACAAACACATACTCGGCGAATTTTCGCCCGTGGAGCTCGCCGCGCTCAAAAAACTTTCCCCCAAAATCGCCGAAGCCCTCAAGTCGCTCGTCGTTGACGGCCGTGAGAAGGCGATGAGCCGGCAATACATATGAGAAATATCATGGCCTGGCCTTGCCGCGTGCTTGACTCGCGTTTTAATTAAGGTAAGGAAAGCTGCCGGTGAATGACTTTTGAATCACTTTTAAATCACCTTCGGTGAACCACGTTACGTTACTGACGTTACTTTTGGCTCACATAACAACCATCGTTGGTATACGAGCAAGAAGGAAAGGGATGTTTTTAGAGCCCTAAGCAATGCATGATGTGCAGCTCATTGTCGATTGAGTCGGCGATAATGAAACGCACGTGGCGGCGAATGTTGTAGAATTCAACGATATAGTCAATTTCATTTTTACAATCAAACGGATGAACGAAGACCGATTTCTGCAGTTCATAAAATTGAAGTTGCCGCAGATGCTCTCGGAGACTGTCGCGAATCCACCTGGCTTTTTGAGGAATATCGAACGTCACGATTCGCCACTTCTCGTCCCATTTCCGAGGTTTTACCACCTTCATCTTGTTGATGTCGTAGCGTAGAGCCACGCGCTTTCCTTCATCAGTCAGCGCCAGTGTCATGGTGCCGTCAGGGTGTTCTTGTTTTTCCGCCAGGCGCGATCTATAGAGGTTTTGAATCGCTCGGCGAACATTTTTTTCTTCTATTTCTCTTAAAGCTTCCGGCAGAGAAGAAAGTATTTTGAAAAAGGTTTTTGGCGACCCTGACAGCCCCATTGCCGTTCCGGCAAGCAACAAGAGAAGAATTTGTTTTTGGGTAGTGCCGACCCGAAGTCTTTTCACGCTTTTAGGTTTTTCCCCCATTTACTCGGAATTTTATCATTTATCTCATATAATTACCATCGTATCTATATGAGATAAAGGAGGGTTCATTTATTTTTTATCAGCCACGAAGGAGAGCGCCATTTTTTGCTCCTTAGGGTCAAAGAAGGTGATTTTGAAGGTATAGGTTTTACCGAGCTCAAGATTGGCACGCAGTTTATCCTCGGTGCCGAATTCGGAAATGTGGACAAGGCCGGCCACCCCTTCTTCAATTGAGGCCAGCGCGCCGTGTTTGTTGAATTTAATGATGACGGCTTTGACCACGTCATCTTTCTTGTATTTCTTGGCTGCTTCAATCCAAGGGTTTGGTTTGAGAGCCTTGATGGAGAGGGAAATCTTGCCGTCTTTGATTTCAATGATTTTTACCTTTACCTTCTGGCCGACCTTGAAAAGCAGTCTCGGGTCTTCAACGAGCGCCCAATCAATTTCCGAAATGTGCACCAAGCCCTCCAGGCCTTCTTCCAGCTTTACGAATACGCCGAAGTCCACGGTGCCGGTCACTTCACCCGCCACTTCGTCGCCCACAGTGTACTTGCCGACAATCTTTTTCTTGTCTTTTGACTCGGGGCTTTTTTCGGAGAAAATCAGTTTACCCTCCTTGGGAATGGCGGAAATGACCGACACCAAAACTCGCTCGCCGACCAGTTTTCGCAGTTCCTCAAGAATTTTATCCTTGTCGCCGTCGGCCACGCGCGGGTAGTGTTCGGCTTTGAGCTGGGAGGCGGGCAGAAAACCCGCGATGCTCTGCCACTCAAGAATCAGTCCGCCCTTGTTGGCCTCTTTGACCGTGAGGTCCAGGATTTTCTTGTCGCGGATGGCCGTCTCGGCCTCGCTCCAGATCATGGCTTGGCGGGCCTCGCGAAGCGACAGCTCAATGTAGCCGTCTTCGTTTTCCACGTCAACGACTTTGGCGGTGATTTTGTCGCCGATTGAAATTTTCTTGATGACGTCGCGGGCGTTGATATACTCGCGGCCGTAGATGACGCCCGTGCCGTAAGGCGGCAGGTCAACGAACACCCTAGCCTTCTCAATGTTTAGAACCCCACCTTCAATCAAGTCGCCAACGGCAGGCGGATTGCCGCTCTCTTTCAGGAGCCTGCTCATCAGGCTTTCCTTTTTTTCTTTTTCCTCTTCCGCCGTTTTGCCGTTGCTGTCTTTTTGGGTTAGTCCGGTTGACCTAGCCGACCCCCGTAGACTGTTTACTAAGTCAGTGGCTTCTTTGAGAGCGGTTGCCGCAGTATCGTTTTTTTTCATTATCAATGGCGGCCGGGGGTTTACGAACCCATGTCCGCAAGGTTAACCCCGGCGCGTTTTATTAATGGCCTTTGCGTTAGCAAACCGCCAAAATGAGAGGGCAGACAGGCATGCGGGATATTATACATAACAACCCGAACATAGCAAACGTCCCAACAGAAAATAGGCAAAACTCTTTACTATTTTCTATTTTCTATTTACTATTCTCCCTATGATTATCACCTACCTTGGGCTTGAAGCATTCAAAATCCAATTCGGCGACACGGTTATCGCTTTTAACCCCATTGCCAAAGAATCAAAACACAAGGGCGCCCGCTTCGGCGCCGATATCGCCTTGGTCAGTCTCAACGACAAGGATTTTAACGGCGTGGAGAACGTCACCCACGGCGAGCGGGCGCCGTTTGTCATTAGCGGTCCGGGCGAGTATGAGATAAAAGGTATTTTTATAAAAGGTTTCAAGGGAGAGTCGCGTTACGGACTAGAGGCGGGCTCGAAAGATTCTCGCATCAACACTATTTACAACGTTTCGCTCGAAGGCATGAACCTCTGTTTTCTCGGCGCGCTTGATTCAAAAGATTTGCCGGCTGAAACCAAAGAGGCGCTTGACGATATTGATATTTTGTTCGTGCCGGTGGGCGGCGGCGTACTGTCGCCCGCGGCCGCCTATGAACTCTCGGTCAAGCTTGAGCCTCGATTGATAATTCCGATGCACTACGGCGGCGTGGGTGATAAAGCTCTCAAAGTTTTTCTCAAGGAAGCGGGGGAAGAGGAAACCAAGCCCGTTGACAAGTTGACTCTCAAGAAAAAAGATTTGGAGGGAAAGGAGGGAGAGGTGGTCGTATTGCTGGCGCAATAACCGATACCAATATACGAATTAGTACGAATCTGCGAATAACTACTTAATGTTGTCTACCGGGAGTATTCGCAGTTATTAGCAGTATAGTATATTAGTATGTTTAACTACTTGGAACAGCTCCGGAAAAAGCCGTTGGCTTACAGAAAACGGGTTTTGCTTTTTACCACCGCTGTTATTACGGGCGTCATTTTTATTGTGTGGCTTTCCACCTTTGATTTGAATCTGAAGGTCAGCGACGCAGACAGCGCGGCCTTGGCGAAACAGTTGCGGCCGATTGATGAAGTCAAAACGAACATTGTCAGTTTCATTGATTCGGTCAAAAAAATCAGCGCCGACATTTTCGGATACAAATGAATATACCAATATACGAATGTTGCCAATACCGCCAATAACTACGAATAATACCCCCACGCATATCACATTGGTAGTTATTCGCAGATTCGTATTCATTAGTAGATTGGTATGGCCAAAGGCCTCTATTTTTGCTAGAATTACAGCACTATGCCCGACCGAAAGGACGACAAAAAGCCCGAAAAAAGGCCTGAAATAGGCCCGCATGTGAATGTTATTACCCGCAACATTTCGGCCGAAATGAAGGAGTCTTATCTGGACTACGCTATGTCGGTCATCACCGCCCGCGCCCTCCCGGACGTGCGCGACGGTTTGAAGCCGGTACACCGGCGGATTTTGTATACGCTCCACGAATTAGGTCTTACTGCCAATGCTAAAACCAGAAAATCCGCCAAAATTGTCGGAGATGTTACCGGTAACTATCATCCCCACGGCACCGTAGCTGTCTATGATTCAATGGTCAACATGGCCCAAGATTTTCGCATGCGTTATCCCCTTGTCATTGGTCAGGGAAACTTCGGTTCGATTGACGGCGATAATGCCGCCGCTGACAGATATACGGAAGCCAAAATGTCCCGCATGGCGCAAGAAATGCTTCGAGACATAGACCGGGAGACGGTGGACTGGCGGCCCAATTACGAAGGTACGAGGAAAGAGCCGACAGTTTTACCGGCTGCTGTCCCCAATCTGCTTTTGAACGGCACGCTCGGTATTGCCGTCGGTATGGCTACCAACATTCCGCCTCACAACTTAGACGAGGTTGTGGATGCGACGGTTCACTTGATTGACGACAAAAACGCCACCACTGAAGACCTGTTCCAGTTCATCAAAGGGCCTGATTTTCCGACCGGCGGCATCGTCTTTGGCGCCAAAGACCTCCAGCACGCCTACGGCTCGGGCCGCGGCGGCGTCGTAACACGCGGCGTGGCTGAAATCACAGAAGGCAAAGCCGGCATGACGCAGATTGTCATCTCTTCTATTCCGTATCGGGTCAACAAAGCCGAACTCATCATGCGGATTGCCGATTTAGTCAGGGAGAAAAAAGTTGAAGGTATTAAGGGCCTGCGCGACGAATCGTCCAAGGATATCCGCGTCGTCGTAGACCTGAAGCAGGGAGCCTATCCGGAGAAAGTTTTGAATTTCCTGTACAAACACACCCAGCTCGAGGAGACCTTTCACTTCAACGTGGTGGCGCTCGTGGACGGCGTCCCCCAGACCTTGCCGCTCAAAGCCCTGCTTGAAGAGTTTGTGGCCCATCGGGTGAGCGTCGTCCGGCGCCGGACTGAGTTTGACCTTAAAAAAGCGGAAGAGCGGGAGCACATTTTGATCGGTCTCAAAAAGGCCCTTGACCGCATCGACGAAATCATTAAGCTCATCAAGAGGTCAAAAGATACGGATGAGGCCAAGGCCAACCTAATGAAGCAATTCAAGTTCTCCGATAAACAAGCCGTAGCCATTTTGGAAATGAAACTCTCGCGCTTGGCTTCCCTTGAACGGCAGAAAATTGAAGACGAGCTCAAAGTCACTCAAACCCTCATCAAAACCCTTAAGGAAATTTTGGCCAGCCCGAAAAAAATTCTTGCCATCATCAAGGACGAACTGAAAGAAATCAAAGCCAAATACGGGGACGAGCGTCGCACCAAAATCATCAAACAGGGTGTGGGCGCTTTTTCCGAGGAAGATTTGATTCCGGACACCGAGAGCGTCTTGGTGCTCACCAAAGGCGGCTATATCAAGCGCACCGACCCGGAAGAATACCGCAAGCAAAAACGCGGCGGCGTCGGCGTCGTTGACCTTGACACCAAAGAAGAAGATTTTGTCACCACCTTTCTCACCACCACCACCCACAGCGACCTCTTATTTTTCAGCGACAAAGGCAAGGCCTACCAAATCAAGATGTATGAAATGCCGGAAGGCCGGCGGGCGACGCGCGGCAAGTCAATCGTCAATTTCATCCCGCTTGCCGACGACGAAAAAGTCACCGGCATTTTGGCCATGCCCAAGGCGGTGAAGCAGTCAAGCCTGTCGCTTTTGATGGTGACCAAAAACGGCGTCGGTAAAAAAGTGGCCGCCAAAAGTTTTCATGACGTGCGCCGTTCCGGCTTGATTGCCATCAAGCTTAAGCCAAACGACCAGCTGATTTCGGCTTCGTTCGCGGAGAAAGGCGACGACTGCATTGTAGTCACGAGAAACGGCCAAGCCATCCGTTTCCAAGAAAGCGATATCCGCGAAATGGGCCGAAGCGCCGGCGGCGTGCGGGTTGTCCGCCTAAAAAAGGCCGACACCCTGGTCGGCGCCGACGTCATCAAGAAAGGCCAGAAAAATCCGACCCTGCTCGTCATTATGGAAAACGGCTACGGCAAAAAGACCTTGCTTAAGGAATACAAGACCCAGAAGCGCGGCGGCTCCGGCATTAAGACGGTCAAAATTACCGCCAAGACCGGCAAGCTCATGGCCTCAAAAGTTGTTGACGAAACGGAAACCGAAGAAGTCATCGCCATTTCCAAAAAGAGCCAGGTGATCCGGGTTGATGTCAAAGAGATTCCGATTATCGGCCGCCAGACTCAAGGGGTGCGCGTCATGAAGTTGCGCGAAGGGGACGCTATTGCGTCTCTAACATGTCTTTAGCCAAGTGATATAAGATATTCTGACTTTTTATTTGCTGCTAACTAGGCTATAATAATGTAAAATGTAAATATCAAAAATCAAAATGACAATGCAAAATTAAAAATTTTAAGATTTTACATTGTCATTTTCCATTTTGATTTTTCAATTTTCATTTTGGCATGTTCTCCGACCCTCAAAAAAACATAGAGCAATTTAGCCTAGCGCCCGGCTCCCATGTCGCCGACCTCGGTTCAGGCGCCGGTTTTTATACCATGGCCGCCGCCCGGGCGGTGGGCAAGCTCGGCCGGGTATATGCCATTGACGCTTTGAAAGAGATGCTCCAAAAAATTAAAAACGAAGCCCAGCGGAGCGGCTTGCCGAACATTGAAGCTCTCTGGGGCGACATTGAAAAGCTTGGCGGCACCAGGCTGGCCGATGCTTCGGTGGACTCAGCGCTTGTCTGCAACACTCTTTTTCAGCTTGAGCGCAAAAATGATTTCCCTCTTGAAGTCAAAAGAATCCTTAAGCCCGGGGGCCGAGTGCTTGTGGTTGACTGGAAAGAATCTTTTGGCGGTTTAGGTCCGCAACCCGAGCATGTTTTCTCTGAAGAGGACGCTCGCTCTCTGTTTGAAAAAGCCGGTTTTGATTTTGAGCGTGGCATCAAAGCGGGAGAGCATCACTACGGGCTTATCTTTAGAAGATAACCGATGCGAACCCGCGAATGTATGCGAATAACGCGAATGTTGGTACAATATCGTTACACCATTTTATTCGTATCATTCGCATGAATTCGTAGATTAGCATCGCTACATATGAAGATTACCCCTTTCCAAGCCATCACTCTCGCCGTTTTCGCTCTGGCGATTATCGCCGGCGTGATTGTGCTTGCCACCACTAAAAGCGCCAATCGCGGCAATAGTTTCCCCGTCGTCATCTGGGGCACAATGCCCGTCGCGGAGTTTAACAACGCCGTCGCCGACCTCAAGCAGGGCAAGGCCGGTTTGAAACTCACCTACATTGAGAAGAAGCCGGAAAGTTTTGACCAGGGGTTGATAGAAGCGCTGGCCTCGGGCGTCGGGCCGGACGCCATTCTGCTGCCGCAGGACTTGATTATGAGATACCGCGGCAAGGTTTTGCCTTTGTCTTACAGCTCAATGTCGCTGCCGACGTTCAAAAATACTTTCATTCAGGAAGCGGAGCTCTATTTGGACGACGCCGGCATTATCGCCCTGCCTTTCGCCGTTGACCCGCTGGTGATGTATTGGAATCGCGATCTGCTTATAAACGCCGGCTTGTCCCTGCCGCCGGCGTTTTGGAACGAGTTTATCGCTCTCGCGCCAAAGCTTACCGTCAAAGACAAGAATCTCAATATCTTGAAAAGCGCCGTGGCTTTGGGCGAGTTCCGCAATATCACCAACGCTAAAGAGATTATCGCCGCCCTCCTGATGCAGACCGGCAACCCCATCACCGCCTACGGCCCGGCCGGCCTTGAGGTCAAGCTCACCCCGCCCACTCTCGGCACCGTCGGCGCCCTCAATTTTTATACCGATTTTGCCAATCCGGTCAAGCCGGATTACGCCTGGAACCGGGCGCTTAGCAATTCCCGAGAGATGTTTACCGCCGGCGACTTGGCTTTTTATTTCGGCTTTGCTTCGGAGATTGCCAAGATTCGCGATAAAAATCCCAACCTCAATTTTGACGTCACTTTCTTCCCTCAGCCCAAAGGCGCCTCGGTGGCTCTTACTTTTGGGCGGATGCAGGGTCTGGCGGTGCTCAAAAATTCCGGAAACGCCGTCGGCGCCCTCCAAGCGGCCGTCGCCATCACCGGCCCCGGCCCCCTCGGCCGTTTGAGCCAAGCCACCGGCCTGCCGCCGGTCAGGCGGGCGATGCTCGCGCCGAGCCCCAATGACCCTTATCAAACCATTTTTTACAACTCGGCCGTCAGAGCGCGCGCTTGGCTTGACCCCAATCCCGCGGCCTCGCAGGCTGTTTTTCAAAGTATGATAGAATCCGTGACGGGCGGGGAGCTTGAGGTCGGCCGGGCCATCAGCGTCGCGGGGCAAAATTTAATTGGTTTGTCGAGGGGACTTTAGGAGTCATAGAAAATAGAGAATAGAGAATAGAGAATAGAAATACAGTAAGAATTGGGGAAAAAGTAAAAAGTAAAAATCAATGTTGCAGAGAGGAACAATTTTTGTCGGCGCCATAGCTATCGTTTTTAGTCTGTTTGCGGCGGCGCCCCTCGTGGCGGCGGCCCAGTCGCCCATTGTGCCTTGCGGTTACGCTTCGAACGCGGTTGACGCACAAGGTCAGCCGATAAACGCGGCCTTCAAGCATGACTGCGGCTGGGCCGACCTGGTTAAGCTGGTGGGGAACATTACCAACTATCTCATCATTCTCGGGGCCGCCTTCTCGGCGGTGGCTTTCGGCTGGGCCGGTTTCCTGATGATGACGGCTGGCGGCGAAATGAGTAAAATAGAGCAGGCCAAGTCAATTTTCGGCAAAGTGCTTATCGGCTTTCTCATTATGCTCTCCGCTTGGCTTATCGTTCACGCCATTGAGGCCGGTTTCATCAAAGACAGCCAGTTCAAGTCGTTGTTGACTCCGACCACACCTTAAGCTAGCTAACAAAATCTATCATGTTTATAAAAAGAAGTAAAAAGTTTTTTTGGGTTGCCGCCGGCTTTCTTTTTTACCTTCCGCGGGCTTTAGTTTTGGCTACCAACCACGACATAGTCACCAACACGTCAGCCACCATTCCCAATCCTCTCGGCCGCGAAAACGACACCCTTTTCAAGTTTATCACTTTGTTGCTTGACACCGTTTTCCCGATTGCCAGCGTGGTGGCGATTTTTTTCCTGATTTACTCGGGCTTCAAAATGGTTATGGCCGGCGGCAACGAAGACAAGTTAAGCGAAGCCAAAACCGCCCTTCTCTGGACGGTTATCGGCATTGCCATCCTTCTCGGCGCCAAAGTGCTTTCCGCCGTCGTTTGCGGCACCATCGAGCAGTTGGGCACCGCGGGCCTTACCTGTCCAACACCCTAGGCTAAAGCCATACCAACATACCAACTATACAAATGATACGAACATTACGAACTTCATACGCACTATACGAACGCATACGAGAACTTTGCAAATACCGCTATGGCGTTCATATTTTTTTGTATTTTCGTACAATGTTCGTAATGTTAGTATGGTTTGTAACATTCGCATGTTCGTATCTACCAATTACGGTTTCTGCCATGACCGCGGACGGCAGGCCGGAAAATTTGACCGACTTCGTCCACAATTTTATTGCCATCCTCAATCCGGTGGTGGCGTTCCTCGCCCTCTTTGGTTTCTTTGGTCTCTTCACCGGCGTTTTGAAATATGTCGGCGCGGGCGGCGATGAAGAACGTTTGGGCAAAGCCAAACAGCTCATCGTTTACGGCCTTGTCGGCATGCTAGTCATCTTTTCCTTTTGGGGCCTTGCCAGGATTTTGGCTAAAACCTATTTGGGAGTATAGAAAATAGATAATAGATAGGTAGAAATAGATAATAGATAGTAGAAAATAGCAAAAAGGAAATCCCGAGATTCAACCTTAAATCGGGAGAAAGGTTGAACCTCGGGACGGGGGGATGAACAAGAATGAAATCGTGCTATAATAGCTTTAGCTAGATTTACAAGTAAATTATTAAAAAACATGTTAAAACAAAAAATATTTTTGGCCGTTATCGCCGCGAGCGCCTTAGCGCTCTCGTTTGGCCTTGCTGTCGTACAGGCCCAGACGGCAAGGACAGGCGAGCAGATTTACGCCTCTGCCGTTAAAGACCTCACAGCCACAAGGGATGCCGGCATAAAAGCCGCCAAGACCGCTCTGGACAACGCGCTCAAGCCCGCCGCCGATGCCTACATAGCCGCTCTCACAAGAGCCAAAACTGCTTATGACGCGGCTTTGCTCGCGGCCCAGAATGCTTATAATACCGCCATTGCCAGGGTCAACGCCATGACGGACACAGTGGCTAAGGCAAACGCTAGACGCCAAACTGAAACTAACCTCAGTGTTGCCAAAACCGCCGCTGTCACCGCTAAAAAAACCGCCGACACAGCGGCCAAGGGCGTCTTTAACGCCGCTAAAGTTGGTCCTACTGGCACCTTCAATACGGAGAAGAGGAGGTTAACCGACAATTTTACCGTTGCCAAAACAAGAATTGATGCGGCCTACAAGGTTTATAAAGACGTCGTCAAGGCCGCCCAGACAAGACAGCAAACCGACCTCAAAGCTCTTATTGCTAAATTTAACCTTGATAAAGCGGCTCTGATGACGACCTTGAACGCGGCAAAAACAGCCGCCAGCCAAGCTTTTCAGAATGCTTTATAGTCAGCCACTCCCCATTAACTAAAGTTATCCATGGCATTATTTTCAAACTCCCGTAACCACTTCATTGCCGGCGCGGCCAATCTTTTTCCGCGAGCCGTTTTTTCAGGTTTGTTTGTCATCCTTCCTGTTTTTGTCTACGCGGTGGACGGCGGCATTGCCGATTTTATCGTTCAAATTGAAAATATACTCAATGTCATTATCCCGTTCCTTGTCGGTTTGGCGGTGTTTATCATCATCTACGGCATTCTTGGTTACATTTCCTCGGCCGCGGATGAGGAAAAGCGCAAACAAGCGCGGGACTTCATCATGTGGGGCGTGCTCGGGGTGTTTGCCATGCTATCCGTCTGGGGCTTCGTGGTTATTTTGGTCAACAGCTTCAACCTTGACACTTCAACTACTGTCGTAACGGATATTTACGGCCAGCCGGTTGACGTTTCCGACCTGGAAGTGCCCACCACGGTACCGGAATTCATTGACCGGGCCATCGCCATCGGCAGTCATGTCATACCGTTTCTTGTCGGCATTGGCGTTTTCATCGTCCTTTTCGGCATCATCAATTACATTCGTCAGGGGGATAACGAAGAAAAGCGCGCCGAGGGACGGCGGTTCATTATCTGGGGCATTATCAGTATTTTTATTATGCTTTCCATCTGGGGTCTGGTGAACATCTTAGTCAAAAGTTTTGAGCTGGATAAGGTGGGGCCGACCATTCCTGACTTGCCGAACTTGCCGGTAACGGAGGCAACGCCTGACCGGCAATCCGGCTGAGGGGGGGGGGAATTTCGCGATTCGCATGCTTATCCGCATGTGCCTATTCGTTTCGTTAAGGCTACCTGTCCCGTAGCGAGCCTTGTTCTGCTACTGGGATTCGCATACCTTTCTTAATTCGCATGTGCCTATTCGCCAAGGCTGTTCGCATACCGCTATCCACACCCCGCTTGCCATTCGGATTAGGAGGGGTATACTATGAGAAAGTCTTTATTATTAAAAGGTCGTTCATAATAATCAAATTTTAACAATGAAAAAGCTTATTTTGGGTTCTTCTTTCGGCACCGCTCTTCTCGGTTTTGCCCAGGTCGCGGCGGCCCAACCTGCACCAGTTGTTGAAAAAACTGTGGGGTTTGATATCTCAGGTATCGGCGGTCTTATTACCGCTCTCAACCGGATTATAAACTACATCATTCCGTTTCTTATCGGTCTTGCTGTCCTCGTTGTCATCTACGGAGTCTTTAGCTTCATCAGCAATGCCGCCGACGAAGAAGCTCGGGCCAACGCCAAGCAATTTATTATTTGGGGAATCATCGGCATTTTCATCATGCTCTCGGTTTGGGGGTTGGTGACTATTCTGGAGAATTCGTTAAATCTTAGCAAGGACATTTCTGGTGTCACGGTTCCAACTGTTCCTGGAGATATAAATGTTGAGTAAGAATGCAAAAGTGACTGGCGTTCGTTTAATTGTGAAAAAGCTAATTTTTGCCGCTTTTAGCTTTCTGCCGGCTTTCGGTTTTGCCGAGGGTATAACGGAAGTTAACAAGCTCGTCAATAATATCAGCACTTTCATCTTAAAGCCGCTGATGTTTTTGATGTTTGCCTTGGCCACCCTGGTATTTATTTGGGGCGTTCAAGGTTTTGTCACTTCTGCTGATGACCCGGAAGCTCGGGGGAAGGGGGCCCGGCAGATGATTTGGGGCATAGTCGGCATGACCGTCATGATTGCGGCCGCGGCCTTGGTGACTATCATCAAAAATACCGCCACGACACTCTAATATGGATAAAAAAACCCTCTCAACCCTCGCGCTTTTTGCGCTTCTTTCGCTTTCACCCGCAAGCTCATCGGCGCAAACATATATCAAGAGCATCGTTTCTTACAGCCCGACTACCTACCAATACGGCGCCGCCCGGCTGGCCGTAAGTCAAGGTCCAAGAACTGTCGTGTCGGCGCGAAGACCAGTGGCAGTCGCTCCTCAAAGAGCCGCCGTTCCTTTAAGGGCCGCCCAGGCGGCTTCGGTCGCGAGCGCTTTTTCCTCTACGCCGACGGCCACGACACCCACGCCGCAACTGCCAAAAACCGGCGGGGGAGGCAGGGCGCTTGTTGGCCCGTCTCAAACAAATTACAATCACGGGCTGTTTTTGGTGGAGGCAGTCTCCACTTTGATTCTCGGACTTCTTCTACTCCTTGTTTTGAGAAAACCTCGGCAGAATGAGGTTAGTATGAAGTTTTGAATAGTTTATCGCAAATATACAGGTCAGACCTATATATATAGGTCTGACCTGTATATTTGCAGTTGCGAGTGGGCAAACAGATAGAAAATATCGGCGGACTTTCATTTAAGGTTAATTTTGATGAAGAGGGGTGGACTGCCGTATGCAACGAAGTGCCTGGCATTATCTCTTCCAACACTAACCCCAATCCGACATCTATTGAAATAGAATCTCAAATACGAGACGCTATTTTTTCCGCGTTTAATGTTCAGCTTCAAGAAAAACCAACAGAGATCGAATCACCTTTTACGTTTGAATACTCAATCATAAAGTAGTCTCTAATGGCTAACGATGATATTAAACGGAAAGATTCGTGCGTGACCCTAAAAATGTTATCCAACTTTAAGATTGCTATAGCAATCTTAAAGTTGGACGGCAAAATAGAGAAAAGATTCTGTGTGGAAAGCTTTAAGTGAGCCGTAAACATTATAGTCATAGTTAAGGAGAGGTCTTGAGATCGTGAGCGGCCGGTATTTCACGGCCGGAAATAACCCCAGCACCAGAGGGCATACATGCTCTCGCTTCGCCCAACAAGGGATGTCCCTATTCGGGACACGCGCTCGCCCTAGGATTGGTGCGGCCTGCCTGCCGTCAGGCAGGGGTTATTATCCGCAAGCCACAGAATTACCACCCCAAGCGGTGGATATTCTGTGGGCGTTTACCCCAGCACCATTTTTGCCGAACAGCAATTCATAAAATTATTGAATGGTTGAAAAACAACCTGCCATTTAGCGGCAATTTTGATTTAGTGAAAATGGTGCGGGGTTTATTATTCGCAAGCCACAGAATCCGCCCCGCGTTGCGGGGCGGATTCTGTGGGCGGATAATAAAAAAGCGAGGCGTTGATGTTATCTCAACCTCGCTTGGGTTAATCCACCTCTGACCTTTAAGGTCTGGGGTAGATGCTGACTTCAACCAAAACCGGGTGGGTCTCGGCCGATTGAAACCAGATTTGGTGCGGTCCGGAAAGGTTTGCCACCGCCACGGCCTTGCCTTTCCAGTAGAGAAACCGTTCCTCTCCGGTTCGGCGCACCCAAACTTTTTCGTTCGGATGCACCAACTGGTTGGTGCAGGTCATGCCGGTGTCAATGTAGACCGGCACTTCCGCGTCCGGCGTAGCCGTAACGAAAAAGTGCCTTGGTACGCCGGCCTGGCCCATAGACCCTTGCGCCGCCCACTGGCCGAGGTTCCGCCTGTCCGCCTGCTCTTTGCCGAGCATAAAGAGGCTGGCTATCATCCAGAGTCCGTACATGACAACCACGGCGGCTACCAATGTACCCCATCCCGACTTCCCGCTGCCACTGTAACTACTTGTAGTTTGGGTAGCCGGGGTTCTTGGTCCGAACGCCCTGAGGACAATCACGCCCAAGAGGCATAAGGAGACTACAACCGCCAGTAGCGTGTACCAATTTAATGGCATTGCCGCGGCTGCCTTTAAGTAGTGCCCGAAGGCAATCAAGACAGCTGGCAATCCGACAATTCCCGCAATCCACGCGTGGACTTTGAGAACGGTTTTTGTTTTGGCCGTACCTTGCAAAACAAGCCCCCACGCAAAGATTTCCAAGACAACCACCACTAGCCCAAGAAACGCAAGCAGTATCCAAACTAGCCACGAGATTTGCCAGTTGCCCGACGTCACCGCTTGCAAGCCACGGATTGTAAAAATGGCCCCCACAGTCAGAAGAGTGAATCCGGCAAGGATTGCCGCCGAAAGCCACACCTTCTTCTCTGTCCTGTGAGTAAAGGCCCATTTCGCCCCCGATTTGGTATTAGTCCAAACCTTTTGCAGGCGAGGCTTTGACCAGAAGTAAAACCTTTTCATGGAGGCTTTCGTCTTTGGCCAAGCCGTTGTACGACACCAGGAACCGAAACTTTTCAGTATTTTTTTCATAACGATATTTTTTCACCAGCTTAATAGCTGGCAGTTGTTGTGTTTGTCAAAGGGCTGTCCTTTGAAACTTGTTACAAGTTATCATGAATATATGTTTTTGTCAAATAAAGTTTGGCCTCGTCCTGTCCCCGCCCCGCGTTGCGGGGATGGGGCATTAGGCTTCGTCCCCGTCCGCCGTGGCGGAGCGGGTATTATCCGCAATTACAATAAAAAAACCGGCATCTTGCGATACCGGTCTGCGAGTTTGTATTTTTCAAGGCGTAGGCGGAGTCGCGGTTGGAGCCGGTCTTTCAGGTTTTGCCGGCACACTGACCATTACTCCCGTTCCCGAAGCGCCGCCTTCGCTGAGTACCGAGCCCGTGAACCCGGTTACTCGTTGCCGGTGGAGGTCCGCAATGACTACAGCCTCCCCTGCTTTTTCCACTTTAGTTTTAAGCACTTCCGCCTCGGCTGTACCCTTTAGGGTTGTGGCTTTAGCCGCAGCTTCTGCCCCAATTACCGTCGCTTTAGCCGCGCCCTCTGCTGTGGCTACCACCGCCTTGGCCGCTAGTTCCGCCGCCGTTACCCCGGCCTGGCCTTGAAGTTCCGCCAGCTCTTTCGCTTTGAGGGCTTTTTGTTCCTCGCTGTCTCCCAGCTCAATTTCAACAATCCAGGAACTTTGAATTTCCACGCCGTACTGACTTATCATCTCTGGATTCACTTGGCTGATGATTTGAGTGAAGAAACTTAAGACTGGGCCGATGGGACTTGAGGTGATAAAGTCCGCCAGTTTGACTTTTCTGCAGTAATCAATGACCGTTGAGCGCACCAGCGATTCTATCTGCGGGAAGAAGTCCGCTTTATAGATAAACACCGGTATGTTCGGCATTACTACCTGGAAGTTTGACATCGCAACCAGGCTTGCCGTTAACCTGTCGGCAAACTCAATATCACCAATAAGCACCGCGCGCGGGAAACGCCACAGCAAGTTGTCCACCTCGGCCGGGGTCGCATCCACCTCAATCATCTCCTCAATAGGCGTTTGGCCGTGTTCCACATTTCTTCGTAGCCGTGACTTGACCACTTGGAATTTGTGGATGTGCGTTTGGGGGTAAAACGCGCTTACCCAGAAGAAACCCCATCTGTGTCGTAAATATTGCCTGACCTTTTTCCACCATGTGCTGGGTTTGTGGGTGGGATTCCCAAGAAGGACTGCCTCCTTTACCGGCACCTGCACATTGTCTAGGTACCATGTGTTAGCCGCTGTTTTTAGAGTACCGTCAAGGTTTCTTATATCCGCGGTTGCCAGTTTTCCCACCTTTGTGGTGTAAGTAAGCGGCGTATGTGTTACAACGCCGGTAGCAGGGTCTTTTTTCTCCACAAACTCCCGCCGGTCATAGTACCAACCCTTGATGTTTTCAAGAATTCTAATGCACCGACCGCCAGCCATGACGAATTCCATTGTTGCTTCGCGCACGAAGCTCGCTTGTTGTTTTTTCTTTGCCGCATAGTACAAAAACGACACAGCAAGCGGGGCAACGCCAAACAGCAGTAAGACAAGAGTCGTCAAAAGTACTAAAGTTATCATATTTCCTTTCCGTTTTTTTGGTTTATTTAGTTGTCAGGGGATGGCGGTTTCTCGCCATCCGCTCAATTTAGAACTACCAAAAGACTAGCATGCTTTCTGTATAAAGTCAACTTTTTCTGTTCTCTGATGTTCTCTGAGTTTATTTAATCCGCATATGTTGATTATTTCAACTTCAAGCAAAAACCGGCGTGAGCTGGTTAAACTTTGGTGGGCAGGGGGAGATTTGAACTCCCATCCTATTGCTAGGACCAGCTCCTAAGGCTGGCGCGGCTACCAATTTCGCCACCTGCCCGTCTTTCAAAAAGCCCAGTTGGATTCACCCGCGACTCAAAGTTTGAATTTCTAATTTAGTTGGATTTTAGAGTCACAAGTTACTAAGTTTTATTTTTCTTGTGGTCACAAGTTTCCTCACCCCATCGGGCTCGGAACTCGCGACCCCGACTCGGTTGTTTTGTCCGCTGACAAAACATACCTCCGTCCCGCGCAAGTCCCGAAAAATCTCCAGCAGTGCGGATTTTTCTGGCCGTGGTCAGAAATAATTTTTTCGCCGTCGCTCAAAAATTTTCACGACCCTGGCTCGTCTGTTTCTGTTGCTACAGAAACACGGCTCCGCCTCGCGCACGTCCAGAAAAATCTTCAGCAGTGAAGATTTTTCTGGCGTGTGGTCAGGAATATTTTACTCGTCGTCACGAGTAAAATTTCCCGACCCGGACTCGGCTGTTCGGTCTGCTGACCGAACATGCCTCCGTCCCGCGCACGTCCAGAAAAATCTTCAGCAGTGAAGATTTTTCTGGCGTGTGCGCCCAGTTGGATTCGAACCAACGACCTTTCGCTTAAGAGGCGATTGCTCTACCAACTGAGCTATGGGCGCGTTTATTTACGGAACATTCTTTGTAATATAAAGGAAAACAAAAATTTTCTTTGGTGTTCTGCCCCTGACAGAGCAGGCCCCGGGGCTGATCTCTTTCTGTATTCGCTCAGGTGTGGCGGAATTTCCACCACACCCCTCTTCCGCCGCGGCCTCGCTTTGAACGCCAACGGAATTTGTGCCAGCTTTAGCTGGCGCACTGCTTTTGTGTTACTTTATCAGATTTTCTCAAAAAATTGAAGTCTGATTTCCTTATTTGCACTGTTTGCCGAGCAGTCGCATTTTGCAGAAGCACCGCAATGATAAGAAAGAGTAAAGGTGGTAAAGATGTTAGCCATCTTTTTTCAATTTCCACTTGCCAGTATTCTACTATCAAGGCGATCGTCAGGATAGTAGACACAATAGTGTCAACTTGGGGCGTCGGGCAGGATTCGAAGCGTACCGCTTCAGTACAGGTTTCCCATCTCGCGGACTCGATAGGGGAGAACCTTTTCGAATCCCTCACGCCCCGATACCCATCGGGGCTCCGACTGAAAATTTCGCTTCGCTCAATTGGTGCGTCGGGCAGGATTCGAACCTGCGTAGGCGATGCCAGCGGTTTTACAGACCGCCCTCGTTGACCACTTGAGTACCGACGCTCAGCTACGCTTCGGGCATTGTAGCAAATTTTATCCAAACGGCAATCGCCGCGCCCCGCAAGGCAGGACGCGGTGTAATTGTTTTTGCTCTTTAGCTGAATAAAAAGACCATGGTCTTTTTATTCAGCTTTCCTTTTCTGAACTTTATAACTCCCGCCCGACCCCCGTCCGAATGGATGTTCACCCGGGCGGGGAACGATCTCAGTCCCTGTCCGACTTCAAGTCATTCAGGCGGGGTTCAGGCAGGTTCAAACTCCCGCCCGACTGAAAGACGTTTTCAGTTCTTCGGGCGGGTGCAACTTTTCCACAAGTAAGTCGCTCTTGATGGGCTTTGCCGATTTTGGCTTCCGGATGTCAAAAACAAACTGGTCGCCCTCTTTGATACCGACTAAAATCGTACTGCCTTCGCCTACCGTCCGCCCGATAATCTGGGAAGCCACCGGCGTCAGAATTTTATTTTGAATAATCCGTTTCAGCGGTCTCGCTCCATACTGTGGGTTGTAGCCTTCTTTCGCCAAGTACGCCAAAACCTCTGGCGCCACTTCCAGACCGATATTTTTGGCCGCCAGCCGTTCACGCACGTGGCCAACCTGAATTTCCACGATTTTACTTATCGCCTCCTGGCTCAAAATGTCAAAGACAATAATGTCGTCCAGACGATTGAGAAATTCGGGGCGGAAATAATCTTTGAGCGCCGCCTGCACTTTCGTCTTGGCGCTTTCATAATCAACCTTCTTGTTTTCACTGGTGGCGAAACCGATGCGCTCCATCTTGTCAATAAATTGCGCTCCGATGTTTGAGGTCATGATGATGATGGCGTTTCGGAAATTCACCGAGCGACCCTTGCCGTCGGTCAGCCGGCCGTTGTCAAAAATCTGAAGCAGAATGTTAAACACTTCCGGATGGGCTTTTTCAATTTCATCAAAGAGAATCACCGCGTACGGCCGGTGGCGCACCATCTCCGTCAAGTTGCCGCCTTCCTCGTGGCCGACATAGCCGGGCGGCGCGCCGATAAGTTTGGACACGCTGTGCCTTTCCATGAACTCCGACATGTCAACGCGGATGAGCGCTTTGTCGTCGTTAAACATAAACTCGGCCAGCGCCTTGGTGAGCTCGGTTTTACCCACGCCGGTCGGACCCAAAAAGATGAACGAGCCGATGGGCCGGTTCGGGTCGCTGATGCCGGCCCTGGAGCGCTTAATGGTATCGGCGATTTTTCGCACCGCTTCGTCTTGGCCGATGATTCTTTTTTTAATCTCTTCCTCCATGCGTGAGAGCTTGGCGGCCTCTTCCTCCAGCATTCGGGTCACCGGAATGCCCGTCCACTTGGCGACCACTTCGGCAATGTCGGCCTCCATGATTTCTTCCTTGAGAATCCGCCGCGAGCTTTGGAGTTTCTTTAAGCGCTTGGTTTTGAGGTCAAGCTCTTTTTGCAGCGCCGGAATTTTGCCGTAGCGGATTTCCGCCGCTTTGGCCAAATCGGCCCGCGCCTCGGCCGCCTCGGCCTCGAGCCGCAAGGATTCAAGCTCTTTCTTAGCAGTTTTTATCTGGACGAGGGTTTCTTTTTCGTTTTTCCACTTTAGTTCTATTTCCGAAGTTTTCTCCTTGAGGTCGGCGATTTCCTTTTCAATTTTTTTGGTTCGCATTTTTGCCTTCCTTGAGGTCAACGATTCTTTCTTCAGGGCTTCGCGCTCAATTTCCAGTCGCATCACTTTGCGATGGGTTTCTTCCAAAATCGGCGGCATGTTTTCAAGCGAAATTTTCAAAGAGGAAGCCGACTCGTCAATCAGGTCAACCGCCTTGTCCGGCAAATATCGGTCGGTAATGTAGCGCGATGAAAGAGTGACGGCGGCCACAATGGCGTTGTCCGTAATGTGCACCCCGTGATAGAGCTCGTACTTCTCTTTTAGTCCCCGCATAATGGCGATGGCGTCTTCCACCGACGGCTCGGAAACATAGACCGGCTGAAAGCGCCGGGTCAAGGCAGGGTCCTTTTCAATATGCTTCTGATACTCCTTGAGCGTTGTTGCCCCGATGGCCCGCAGTTCGCCTCTGGCCAGGGCGGGCTTCAGCATGTTTGAAGCGTCCATTGAACCCTCGGCCGCGCCGGCGCCGACAATCGTGTGTATCTCGTCAATGAAAAGCACGATCCGGCCCTCGGACTTCTCAATCTCCTTCATGATATTTTTCAAACGTTCTTCAAACTCGCCGCGGTACTTGGTGCCGGCGATCAAAAGTCCCAGGTCAAGCGACACCAGCTCTTTGTCCTTGAGCGACTCGGGTATGTCGCCCGAGGCCATCCTAATGGCTAGGCCCTCGGCGATGGCCGTCTTGCCGACGCCCGACTCGCCGATGAGAATCGGGTTGTTCTTGGTGCGGCGAGAAAGTATTTGGATGATGCGGGAAATTTCATTGTCTCGGCCGATGACCGGGTCAAGCTTGTTTTCACGGGCTAGGCCGGTCAGACTCCGGGTGTATTTTGAAATGGAACGGAGCCGTCTCGGCTGAACCACGTCAGTTGTTTTGGTGTTCTTGAGTTCTTCCAAAACCCGCAAGACATCTGTCTTGTCAATCCGGAAACGGGAAAGCAGTTCGCGCGCCGCGCCGGGGATGTCCAGCATGGCGATGAAAAGATGTTCGGTGGAAACAAACTCGTCTTTGAGGCTAGTCGCCACTTTGGAAGAACTTTCCAACGTCTGGGCGAGCTCGGGCGTCAGATAAATCTGGTACGACGGCGAGAGGGTGGAAGAGCCAATGTCGCCTTCAATGGTTTCCAAGATTGAATCGGTCAGAAGCACCGTGTCAACGTCCAGCTTTTCTAAAATGGCGTTGACCATGGACTCTTCTTGAAGCACCAGGGCGGCCAAAAGATGCACCGGGTTGACGTGATTCTGGCCGCGTTCAATGGCGAGCTCGTGGGCCCTACGAATGGCCTCCTTGGCTTTGGTGGTGAAGTGGTTAAAAGGTGGCACGATAGTAAATTAAAATTTAAATATCAAAATGTAAAATTGAAACCGGTTTACGAACTTTTAAACTAGATAACAATTTCATTAACACCATTATTATAACGCACAGAACACTTTAAGGAAACTGCCCTAAAAATCTCAAAACAAGGCCTTAAAACATAGCTTATAACGGTATTATAGCAATTAAAAAACTTCCGTCAATCATTTGCTTGACTATATTATAAAACCATGCTATCCTTTTGGGCAGTAGAAGTTCCTTAAAAATTGCATCTTGGTAACTGCTAGCCTCTCGGCTGGAAGGTTTCTTATAGTCGAAAGGCTAGCAGTTTAAACAAACAACAACCCATTCCGGCATTAGCCGGAGAAAGGCCAATAGTGCAGACTACCATATCTCAGCAAATACCTTCCGTCCCCCTAAGCGGGACGGTTCACACAGTCATCGTGAAGTTTGGCTTCACGAATCCCAGTCATTTACCCCACGGCATCCCGGAGCGCCAAATCCGAAACGGTCAGAGCGGTTCGGGCATCGTCCGTCAACCAAGACCTGACCAAGTGCCAGTCAGAACTGGCGACCAGGTGGTTGACCAAATTCACCAGGGTGGGAAATACACCGGCGGAGACCAATCCCTCGGAGAAATCGGACGAGTTCGTGAGGGTCGAGTGGACACTGGTAAGCCTGTGATTCAGAATCTGGAAAAGGTTCAGGTGGCAATGATCCGGCGCGGGTTGGCCAACATCAGTTTTCCTTTGGTCAACATCCACTGGTTCAAGCAGGTTCCCGGTGGCGACCCCAGAAAAACCAGGGGGGTCGTGGCCGCATCCTTCTCTGACCAAACCGTGACCAATGCTCAACAGCCCCTCGTAATCAATCCCGAGGTGCAGGCAGCCTTGCGAGCTTTGGCCAGAGTGACGTGGGGGTTTGTGCATATCTGGCAAAACCCCAACGGCGTCGTCACTATCAACTGTATCCACCGCCGTCCCGATGGCCGGCCCCGCCACGCACTGGTGGTCCGCGACCGGACGCTTACTTACGTTCCGGTCATGGACCCTATCGAGGAGGGGCTGGAATAAGCGACCGTCATTTCCATCACACCGCGTATGCACAAGTTTGTGTGTACGCGGTTTTCTTTTTGTATTTTTATTGTCCTTCCTCTTTTAAAAGTTCCTCAAAGTAATTCGCGCTTTTTGGATGAATAACCGGCGCGAAATACTCCAGGGTTTCAGCATTGCTCCCGTCTCCCAAGGCCGCTTTCGTATCAACAATTGTCTGGTCTATCTCAATTGGCGGTCTGTCTGAAATTAAGTTAAACAAATGCGAAAGAAAAGTGGTGGCATATTCCCCTTTTGGCAAAAAGAATTTCAACACAATGCCCGCGTCAGCAATTTCGGCTTTATCAATCATTACAAGTTCCCGAGTAACAAGCGGACGCTTCGGAGCTTGAATAAACGGCAGTTTGCGTAAATTTCTAAAGTCATTTACTGAAACCCGAAGTTCGCGCATAAGTTCCTTGTACACAGACCCTGAATTAGCCGTATCTAAAAACAAAGGCAGAGACTGCGGCGGCTCTTCTCCTTTTTTAAGATATGAAGCGACTTTTTGATTGAAAAGCCAGGAAGAAAAAGCGCCAACCCACATCCCAGCCTGGTCCTGAATTTGCAAAAGCGCGCCGGCAAAATCTTCAGGCTTCTGTTCAAGGTATCTAACGACTTTGAGTTCGTTCCCCAAGATCAGAGGAAAAGATTCCATAACCGCAAGCATTTGAGACCAATTACCGAAATTTTTTCTGAGCTCTTTTCTGATATTCTTAAAGTAAGGAATTTCGTTTGGGGAAGGAAAACAAATAAAAGTCTCCAAAGCTTTCCGGTAATATCCATGAACAAGGTCCATGCCAAGATAATGCGCTATCAATCTGGGCGTGCCGAATCTCTGCAGATAGAAATAATTATAAAATCCTTTTTCTCGAACTTTGGCCAATTGGTTTATAAAAACCGCACCGCGGCCTGATTCAATAAATGTTTTTTCAGTCCTTAAAAAAATCGTAAATTGATTCCCTTTAAGCTTGCCTTTTTCCAAAGCTCCTTTGCCGCTTGCAACGTCTTTAAGAAAAAGGTGCGGAGAATTAAGCGTTTTAAGTTGTTTTAGGGAAATTTGACGAAAAGAAAGACGTTGGGCCGTAATAGCGTCTCTGTCTTTCAAACCGGCATAGCGAATCTGTTCTGGAGAACAAGAAAAATGAGTTGCTATTTCGGCAGCCGCTTGAAGCGTTGAAAGACCGCATTTTACCAAAGTAGCGTATAAAGTGGAGCCCTCCGAAAGGACGGTTTCGGATGACAACCAATTTTCCTTCTTTATGGTAAAAACTTCTCCGGATTCAGAAACTTCTTCCACAATAAAATCCTGTGGCACAAACTTTATTACACCGAACGGAAAAGTGTCCTTCTCGGGAATATAAATACCGAAATCCGCAAGTGTTTTAGCATCTTCAATAAATGTCGGTCGCAGAAAAAGCTTCGGGTCATTTTTATAAACCTCAAAAAGTAATTTGAGTTCCTGCTCCTTCAGTTCAGTACGAGACACTTTTTGTTCTGCCGCCATTTATTAAAATCTTACTTCCCCAACGCTTTGGCGACCAGACTGGCCGCCAGGAAAAGATTGTCGGCGCTGCCCGCCGTAAGCGCTCTGATGCCGACCACGTCCCCGGAAAGATTTACCAAAATGGCGCCGAGGGCTTTGGCCGGCGCGGAGATGTCGGTTTTGATAATTTGGCCGGTTGAAGATTTTGAGGTGGAGGTGGCGGCGCCGTCTTGGGAGACCGGCTTTTGCTCGCTCTGAGAAAGATTTGACACTATGCCCGTGGCCACGGAGACTTTCTCGCCACCGAGCGCAATAACCGTCTGGCCGAGCTTGAGCGAGCCGGCATCCGCGATGGTTGCCGGAATGAAAACCGTGTTTTTGGTTTTGTCGTCCAAAGTCGGCTTGAGGAAAATTAGGCCGGTGGCGTTGTCGGCGGAAACAACCGTAAGCGGCAAAGCCGCGCCGTCGGCCAAGACCGCTTTCAGGCTCTGCTGGAGAGGATTGCCGTTGTCGTCAAGAGCGGGAGCGGCCACCGACGAATCACTCGCCATGAGACCCTCTTTGGATAAGACCAGACCGTTGCCGGCGAAAGTTTCGGTCTTGGCTTCGCCTTCGCCCGAAACTTTTGTGATTGAAACCAAACTTTTGGCGTTTTTCTCAACCGCCTGGATGACCAAATCATCTTCTTTGACGACGACCGTTTCTTTGGTAACCACGGCGGCGGCCTGGTTGGGATTGGGCACCACCTTTTCAACGGTTCGTTCAACGACCCGATTGATGGTTTGGGTTACGCCGGGCGGCGCTTGGTCCATGAGCGCCACCGTCACGATGCCGGTGGCGACAGAGGTGACGAACGAGACGAGAAGGGTCACCAGGACGATTTGTTGTTTAGTGAGGCCTTCCATGTGTCGAATAATAAATCAGCTCCGTGAAAAATGCAAGACATTTTTGAGGGAGTTGCCGGTTTGTTCCGCTTCACAGGTTTGGCAAGACGGAAAAAGTTCTGAAGTTAGAAAAAGCAAGCATTAACTTATACAAGATTACCGCACACATTAACTTTTCACTATAGTGAAAAGTTAATGTGTGCGGTAAAAAATCAAGATTGCTGTATAACGCGGACAAGTTGGATAATTAGATAATCAATATCTTTTTTGGTCGTTTCGCGGCCGAAGCTGAAGCGAAGAGTTGATTTTGCCCGAGCTTCACCGCCGCCCAAGGCCAGGACGACATAGGAACCCGGCTCATCTCGCAGACAGGAACTTTTTGTGGAGCAGGCGATGCCCAAAGCGTCAAGCCGCAGCAGAAGCATTTCGGTATCAATGCCCGGGAAGGAGAGGTTTAGGTTATTCGGCAGCCGTTCTTTCATATCGCCATTAATTATCACTTCTGTCATTCCAACATTCTCAAGAATGTTGGAATGACAGAAGTCGCGGAGCTTCGTGAGACGCGCGGATTCTTTGTCGCGTTTTGACGCGGCCATCTCAAGCGCCCGAGCGAAACCGACGATAGCCGCCACATTTTCCGTTGTTGAACGAAGACTGCTTTCCTGGCCGCCGCCAAAAAGCATTGGCGCAATAGGGGTGCCGTGCCTTATGTAGAGGGCGCCGACCCCCTTGGGCCCGTACATTTTGTGGCCGTCGAGCGTCAAAAGGTCAACGCCGAGCTTGTCCATGTTGCAATCTAGATACAAGGGAGCTTGGCAAGCATCCGTATGGAAAATCGGGGTTTGGAAATTTGAAAGTTTGAATTTGGGATTTGTGATTTGTGCTTTCAGCCGATTTCTAAAAATGCGAATCTCGCGGGCAATTTTAGAAATCGGTTGTATGGTGCCGATTTCATTATTGGCGTAGCCGACCGAAACCAAAACTGTTTCCGGACGCAAAGCGGCGGCGATTTTTTTAGGGTCCACGATACCGTTTGGCTCAATCGGCACGTAGGTTACGGCCACGCCGCGCCGCTCGAGCGCCCGTATCGGCTCCAGCACGGACGAGTGTTCAATGTTAGTCGTCACCATATGCAATTTTTCCGCGGATGCACGCTGATGACTACGCTGATGCACGCTGATATTCAATCCGCGTTTGTTTGCGTCCAATCTGCGTATATCCGTGATGGCGTTCAGAACGCCATGGATGGCAAGGTTGTTTGACTCGGTGCCGCCGGAGGTAAAAATCATTTCGTCGGCTCGGGCGCGGAGAATTCCCCCGACACTCTTGCGCGCCGCTTCAAGCGCTTTCTTCGCATCTACCCCTTCGGCGTGAATCGAACTTGGATTACCGAACTTTTTCCCGAAATAGGGCAGCATAACTTTCAAAACCCGCTGGTCAAGCGGAGTTGTGGCGGCGCAATCGAGATAAATTCGCTTGTTTGACATGTATACGAAGGAATACTATCATTCTTACAGAAACACTCAAGAATCTTCTATGGGAGACACAAAATGAATACGTCAAACAGCGAAAGAACAGACACAACGAAAAGGCAAAACACCCGCGGTTTCATTGTAGAAGTGCAAACAGACCATACGGTGATAAGCATTCAAGATGAGAGTGGATTCAAAGTATCTCTCGGAGATGAAGTGGTAGAACAGGGAAGAGCGTATGGCACCCTCTATCGGGGGAAAGTGGTAACACTGTATGACGGTATAGATGGGAACCCGATTATATGGGTACACTGGCCCGACGAAAGAGGGGGCTACACCAGCGACAGAACTTTTGAGAAATTAAAGAATCAACCACCTCCTGCTGTTGTTAAATTGTTCGAAAATTTTATCCGTCGTCGCAAAGAAAGGAAAGACAGCGGGACGCACGACTGACAGAGATTGTGCCGAACAAGCAATGATTCTATAGCTCCATCAGCCAGCATGTGCTGGCCTTTTTATCTTCGCTGGAAAAAAGTTTCAACTTGACGTATAATCCCAAGGTCATGGAGCCGTACATCCAAGAAATCATTGTGGGCTCGGCAATCGTTATCGCGATTCTCATCACTCTTGTCATTCACCTGGAGTTTCGCCTTAACCGACTGCTTCGCGGCAAAACCGGCAAAGACCTTGAAGCGGTAATTGCCGGCAACGTCTCGGATATTAAGCGGTTCAAACAGTTCCGTGAAGAGATTGAGCGGTATTTGGAAACCGTGGAGCAGCGGCTCTGCCAGAGCGTGCGGGGAGTCGGCACGGTACGTTTCAATCCGTTCAAAGGCAAAGGTGAGGGCGGCAACCAGAGTTTCGCCGCCAGTTTCCTCAATGAGAAAGGCGGCGTCGCCATCTCCAGCCTTTACTCCCGTGACCGCGTAAGCGTCTTTGCCAAGCCAATCAATAATTTCAAATCGGCGTACGAGCTTACGAAAGAGGAACGGGAAGCGATAGAAAAGGCCAGACAAACACTTCGTGCCTAAAATCCGAAGCACGAAATTCGAAATCCTAAACAAATTCAAATATTTAAATTCAAAACCGCAACTGCCCCTCGGCGCGGTTCCCAATTTTGATCATTTGAATTTGTGCATTGTTTGGGGTTTGGTATTTGTGATTTGGAATTTCCGCCGCGACCGGACACTGCAAAAATTATGAACGCATTGCACAAAAAAACAGTAAAAGAAGCGGTTACGCCGCGCCCGCCGGTGGTGGCGGTGATGGGCCATATTGACCACGGCAAAACCACTTTGCTTGATTACATTCGGCAATGTTGCGCCATCAGTGCCGAAAAAAGGCACCGGAACGCGGCGGCGGGCGAGGCCGGCGGCATCACCCAGCATGTTTCGGCCTATGAAGTCAGCCGCACAACGGCTGAAGGTAAAATCAAACTAATCACTTTTCTTGACACTCCCGGACACGAAGCTTTTGCCGGCATTCGCTCGCGAGGCGCCCGCATCGCCGATATTGGAGTCCTGGTTGTCTCCGCCGAGGACGGTGTTAAACCGCAAACTCTCGAGGCTTTGAAGTTTATCAAGGAAAGCAAAACACCTTTCATCGTCGCCCTGACCAAAATTGACAAGCCAGCCGCCAACATTGAAAGGGCCAAACAAAGTTTGCTGGAACACGAAATATACATTGAAGGCTACGGCGGCGAGATTCCCAGCGTGCCAGTTTCGGGGCTCTCCGGCGCGGGCGTTGGCGACTTGCTTGACATGATTCTTCTGGTGGCGGACGTGGAAAATATTTGCGGTCGCAAAGATAAGCCGGCCGAAGGCGTGGTGCTGGAAGCCGCGCGGTCAAAAGAAAAAGGCCTTTCGGCGACGCTCATCGTCAAAGACGGCACGCTCAAAAAAGGTATGGCCATCGTGGCTGGGGAGGCCGTCTCCTCGCTTCGGGTGATGCAAAATTTTTTAGGCGAAGAAATTTCTTCGGCCGGTCCGGGCACGCCGGTGGCCGTCTTGGGTTGGGACAGCATGCCTGAGACTGGTAGTCCTTTTCTTTCGTTCGCCACCAAAAAAGAAGCCGAAAAATACTTGGCGGCGGCGCGGGCGGTGCCGCCGAAGCGGCCGCACATGACGAAAAATCGGTCCGAAGAGCGGATAGCGGTGCCGATTGTCGTTAAGACGGATGTGTCGGGCTCGCTTGAAGCCATAGAGTATGAACTGCGAAAACTGGCGACCGATAAAGTTTTCCCGAAAATCATCCATACCGGGACCGGTGACGTCAACGAATCGGACGTTAAAATCGCCTCGAGCGGCACCGGCGCGCACATTCTCGGTTTCAATGTGAAAATTGACAACGCGGCAAAAAGTCTCTCTGAACGGGACGGCATAGAGGTCCAAATCTTTGAGGTGATTTATAAACTGGTGGAGCGGGCGCGAGAGATTCTCCTTGAACGTACCCCGAAAATCGAAGTGGTTGAAACCAGAGGCAAGGCTAAAATCATAAGGCTGTTTAGCGTTGTCAAAGACCGGCAAGTCATCGGTGGAAAGGTGATTGAAGGTTTAGTCAGAACCGGCGATGAATTTAAAATCATCCGCCGCGGCGCCGAAGTCGGCACCGGCAAAATCCGCGAATTGCAGCAGCAAAAAGTGAAAACGGACGAAGTGGTCAAAGACCGCGAGTTTGGAGCCATGGCCGAAGCCCGGATTGAAATCGCCCCCGGGGATGTTATTGAGTCGTTTGTCATCGTCAAAAAGTAAACAAGACTGGCGGCCCCACCCCGCCCGCGGCGGGCGGGGTGGGGCCCGACTGATTCTTAAATCCTAATGAGCGACATTAAAAATGAGCGAGTAAAGGCAATTGTTCGCCAAAAGGCTTCCGCATTTTTGGAGAGAGAATCCAGCGGCCAGGCTTTGATTACCGTTACCGACGTCAAGCTTCTGGCCAAAGGTAAAAAGGCCTTGATATTTTTGACCGTTTATCCGAGCGAAAAAGAAAAGGGGGTAATGGATTTCGCCAAACGCAAGCGCTCCGATTTCAGAGAATTTCTCAAAGAGGAAAGCAAACTTTTCCAGTTGCCCTTTGTGGATTTTGAGATAGACTTAGGCGAGAAGAACAGACAGAAGATTGACGTATTGTCTCAGAAGTAAAATCCAAGGCCACGTGGCGAAGATAGCAACGCAGCGGTCTGCAAAACCGTTATACGTGGGTGCAAGTCCCACCGTGGCCTCCAAGGCGACGAGCACGCAAACTGCTTTGCGTGCGTGTGGAATTGCAAGCCGGAGCACGCCGCGAGTTTCAGAGCGGCAGCGAGGCGGGGTCGCGGCCGAGGAGCGCGACGGCGCGACGAGAGCTGTAACCAAGTCCCACCGTGGCCTCATGCAAGCGGAATCAGGAGATGCGTTTGTCCTTCCAAGTTTTTTGCCGAGGTGACGTAATGGTAGCCGTACGAGACTTAAAATCTCGGGGTCGTTTAGACCGTGTGGGTTCGAGTCCCACCCTCGGCACAAAATTTGAGATGGCGAGCAGTACTTAAAATGTTCCACTTTTCCCTCGCTAAAGTGTTTTTCTACTATCTTAGCGATCGCCTTTTTAGTAGAATATAACAAAATACTATAATGAAAAAAGGACACATTACACTTTATATTCTTCAGACACTCGGTAAAATGGCAGTAGAATCTCTAGAACTGTGCGAAGCCATTCTTATTGCCGGATACGGCGCGTCGCCGGGAAGAATCCGCTATGTTCTCAGAGAAAGGCAGAAGAAGAGGAGTAATAAACGCCCTCTTCCAGTAGGAGAGAAAGAGCTTGTACTGAGATACCAGAAATTGATTTCAAAGTTAAAGCATGACGGTTTGATTGCCATAAGCAAAAATGCCGATAAAACACTGTTATCAATCACTGCTCGCGGAAAAGACGCCGAACGCAGACTGAAGTTGCAAATTTCAGCCCGGTTTCCTTTGATAGAGTATCCACGGCAGTCGGGTGAGCATTTAACCATCGTGGCTTTTGACGTCCCACAAAAGGAGAAAAGAAAGCGTGACTGGTTGCGCGAGGCGCTTAAGCATTTGGGTCTGAAGATGGTGCAAAAAAGTTTTTGGATGGGAAGAGTTAAAATTCCCCAGGAATTTCTTGACGATTTATACAGATTGCGCCTCATAAAGTGCGTTGAAATTTTTCAGGTTGGCCAAACTGGAACTCTTCGGCCCGTCATTTGAATTTGAAGAAGGTTGAAACGCTATTCTACCATCTTGGCGATCGCCAAGATGGTAGAATAACACTAATGAGAGTTTTCCATTGGCGTTTTTTTTCATTTTAGATAATATTATCCTCATGCGAAGCAAAACCGCCCACAAAGGTTTGCGCACCTGGATTGAAGTTGACCGAAAGGCCGTCAAGCACAATTTTAACGTTTTTGAGAAGCTCATTGCGAAGCGAACCAAGTTGATGGCGGTGGTCAAAAGCAACGGCTACGGCCACGGGCTTATTGATTTTTCGCGCGAGATGGAAAAACTCGGGGCGGATTTTCTCGGCGTTGATTCGGTCACGGAAGGCCTGGCTTTAAGGCGAGAGGGAATCAAACTGCCCATTTTGATACTTGGCTACACTCTGCCCGAAATGGTCGCGGCGGCTTCGGCAAATGACATTTCTATTACGGTTTCCTCTTTTGAAATAATACGATATATCGCGGCAAACAGTAAAAACTTTTCCAAGCCCCTACGCGTTCACATCAAAGTGGACACCGGTATGCACCGCCAGGGTTTTTTGCTGCGGCAGCAAAAAACCCTGATATCAAAAATCAAAACTCAAAATGCAAAAATAGTTGTTGAGGGACTCTACACGCATTTTGCCAGCGCGAAAAATCCCGCCTTCCCGAAAGACACGCTTGCCCAGCTCGCGGAATTTAAGAAATGGATAGCGGCCTTTCAAAAAGAAGGGATGCGGCCGATGGCGCACGCCGCCGCCACCGCAGGCTGCATGCTTCTTCCCGAGTCTCACTTTGACATGGTGCGCATCGGCATCGGCCTTTACGGTCTTTGGCCGGCCGCTGAAGTAAAAGAATTTCTAAAGAAAAAGATTTCGCTCGAGCCGGCGTTGGTCTGGAAATCAATTATTACTGAAATAAAAAAATTACCAAAGGGAAGCCGCATCGGCTACGACCTTGCCGAAACCTTGGACAAGGAAAGCAAAGTGGCCATCGTGCCCGTCGGTTACTGGCATGGTTATCCACGCGCTCTCTCTTCAATTGGCCGGGTTATTGTTCAAGGTCAAATGTCCCGCCTGCGCCGAAACGGCTCCCGCCTGCGTTCCGCGAACGGGCAGGTCGGCGGGCAGGCAAAGGTCATAGGCCGCGTCAGCATGGATATGATTACGATTGACGTTACTGATATAAAAGGCGTATCCCTTCACGACGAAGTTACTATCATGGGCAAAAAAATTACCGCAGAGGAGCTGGGCGCTCTCACCGACTCGTCATGTTATGAAATTGTCACCCGTATCAACCCTCTCATCAAAAGAATCTTCACTTGACAGACTAAGAGTTATAGCTTACAATAGCACCGGAAAAAAGTGAGGGTGAAAACCCTTATTTTTATTGGCAGTTTTGGAAAATTGCCTTCGTTGTTCGACAGTTAAATAACTACCTAAGTCCTAAACCAAATGAAGAAGCTCCTCGGTTGCCTTATATTTGTGACTCTGTCTTTAGCAATACTGACAGAAAAATCTCAACAACCTCAACCTCAAGCGGTTCACTCGCCTCCGACCGAGTCGGTTACGATTCGGTCATTGGCTGAAAGCCCGGTTTTCGAGCCCGTCGCGGAAACCAAAACCAACACGGTCGGGACAAACGACGGTCTCTACCATGTCCGCATGGAGGGAGTATCTGTGTCGTTGGTGCCGAGTCGTAAACAGCCCTAAACCAAAAACCGTAAACCAAAAACAAAGGAAAGAAAGGAAAGTAGAAAATGAAGACCATATTATCAGTAGTCGTGTCGGCGATGTGCATCGCCTTTGCGGCCAGCGCTCAAACCTCAAGTTCCGGCGGAGGCGGCGGGGGAGGAGGCGCGCCCAGCCAGTTGCCCATTCGGAATATTGAACAGCTCTGGGTGTGGGCGCTTAACCAGGCGAGTCAGGGTCAAGTCGGGGTCTGGGGGGAAAATCTCTCCGAAAACTCCAATAACACTAACTATGTGCAGGTGTTGTTGTCGCAGGACGTTACCGGAGCGAACCACCAGACAATTGCGGATAAGCTCGGCTCGGCCGTGCTTGACTTCGCTATCACCGATACGAATGGCCTCTACGCGTACCTCAACCTCTTTGACCGAAAAGGGCGCCAGCTCTTTTACGGCTCGGAGGCGGCGTATGTGGTGCCGGCCGAATTGGGTCGGTTTCGCCTCGTTGCGGGAAAGATCAAGCCGCGCATTGTGGACGAAGTCTATTTCGCCTACCAAGGCGCTTCGTGGGCCCGCTTCGTTCAGAAAACGAAGGAAGGCTTCATCATCCGCACAGTAAACATTCCCGTCGTTGACGGAGAAATCAGGTTCCCGGTCGGTCTCATCGGCAATGTGGAGGAGTATCGTGACAGCGGCCAGTTTGAGGATAGCTACGGAGAGCTCTCGGTCTTCGTGCAGGACTCGGACGGATATCACGAGGATACCTTCCGCGGCGGAGTACTCGTTACTCCGGAGCGGGTCAGCGGTACGGCGAACGTCGCCTTCGCCAATTTCCGACCCTTGCTTGTGAACCCGAGCGAAATCCGCGGCGAAGCAGAAGAAACATCGCCGCAGTTCGTTCAGCCAGTTCTGTTCACGGCACGTTTAAAAGTGACGATATTCCCTTCAACGGGATATCGGTTTGTGAACGGGCAGGTTGAAATTTTGACTCACGCCTGCAAAGGACAGCTCCTTGATGGCAAGGGTCGCTTTCTCGGAGAGTTTTCCACTTCCGAGAGCGCTCCGGTTTCCGGGGAATTGGATGCTGGACTCTACTACATCATCTTGGATGATTGGGAAGACCCCGACTTCGGCCGCAATTATCGTGAGCGGCACCATGTGCCCTCCGAGGACAATACCACCACTCCCGGAAAAGGCTAGAAAGGCTAAAGTTGTGTTTGTGAGGCCTGAACTCGCTTGCGAGTTCAGGCCTTTTCTTTTCTGTGGTTTTCTGCTATATTCTGTTTCTCTTAAAACTTACAGACGTGCCAAGTTATTAACTTACCAACTAGCATATGAGCCAGGAACGACTTATAAAGCTCAATTGTTCCCAGTGTCAGCGCACCAACTATTGGTCTGAAAAGAACAAGAAGAAGGTAGAGCGCAAGATAGAGCTCAAGAAATTTTGCAAATGGTGTCGCGCGCGGACACCGCACAAAGAAGCCAAAAAATAATCCCTCTCCGGGCGAGGTTATTTTTTGGCAACCCGCGCCTTTTGTGCTATATTGCTCGCACCGGGAGCTTAGTTAAGTGGCATAATGGACGTCTCCAAAACGTCGGTCGGAGGTCCGATTCCTCCAGCTCCCGCCATGAGTGCGGCCGAATGGGGAGTTGAGCGAGCCAACTGCTTGGGTCGCGAGAGGAAGCGGAAGCCGGAGTATCTCGCGAGTTCCGAGCGAGAACGAGGCGGGGTCGCGACCGAGTTCTCCGACGGGAGAACGAGAGTTGTGACCGATTCCTCCAGCTCCCGCCGAAAATGCCTCAAAATAATTAATTTATTGTCTAATTCGCGCGAATTAGACAATAAGATAAATAAAAAATAGGGATGATAAAACTCGAAAGACAATTGAAGGCAGTGGCGAACAAAAGACGGTTAGCGATTCTGGCTTTCCTCAAGAAAAAGAAAGTCGCGTCAGTTGGTGCAGTTGCAGAGAACATCAAGCTTTCTTTCACATCAACTTCTAAACATTTGCTTATTCTAAGTGCCGCAGAAATTCTTGAAAAAGAGCAAGTCAGCCTTCAAATGTTTTATAAAATCACCAACTTACAAGTGCCTGTTATTAAATATCTTATTTCTGTTCTCTAATTCGCGCCTGCCCGCCATCGCCAAGCTCAGGCTTTGGCAGGCGGGCGAATAAGCGAATAGTGCGGGATGTCATTTTGATTTTGACAGGAAGTTTTTAACCAACGTTTTAATTTCTTCCGTTTGGTTTGGCTGGAACCACCTGATTCGCCGGTTGCGTTTGAACCAGGTTAGCTGGCGCTTGGCGTAGCGCCAGATTTCTGTCTGCAATTTATCAGTCATTTCCAGTTTTGACGTTTTATTTCGCAGGTAGCGCGCGAGGTGGCGATACTCAAGACCCAGCTCCTCCATTCGTTTCCACGAGAGGCCGTTTTTGTGAAGCCGCCGGGCTTCTTGTATCATACCTTTTCTAATTCGCGCGAATAAGCGAATAGCAATTTTCCTTTTCAGTTCCGCCGGAGGCAGGGTAAGCCCGATCCAGAGTACGTTGAATTCTTTCTTTGACATTCCTACATTCCTAGCCTGCCTGCCGGCAAGGCAGGGAACGTATGAATGTTGAAGAGGAAGAGGAGAAGGAACGGAGCCGAGAGACCGGGCGACCTCAATCGCCCGAATCAGCCGGCGGGGATTTTTTCGGTCAATGTTTTCGGCTCGGGCCGGGTCAAGTTTCATCAGCAGGTTCAGCAGAGTTTCAGGAGTTTCTTTTCGGAGCCGAGCGCGGAGTTTTTCATTCGGCGGCGCGTCGGGCAGGGCCACATTGTCCGCGACGGCTTCAATGTAGAAACCGGCCCCGCCGCAGATGATGGGGAGCTTGCCCATAGACAAAACATCCTTGATTTTTTGTCGGGCGAGCTTTTGATACTCCACCACGCTGAATCTGCGACGCGGGCTCGCCACGTCAAGCAAATGATGCGGTACTCCGCACATTTCTTTTTTGGTAATTTTTCCCGTGCCGATGTTTAATCCGCGATAGACCTGCCGCGAATCGGCTGAAACAATCTCTCCGCCGAATTTCTTTGCAATCTTAACGGCGAGCGTGCTTTTTCCGACCGCCGTCGGCCCAGCAATAATGATAATTTTATCAGCTCTTCTCATGTATTTCTCAAAACTCGCCTCCATGTGATGCTTATCCACAAATTCATCATTTTCTAATTCGCGCGAATTAGAAAGTACCGGTATAATATATAGTACCATGAAAGAATATGAGCGAGTATTGAAAGCCATGGCGAATCGCAGACGTCTTGCCATTGTTGCATTTCTGAAAAAGGAACATGAGGCAACAGTGGGAGAAATCGCCGATGAGATTAAACTGTCATTCACCTCGACCTCGAAGCATCTCAATATACTCTCTCGCGCTGATATTCTGGACAAGCGCCAGCAGGCTCTTGAGGTTTACTATTTTCTGAATGGCAAATCTCCCGCAGTCATTCAATCAGTGCTGAAGGTTTTATAGCATTGTTTTTCTTATATTCTAATTCGCGCGAATTAGAATATAAGAGCGGGGAATTAATCTTGCTTGTGAACTGAGCAGTAGTCACGTGGGGATGGTGACGCGGGAGAAAATCTAGCACAAGTGGTGGGCGAGGAGGGGATCAAACTCTCATAGATTGCCCCGCGTGATTTTGCCTACCTGACTCCCGCCCGCTTCGACGCAGATGCGTCTGCAGCGAGTTGGGTGGGTCGCCTTGACGAGCGTTGGTGCCAGAGGTGGGATTTGAACCCACAAGCCTTTCGGCGCTCGATTTTGAGTCGAGTATGTTTGCCAATTTCATCACTCTGGCTTTAAATTATCAGTCTAATCAAATTATACACAAAAATCAATTTCACATGCCGTTCTTGTATGTTACCATGTGGGTGTGATTCTTTTTACTTTATAACTTTACAAACTTGTAACTTTCAACTTTTTTATGCCCTCGCAATTTTTTAACGACGCCATATTTTGGATTGAGGTTGACAAGATTCATCCGAACCCGTACCAGCCGCGGCACGAGTTTGACGAGGTGAAGCTTCGGGATTTGGCCGACTCCATCCGCATGTACGGCGTGCTTCAGCCGCTGGTCGTTACCCGCCATGAACGAATGAAAGAGGACGGCGGGCTTTTGGTGGAGTACGAGCTGATTTCCGGCGAGCGGCGGCTCCGGGCCTCCAAACTGGCCGGTCTTGAACAAGTGCCGGTGATTATCCGTTCAACAGAGCAAAGTGACCGAGAAAAACTGGAACTGGCCATTATTGAAAATTTACAGCGCGAAGATTTGAACCCCGTTGACAGGGCGAGGGCTTTTTATCGGCTAAGCACGGAATTTAGATTTACGCACGCCGAGATTGCGGCCAAGGTTGGCAAAAGCCGCGTCTATGTTTCAAACACTCTCCGCATTTTGGCCCTGCCGGAGGAGATGCTCATCGCCCTTTCGGAAGGCAAAATCTCCGAAGGCCACACCCGGCCGCTTTTGATGCTCATTGACCGGCCGTCGGAGCAGGCGACGCTTTTTAAGGAAATTATTTTTAGGAAAATTACCGTTCGGGAGGCGGAGGTCATCGCCCGCAAGATTGCCCTTGACCGCGTCCGCGCTCACAATGCCGACGTTGACCCGGAGCTTTTGGCCATTGAGGCCAAGCTCAAGGAGTCGCTCGGCACCAGGGTGCGGATTGAGCGGAAAGAAGTGGGCGGCAAGATTACCATTGAGTTTTTTTCCGATGACGACCTTCATGCTTTGGTGGAGACGATAAACGCCCGAAAGCCGGCCGGCTTAGCGGCGCCGATTGCCGCCGCGGCCGCCGCCGAAGCGCCGGTTGACGATAGGACCAAGGATGAGATTCAAGCCGACGAAAACGAAGAAGAACTCTATTCGCTCAAAAATTTCAGTATCTAGGGTAAAACAGGCGCCCGCCCGAACTTCGTCCATGCGAAGTCGGGCAGGCAAAAACTAAACAAACCTTGAATTACGGAACTGGCGTTTCGAGAACTTCTTCCCGCTTGCCCCAACACCAATTTAACAAAACAGATATGCAGTGATTGTCGCGTGTCTATACCCGCCTCTCTCGTCAAAACCCCTCGCGCATCTTTGGTGAAATTGGTGCGGGGGCTTGCCTCAGTCCGGATAAGGCGCGCGGGATGAAGTGCTCTTCGCGGAAACCGAGTTTCGTAATTCAAGGTAAACAAAGCACAGTTTCCCAAAACCCAAAAGGGGAGTGAACTGTTTGTATGTTTGGTGGTTTTGTGTTTTGTTTGGATTTTGTGAACTGTGTTTTGCGCTCTCACTGCTACGTTTCCAGCGCCGCCTTGATGTGTTTTTTGGCCAAGGTGGTTTTGGTTATTGCCAGCCATTTTCGGCTTGGACGAGCGGGTGGTTTGGTCACTATTTCCACGATGTCGCCATTTTGAAGCTTGGTTTCCAGGGCCGCCAGTTTGCCGTTAACCTTCGCTCCCGACATGTGATTGCCTATATCAGAGTGAATGGCATAGGCAAAATCAACAGGGCTTGAGTCTGTCGGTAAATCAATCACGTCGCCTTTAGGCGTAAAAACGAAAACCCTGTCGCTGAAAAAATCGCTTTTGACGTCCTCAACAAACTCTTCGGCGCCCGAAACCTCTTTGTTGTATTCGCCCAGCTCCTGAATCCACGACGGCGTCCTCTCGGGATTTTTTTGCCCCTCTTTTATTTCCCTGTTGCCGAGTATGAACGCCGGGAAGAACCGCTTTACCCACTCAATGCCGGCGAAATTCGGTTTCGGATTGCCCGCGGTTTCTTTGTATTCAAAGTGCATGCCGTACTCGGTTTTCCGGTGCATCTCCTGGGTTCTGATTTGGACTTCAATGATGCCGCCGTCGCCGGTAAAAATCGTCGTGTGAATGCCCCGGTAATTGTTCGGCTTGGGGAAGGCGATGTAGTCTTTGATGCGGCCGGGTAGCGGCCGCCAAACGTTGTGAATCAAACCGAGCACCCGATAGCAATCGCCAACGGTCGGTACGATAATCCTCAGAGCGGAAATGTCGTAGATTTTTTCAATGTCCCAATTTTTTCTCAAGAGCTTGCGATAGAGGCTGTATAAGCCTTTGAGCCGGTAGCCGGTCTGAATTTCGGTGACGCCTCCGCGGGCCAGCTGGCGCAAAACTCCTTTGTGGAATTTTTCCAGACGGCGCGCTTTCTCGCGGCTTTTTGTTTTAAGCAACTCTTTGACTTTGCGGTGTTCGACCGGATGCACGTGGGGAAAAGCCAGGTCTTCCAACTCACGGTTGAACTTTCGGATGCCGAGGCGGTAGGCCAAGGGGGCGTAAATTTCCAGAGTTTCCAAAGCGATGCGTTCGCGTTTTTCCTTCGGCAACACCTCAAGGGTTTTCATGTTCTGAAGCCGGTCCGCCAGCTTGATAATCAGCACCCGAACGTCTTTAGACATGGCCACGCAGAGTTTGCGGAGACTCTCGGTATAACGTTCCGCACCACTGTAGTGAAGTTTGCCCAGTTTGGTCACCCCTTCCACCAGAAAGCGGATTTCTTTGCCGAACTCCCGTTCAATGCTTTCCGGTTTGACGTTTACGTCTTCAATTGAATCGTGGAGCAGGCCGGCGGAAATAGTCATGGTACCCATGCCGAGCTCGGCCAGAGTTTTGGCCGTTTCAACGAGGTGGAGGAAGTAGGGTTCTCCCGAAACGCGCCGCTGACCAGCATGGGCTTTCTCGGCGAAATCGTAGGCTTTGGCGATGACGGTCAGGTCCTCTGCCGAGGGATTTTGCATCAGGTCGGTGATGTCTTTGACGGTTGCCATATTCATTATATGCTACTGCAACGGGATATCTCGGGCAAGGGGCTTCATTAGCAGGCTCCACGCTTTTTCATTACTTCGCGAGTTTATGAGGGTTGTGCATTGCGCATGTTTTGTTGGAGCAACGTTCGGGAATCGTCTTCGGTCACAAATAAACCCTGCTCCGTCGAGCAGGATTTTTCGCGACCCCGGCTCGTCCGTTTCGTCCGCTGACGAAACATGACTCCGCCTCACGAAAACCCCTTGCGCACGCAACGCAGGTTGCGTGCTCCCAAATTTACTTCGCGAGTTTGTGGGGGTTATGGTTGGCACAAGTTTTATTACTGCATCTTTCGGGGATGGTTTTCGTGCCTTCCATCATCAGCGCGCCGCAGAGGCGGCAGAGCGCTCCGGTCGGTTTGGCTTTGATGGCGTTTTTGCATTTGGGATAGTTGGAACAGCTGTAAAAAAGGCCGAATCGGCCGCGGCGCTCGGTCATGAAGCCTTCCTTGCAGACGGGGCAGAGGACACCGGTTGAGTTTTGCTTTTCCAGCGCCTCGTCTTTCTTGACATATTTGCATTTCGGATAATTGGAGCAGGCGATAAAGCGGCCAAACTTGCCGTCGCGCTCAACCAGTTTGCCGGTTTTACATTCCGGACAGAGTTCGCCGGTTTCTTTCGGCCCTTCAAGTTCCTTGCCGTCAATGGCGCGGGCGCCCAAGCAATCGGGGAATTTGGCGCAGCTTAAAAATCTTCCACTCCTGCCGAGTTTTATAATCATGGGCCCGTCGCAGACCGGACAGGAAAATTCTTTCGGGCCTTCTCCAAGGTTGGTGGCTTTTTCCGCCTTTTCCTTGGCTTTTACTTCCTTATGGAAGGGTTTATAAAATTCCTCAAGAGTTTTTTCGTACTGACGCGCTCCTACGGCGATATCGTCAAGTTTGTCTTCCATCTCCGCGGTAAAATTGTCGCTAATGTAAGTCGGAAAATTGTCTTCCAGAAAGCCGCTGACCACTTCGCCGGTATCCGTCGGTTTCAAGGCTTTGTTTTCTTTGGTCACGTAGCCCCGGTCTTCAATGGTTTTGAGGATGGAGGCGTAGGTTGAGGGCCTGCCAATGCCGCGCTTCTCAAGCTCTTTGACCAGACCCGCTTCGCTGTAGCGCGGCGGCGGCTCCGTCGCTTTTTCTTCCGTTTTCAGTTGAAGGAGCGTTAGTTTTTCGTTCAAGGAAACTTTCGGCAGTTCAACATCCTCGCCCCGCGCTTCGGGGTCGGCCAAGAGCCAGCCGGGGGAAAGCAACCGCGAGCCGCCCACGGCAAAGTCCGGAATTTCGCTTGCCCCGAGCGCAGGCGAGGGGCCCGTGCCGACCCTGACAGTAATCTTGCTTCGTAAAATTTTGGCGTCAATCATTTGGCTGGCGATTGTCCTCTGCCAAATCAAACGGTAGAGCTTGCGGGCCTCGTTTCCCGCGCCGGCGGATTCCAGAGAAAGATTGGTCGGGCGGATGGCTTCGTGGGCTTCCTGGGCGTTCTTGCTTTTTTTGGCGAAGACCCGGTTTTGGTGGAGGCCGGCGCCGAATTTTTTCAGAATGGCCGGGCCGATTTGGGCCAGGGCGTGGGCGGACAAAGTGGTGCTGTCGGTGCGCATGTAGGTAATCAGTCCCGCTTCGTAAAGTTTTTGGGCGATGCCCATGGTGCGCGAGGGGGCGAATCCCAGCCGCGAGCTCGCGGTTTGCTGGAGAGTGGAGGTGATGAAAGGCGCCTTCGGCGTTCGCTTGGCTTCGGTTTCGGCAATCTCTTTAACGACCCAATCTTCGCGCCGGCCCGCCGCCAGGATTTTTTCCACCAGCCCTTTGTCGCGCGGTTCTGCCACGCAGAAAAGCATGAACCGACCGCCGGTTTTGCTTTCCACTTCCGCGCTGATGACGAAAAATTTTTCCGGCTTAAAGGCGCGAATTTCCCGCTCCCGTTCCACCAAAATGCGCAGAGCCGGAGACTGAACCCGGCCGGCGGACAAGCCGTAGCGCACTTTTTTCCAAATCAGGCCGGAGAGGTCGTAGCCGACGAGACGGTCTAAAACCCGCCGCGCCTCCTGAGCGCGCCGCAAGTTTTCGTCAATGTCTCGCGGATGCTCCAAAGCCTCTTTTATGGCCTCCCTCGTTATTTCATGGTACACCACCCTCTGTATCGGTCTTCTTGATTCGTGATTCTTGATTCGTGATTCTCCGAGCTTATCCTTTATAAGCTCGGATAAGTGCCAAGCAATGGCCTCGCCCTCGCGGTCGGGGTCGGTGGCCAAGAGCACGGTGTCCGCCTTCCTGGCCAAAGCCTCTATCTCAGAGACCACCTTTTCCTTGCCTTTGGAAATTTCGTAATGGGGCACAAAGCCGCCCTCAATGTCAATGGCGTTTTTATTGCTCTTTGGCAGGTCGCGGACATGGCCGACGGAAGCCTTGACGATGTACCGGCCCGCCTGCCCGCCTGCTTTCGCGCCGGCAGGCGCAGGCAGGCCGTCCAGATATTTTGAAATGGTTTTCGCCTTCGCCGGCGATTCAACGATCAATAATTTCATGATTGATTAAGATTTACACATATTGCCGTTTGAGGCAAGTTTAGCTGAACTGAAAATATCTAACAGGGCGCGGCGCAATCAAAATTTTTTGCAAACCTCGCAGTGAAGTTGTATACACCAATCCTACACGGCCGTGTATAATTGGTGTATGAAGGAAAGGGTGAAGCTGTAAGGCGAGATGTAAAGCGAAGAGATAAATTTTCGCAAAAGAAAAGTGCCACTGATTGTGGCACAATGAAAGCGAACCTTCCGCCCCGCCCCGTTCGCCGCGGCGAACGGGGCGGGGCATCCCGCGGTCAAATCAACGCGAACCGGTTTGGCCGAGTTATCAAATCGCTCGCTTTCGCGGTTCTTGATTCAACGGTGAAATGAATTGTTTGTCCCTTGAGTTTGGGGTGATGTTCCAGCTCGCGAGCGCGGGCGGCGCTTTTGGCGAGCGCGATGGCGATTTTTCTGTCCTTCATTTAGTGCTTGGCTTGAACTACTTCCGGTGGGCAGAGTAACACGGCTGGTTTTTTTGGCAAGGTTGCTCAAGGGGAAAAACTGTGCATACAAAGTGGATAAGCGGTAAGGTCGCCAAAGAGTTTGCATTTTGAAGGCCGAGGTGCTTAAATGAAGGCAGTAAAGAAACAAGAAAGGGGGTGAAGTGAATCATGAAAGTTAACAACGCGATGGTGAGGGCGCGCGGCCGAAGGTTTGAGTTGATGATTTTTGGCGAGACGGTCCCGCTCACCAGAGAGCAGGCCGGTCGGGTACCCCAACTCTCTTTTGCCGATAGCTTAACGCAGGCGGAAGCCAATGCCGCGAATAAACTGCGCGCCGGCACTTGGAACCCCGGTAGCCCGCCTACCATCACGGCGCTTGAAATACAGCAGGCAGTTCAAAACGCGCTCCGTCTCAAGCCTCTGATTCAGGTCGAGCTGGGCAATGCCTTGGGCACCCCCATAGACATTCATTGGGGCGTTGACTGTTATTTCAAACTGGCCGGGACAAAAGTTATCGTCACCGTTGATCTTACGACCAATCGCGATAAGATTCGCTCCGGCCAGAAGAAAACCGACCTGCTTCTGACGCCGGCGGACCTTTTATCCAAGACTGCCTTGAACGACTTCGCGCGCAAGGTGGCGAATCTTTTGCGGAAACGCTACAAAGAGTTCCAACATGAGATGATGAGGTGAGATAGCCAGTTGCTATTGCCCCCATACCCAAGTCGTTCCGACATTCTCGGAACGGCTTTTTTATCACACCAAGTGAATTTCTCCCATCATTTCTTTAATCAATCCCTTCAGCTCCATCATTGAGAGGAGAATGTTGGCGTCTCGAGCATTCATGCCGATGGCCCGGATAAGTTCGTCGCGGGGCAGGGGCGTTTGAAGAAGCGCGATGATTTTCAGTTCATCTGGGGAACAATCGTTATAAGCAGTTGTTAGTTGTGAGTTTTTAGTTTTTAGTTCAAAACCGAGAGCGTCCAAAAGTTCCGCGCTTGAGGTAATGGGCGCGGCGCCCAGGCGGATGAGCATGTGGGGTCCGGCGGCGGTTTGCGAAAAGATTGAGCCGGGAATTGTCAGGACGTCGCGGTTGTAATCGGCGGCGAATTTGGCAGTGATAAGCGTGCCCGATTTCAGTTCCGCTTCCGCGATGAGCGCCGCGTCCGAGAGACCGGCCATGATGCGATTTCTTTGGGGAAAGCTGTAGGCCGTGGCTTGGAAAGCCGGTTCAAACTCAGAGAGGAGCGCCCCGCCGGCGGCCACGATTTTTTCCGCCAGTTGCTGGTGGCTCGCCGGATATAAAACTTTTAGGTCAAGACCCGAGCCAGGTACGGCGACAGTAAGCAAGCCTGCCTCCAAAGCAGCGCGATGAGCGATTGAATCAATGCCAAGCGCCAGCCCAGAGACGATAACTACGGGGTAGCCGCGCAAGCCGCCAATCATTTTTTTCACCGCCTGCCTGCCGTATTCGGAATACTTTCGCGAGCCGACCACGCAGAGCCACTTATATTCCTCCGGCGGCAATTGCCCTCGGATGTATAATTTCTCAGGACAGTCGGGTATTTCCAAAAGCCGTCTGGGAAAATCTTTTCTGTCAAGTTTTCTGATACTTGACGTTTGGACTTTTTGCATTTTTCTCATCCATTTTATACCATATGTACGGTTTTTGCTTGTACCAATCACAATCAACCCAAAGGAAGTCTTATGGAAATGTTGGATTTACAGCTGTCTCTTCTAACTCTTGTCAAGGCGCGGCAACGGCAAGAAGCCGAGAAATATTTCCAAACAGCCCTGACTCTGGGCTTGAAGAAAGCCAGAGGCGATTTTCGCGATTCAAATGTTGTCGGCATTGCCGGCATAGGCAAGCGGATTTTAGGCGATGCCGCGGCCGACCGGATTATCGCCGTTTGCGTTAAGGCCATAGCTGATGAGGCTTGGGAAGCAGTCTAATCCGCTGCTTTTTTCTTTTCTCCAAGTACGATATACTTCTTGGTATTCATTGGTGGTTATTCGTATCATTAGTACCATTAGCATATTGGTATCGGTACAACATTCTTATGTTGGACATAAAGTTTATCCGCGACAATAAAGAAATCATAGAGCGGGGCGCCAAAAAAAAGCGTCTGGCGGTTGACATTGACGGGCTTTTGCGGCTTGACGACCGCCGGCGCGAGCTTATGACTTCAAGCGAGAAAAAACGGGCGGAGCAGAACTCTTTTAACGACAAAATCGCCAAAGCGGGAACTGCCGGCGAGCGCGAAGCTTTCATTGTGACCATGAAAGCCCTCAAAGAAAGCCTTCAAAAAGAGGAGGAGGAGCTCAAAGCGGTGATGAAAGATTGGCAGACCCTGATGCTCCAAGTGCCCAATGTGCCAGACATGTCGGTGCCGGAGGGCGCGACGGAGGCCGATAACGCGGAAATCAAAACATGGGGCGATAAGCCGGCCTTCGCTTTTGAACCGAAGGACCATATTGAACTCATGACCGCCCTTCACATGGCTGATTTTGAGCGCGGCGTGAAAACGCACGGTTTTCGGGGCTACTTTCTAAAAGGCGACGGGGCGGAGCTTTCTTGGGCGCTGTGGCAGTACGGCAGGGAATTTTTCGGCAAGAGAAATTTCACCGCCTTTATCGCCCCTTCGGTCGTAAAAAAAGAATTTTTTTACGCCACCGGACATCTGCCGAAAGAGGCGGAAGATTTATATTACACCCAAGACGGCGGTTATCTTTCGGGTACGGCCGAAGTGGCGATGATGGCCTATCACGGAGACGAGATTCTCAGAGCAGAGGAGCTGCCAAAAAGATACCTGGCTTTTTCGCCCTGTTTCCGGCGGGAAGCGGGCAGTTACGGCAAAGACACCAAAGGTTTGATTCGCGTCCACGAATTTTTTAAGTTGGAACAGCTCGTTCTTTCAGTCGCCGACCACGCCGAATCCGTCAAACTTCATGAGGAAATCAACAGAAATTTTGAGGAATTTTTGGAATCGCTCCGCTTGCCGTACCGCCGGCTTTTGATTTGCGGCGGCGAGCTCTCTTTGAGCAAAGTAAAACAATACGATACCGAAGTGTGGATGCCCTCGCAGAAAGCCTACAGAGAACTTTCCAGCGCCTCCTACTACCATGATTTTCAGACCCGCCGTTTTAATATTCGCTATAACGCCGGCGGCAAAAAGTTTTACGCCCATTCGCTAAACTGCACGGCGGCGGCAACGCCGCGCATTTTGGCGGCTATCGTGGAAAACAATCAGCAGGCCGACGGTTCCGTGGCAATTCCCGAAGAGCTGCAAAAATATTTCGGCAAGGCGGTGATTGCCAAAAACTCCCAATCTTGAATGCTTAGTCGCAAGCACAATTTCAAATCCGCGCGGCTCAGAGCCAGGCGGCGCAGGGCCGCCGTCAGTCGGACGGTTTTCGCTTTGGTTTCCATCGCTACCTCGGTTTCGCCTTCCGACCTCGCCAAGGCCGCTCAAAAATTTTTAGCCGGCCGGTATTTTTTCACCGTCTCTCGGGCCAACATTTTTTTCTACCCGAAGAGCGCCATTGAAGCGGATATTCTCCGGACTTTTCCACGGATAGAACGCGTTGCCGTCGGCTTTGAAAATTTTCATACCATCGGCCTTGAAGTGGCTGAACGCGGAGTCTCGGCGCTGTGGTGCCAAGGCGAAGCCTTGGCCTTAACCTTGGCGGCCAGCGGGGGAGAGCGGTGTTATCTTTTGGACGACAACGGATTGATTTTCGCGCCGTTTTCGGCCGCGGCCAGCACCTCGCCCGCCTTTATCCGATTTTATTCCGCGGTTTACAAGGAAAATCCCGTCGGGCAAACATACGGCTCAGCCGAAGATTTTCGGGCGCTGTCGGTATTTGCCAAAAACCTTGCCTCTCTCAGTTTTACGGCTTCTCTGTTTCGCGAACGGCCGGACGGCGATTTTGAAGCGAAACTGCTTACCGGCCAACGGCTTATTTTCAGCCGAGCCGCCGATTTTGCCTCAGTTCTCAACAATTTTCACACCATTGTTTCTGACCCGGGTTTTAGCGGGACAGGCGGCTTGGCCAAGGTGGACTATATTGACTTGCGATACGGCAACAAGGTGTTTTATAAGTTCAAGTAACCTGGTTGACTTTTTTGGAGGCTTTGTATAGGATATTAATTATGAAATCGGGTAGCAATTTTACCTTCTTCTTTTTTGGCTTTTGGACGAAAAGTTCCAGAGCTTATTTCTGTTATCGTTAAACTCCCCACTATAAAACGATGCTGGAAACGAGCTCTGGAAAGAGCTCGTTTTGTTTTACCCGCTTCGCGAGAAGTGGGGAGGAAAACATTACAGTTCAACAAAATAAAGAAAGAGTATAACTATGCCTATCAGCTCAAAACCGCTTGCCCGACCCGTCGGTCCTTTGACTACTCGTCATTCAAAAAGAGAGCGCAGTGAAGCTTTCAAGAGCGGTCGGGATGCCTATCAGAGGGGGCTCACCTTGGAAGCTTTTCCGGCCGCGTATAAACCGGCTATGGGCGATTCCATTTTGTATGACGACTGGCGCCACGGCTGGCTGGTCGCCAGAACGGTTGAAATGGTTGGCAAGTAGGGCAGTCCCACGCCGGTCTGGATTTCCAGCCGGCTTTTCTTTTATTTTGAGTGATCAAAACGACAGGAAAACCTGCTGCGGGGTTATCCACACTCATCCCTTTAGTTATGGCGGACTAAGTTTTATAATATAGTGGCACATTGTGAGATTTTTCTCACCGCGCGTTCTTTCTTGTCGAAGAAAGAGCGTTCGGTTCTATTTGAATTATAATTTTAATTTTTTATAAAATGATTTTCATTTCCAATGTCGGGTCCGGGAGCATTTTAATGGCAAGAGCTTTTAGGTTGGGGTCGCGAGTTAGAAAGCACGCTCTTAAGGCGTGTATTTTTCTGTCTGCCGCTTTGCTTTTGGCGCTCGGCGCTTCCACCGCTTCGGCCGCCATTACCGAAGTGGCGCCGCCTACGGATGCTTTCTTTGCGTCTACCACCATTGGCGGCGGCGCGATTATTCCACTGCTTAACTTTCAACTAGTCCAGTCTACTGGCAATGACACCCTGAGCAAAGTGGGAGTCCAGATCGTCGCTTCAACCACCATGTCCCAAGGGGAGATATCTCGCGTTTCGCTCTGGAAAGAGGCGGGTGGCCAGCCTGGTTTTCAGCTTGATAGCGATACGTTTATCGCTGGCGCGGCTTCTACTACCCCGCTTGTGAACAGTACTCTCATTGTTCTTACGCCGACGACCGCGGAAAGTATTGGCAGTAGCCCTACCACTTTCTATCTAGTGGCATCCACCACTGGTACAACCGGTATTACCAACGGCCACGCGTTCAACGCGCAACTCCAGACGGGCTATGCTTCAACCACGGCTGGGGGGAGCGTCGTCGGTACGGCCCTGGCCTCAAATAAAAAAGTTACTCTCAATCAAAACGCCACGGTTAAAATCAGCGAAGTCAAGTCGGGTACAGCCGTGAACGCCAGCGATGAGTTCGTGGAGCTTTACAACTCCGGCGAGGCGGACATTAACCTCTCCGACTTAGGTCTTCAGCTCCATTCCTTTTATACCACCGGCAGTTCAACGCCCGGCATACCTCTGACCTATTACAGAAAAGTCATCCCGTCGTATGGTTATTTTCTCATTGGTAATCAGATCGGCTACGGCGGTTCGGTGCCGCTTGACGCGGTCTTTGCCACTTCCAGTTTCAACATTATCCTGGCGGACGGCGGCGTATCCATTGCCACAAGCAGTTTAGGCACCTTCGCCACTTCAACGGCCATTGATTATGTCGGCTGGGGAGCGCAAAAGACTGGCAATTGCGAGAACGGAGAGGCAAGTTCTACGCCGTGCGCCACCGCTCTCGCTGAAGACGGTTCATCGCTGGAGCGTCTTGCAACAGGTTATCCCTCTGCCACCTCCACTGCCGCCTCAATGGCCACGGGCGGCGTTGATTCCACAAAAGGCAACGGCTTTGACAAGAATTTCAACAAAACCGAATTCGTGGCGCAAACAACGGCTAATCCCCAGAACAGTTTCAGTCCCCATGAGTTTCCTTTCGGCGGCGGCGGCACGGACATTTCAACCCTTCAAGTGCAAGGCTCGTTTCCGGGCAACGGCATGACCAACGCGCCGATTGACATGACCTTTTTAGGTTTTGGTTTCAACAAGTCGGTTTCCACTACCACTATTATTTGGTTGAATACGTCAACTGCGACAACGACCGTTGTGTTGCGAAAAACCGCTGACAGCACGGGGAATCTCTGCACCACCGTTACCTACAATCCCTTCCCTTCAAACTTTGAGCCGTCCGCCAAATGCAACCTGACCGCTTCTCTGTCGGCCAATACTTCCTACACTTTCACCGTTACTTCAAACGTCTATGACCTATCCGGCAACGCTTTGGACCAAGACGGCTTTACGCCGGGCAGTCAGTCTTATACCGCGACCTTTACCACCGGCGCGGCCGGTTTTACCTCGGCCAACGTGACGCCGCCGGCGGTCATGGGAGCTTCGCCTTTCCGCGGCTCGCAGAATGTGCCGACTAATATAGGCACCACCACGATTGAGTTCAACCAGTCAACGATGGACACCACGACCTTCACCAACACCAACATTTTTCTCTCCGGTGGCCTGACGCTTGGCAGTTTCAGTTTTAGCACTTCAACCGGCAAAAATATCCTTTCAGCGGGCATTCGCGGGACTGTGGCCGCTAACACCCAATACACTCTCACTGTCGGGACCGGCGTGCGCACTCTCCAGGGCATTGCCCTGTCAACGGCATACACCACCACCTTTACCACTGGCGGCAGCACGGATGCCACGGCACCGACGATTGTGGGCGTATTGCCGACTCCAAGCACGACCATCGCGGCAAACACCAACGACTTTGTCTTCACCTTTGACGACAACATTGACTCAGCCACGGCCACCTCCGGAGCCGTCACTCTGGGCATTTCCGGCGGGGCCAACCTTCCCGGCAGCGTTCGCTACGACCCGGTTTCCAAAGAGGGCCACTTCACGGCAAGCAACGTGCTGCCTGTCGGCCAAACGATAGTTCTGACTCTCAAAGGCGGCGCGCTCAAAAATATTTCCGGCACGGCTCTGGCCGCGAATGTCACCAGGTCATGGACGGTTGAGGCGGCCAACAGCGATATCAGCGGGCCGGCCATCCTCTTTGTCAACGCCGACGAGTTCACGGTCGCTGTGACTTTCAGCGAAGCAGTTAATAAAACCGACGCTACCACCCTTGCCAACTACACCTTGACGGTGGGCGGAGTAGCCCAGACGCTTTCGGCGCTGGCGGGACACACTCTTACTTATGATGAAAGCACCCGCACAGCCAAACTCTCGGGGCTCCGCCTTACCTCCGGCGCCGCCGTTACGGTATCGGCGACAAACATTAAGGACATGTCGGGGAACTTGACGACTACGGCGCCCATGAGCGGTTCCTGCACCGTTTCTTCGGCCACCGGTGCCGGCGGCACCGGCGGATTTGTGGGCCCCGGAAGCTTTACCGGCACCACCTTCGGCGAGATTAAGGATTTCAGCGCTTCGGGCATCGGCTTCATGCCCCCCGTCTCAATCAGGCCTTCTACCAGCTTCATCAGCGCCTCTTCCACCTATTCCTTTGAGCTTCCGGTTGCCAAACAGATTGACGACGGCGGCAGCATCGTGATTACCCTCCCTTCCAGTTCCGACTTTGGCCTTTGTTGCGTCGCCACCACTTCTGCCAAGAATCCCTTCCTCGCCTCCGTCAACAGCGATATCAACGGCTCAAGCGACGGCACTATCGGCATCAGTGCTATCGCGACGAGCTCGACTGCCAAGACCATCACCTTGACGCTCAAGGCCACCGGTTCCGGCATTACCGGCACCAGGAAGAGCGGCAACGATGAACATGATTTCCTTAAATTCTCGCTCGCGGACATGGTCAATCCTTCCATTCCGAAAGGCATGGACAGCTCCGGCTATGTGCTTGACATTAAATCAAAGAAATCGGACGGCACGCTTCTTGAGTCGTTCAGCGGCAATCCCATCTACATCGGCGGCGGCGCGGCCGGCGGCGGAGCGGTGACCACTATCCGAGGCACAGTTTCGGGCAACGGCGGCAACTTGACGGGAGCGACCATTCACCTAATGTCTCCCCAGACCGGACCGATTGACGCCGTCACTGACTCAACCGGCCTCTTCACCTTCTCCAACCTGCCTGTCGGTTCGCAGTTTCTGACGAACAATTTCGGCGGCGGCAGCCACTACATGCTCTTTACTGACCCGTTTGTAAGCGGGGTAAGCGATGCCGATGGCGCTACTACCACCGCCTTCTTCGGCAACACCATGCCCACGCCGGTGCAGGCTACCTCTTCTTCCATCATCACCAGGAACTTTGCGCTGACGGCGACCTCGTCCGCCATTAACTTCACGGTCAGGCTGACCGCGGCGGCCAATACCTTTACGGCGACCGAAAATGTGGACGTCTTCGCCGGCGGTCCCGGACAATTCGTGGTGCGCACCGTTACGCCCGGCGCTTCGGCTCTGACGGCTTCAACTCTGACCGTCATTCCCATTCCGCAGTTTAACGGCAGCTGGGGCATCGGTATCGGACCCGCCATGCCGAAAGGCACATCTGGCGGCTTCAGTGGCCCGCCTCCCATGCCGAATTGGTCTATGCCAAAAGCGATAAATGTGACGGTAACCGGCTGTCCAAGCGCTTGCGTATCAAGCGTTAACAGCTTCGCGACCACATCAAATACCTTTACGATTTCCACCGCCAATAAAACCATCTCCGGCGTGCTCAAAGACGGCAGCGGCAATTCCATAGCGAACGCCATGGTCTTCGCTTTCTCGCCCAACACGGATAGCGGCGGCGGTTTGGGCGGCAACACCCAAACTTCAACTTCAGGAACGTTCTCCATTAAAGTGGTGGCCGGTTCCTATGTGGTTGGCGCTTACTCGCCCGGTATCGGCGAATCCAAAAAAGTAACGGTAGTCATGGACTCATCCGGAACTGACGTATTCTATATTGACGGTTCTCCGACCGCCTCCACCGGTTCAAGCGGCGCCAATCCTTTCATCCTTAAAATGGTCAAGCCGGGGTACACCATCACCGGCCAAGTGACGGACGGCACTAACCCAGTGGGCAACGCGCCGGTCTTCGCCTATCGCACCGACGGCCCGGGCCGCGCCGATGCCATGACTGATTCTTCCACCGGCAACTACACGCTTTATGTGGATGGAACTGCGGCCAATCCAACCACCTGGAAAGTCAACTCGTTTATCCCCGGTTTCGGACCGATGGCCGAGCAAACTGTCACCATTGCCGGCGCGAGCCAGTCCAGTATCAACTTCGCCCCCTCCTCCAGTCAAAGTTTCAGTATTTACTCTGGCAATATCTACGAGGATTTGGATGACAACAACAAGTACGCCACCACCACCGAGGCCATTGTCGGCGCCGTCATCCGTCTTTCCAACAGCACCAGCGTCAACGAAGGCGTTTCAGGCGCTGACGGAGCCTTCTCCATCCGCGTGCCATCCGCCAGTGGCTATACCATCAGAGACATCTTCTCGCCGTCCTACGGCAGGCTTGCGGCGTATAACAGCGCGGGTACGGCTATCGGTACCATTGACCTCAGCGCTTCATCAACCAATCAGTACATCCGCGTACCGGTTCGGAGCACCGTCAACTTCACCATCAAGGACTCAGACGGCAACCCGCTGGTCGTCTCCAAGGCCTTCGTTGACCTCTTTGACAAAACCACCGGCTTGGGCAACCACATTGAAATTACCAACGCTTCAACCACCTCGCTCTTAATCGCTTCAAGCACCACGCCTTCCATCCGGGCCTACATTCAAGGTATTCCGCCGGCAAACATTTCCGTGGCCTCAGACGGCGCGCAGACCACCGTATCAAGCGGCAATCTCTCCGTTAGCCATGCCACCGAAGCGGTCAAAATTACCGTCAACACTTCGTCCACCGGCGCGGCCTTGAGCAACATTGCGGGCACGGTCTACAAAACAGCGGCCACGGCCGGCAACGAACTTGACGGCGCTTGGATTCAGTTCGTTGACCAGACGAATGGCGTGCAGTTCGGCGCCCAGGCCACTTCCACCGGCGGTTACAGCATTAAGGCCGTGAACGGCACCTACCAAGTACTGGTATCCAAACCCCAATACGTCGCTTCACCCGTAACGGTGACGGTTTCAGGCACCACCACTCAAAACTTCATTATGACGGCATCCTCGCTTACGATTTCCGGCACGGTCACGGCCGGAGGCGTGGCGGCGGCCAATTCCTTCGTCCGCGCCGGTAAAATCGGCGGCGGCCAGGCGATTACCCAAACTGATACTAGCGGCGCCTATACCTTAAACGTCACTCCGGGCAACTGGAGAGTCTTTGCCGCCGCCGACGGCTATGCGGAAGGAGCTTCCGCTTCCAATCCGGTTACCGTTAACAGTTCCCAAACCGGCATCAATGTGGCGCTCACGACGGCATCCTCGCTTTCGTCCAAGCTTGCTACCTCAAATACTTTCACGGACACTTCTGCCGGTTCGTTTTCTGACGCTTCCGTCAACACCAAGGTCAATCTTGACGCCAACGCCTTGGGCGCTTCAGGCAACAGCTCTTATATCACGGCCAAGGAAACCAGCAACTATCCGAACACCTCCAGTGTCAACATTATCGGGAGCAAAGCCAAGGATATCAGCGCCTTCTCGGGCGGCAGTCAGGTGACGAACCTCCAGACCGGCAAGAAAGCCGATATTGAATTGACCTACACCAAGGCGGAACTTACTTCTTCCAGCATTACCAGCACAACCGCAGTCAACAAGCTTACCGTAATGTCGTACAGCGCCGACAAGGGAGACTGGGAAACGCTTTCTACCGTGCCGACCTATAAAGATTCCACCGGTGCCGCCGTGGCGTCGCCCTCCGCCGACCTTTCCAATGTCTCATCCGTAACCTTTGCCGCCCAAGGCACCCACTTCTCGGCCTACGCTCTGTCGTCTCAAGTCGGCGTTTCGCCGCCCGATACGCCCGGCGGCCTCACGGCCACTGCCGGAGTGACGGACGGCAGCCCCATTGCGCTTTCATGGGGAACGGTTTCCACCGCCGAGGGTTACTACATCTACAGAGACACCAGCTCTACCGGCTCGTTCCCCCTTCTCGCCAACATATCGGGAGGCAGCACTCTTAGTTATTCCAATACGTCAGTAACGGCCGGCACCACCTACTACTACAAGATTTCGGCTTACAAATCTAGCGGCGCCTCAGAATCAGCCGCCTCAAGCGCGGTGAGCGCCACGGTGTCGGCCAACGCCGGCAATGCCGCCCCTGGCGGCGGCGGAGGCGGCGGTACTGGCGCTCCTGCCCCACGCGCCCAAAAGATTTATCCTGACGGTACGGTAGTCTATCTTGACGAAGTCGGCGCGGCGGCCAAGATAGCGGAGCTTGACAAGAAGTTTAAAACCTCAACCCCGGCGCCGGCGGCCGTTACCGTACCGGCGGCGTCAGTAGCGCAAGCATCCGCGACCGCCCGCTTGGTTTCCCCGGTCTTCAATAAAGACCTGACCCGTGGAGCCCGAGGGGAGGATGTCAAACGTCTGCAGGCTCTCATAGCCGTTGAACAAACCGGTTTCTTTGGTCCTCTGACTGAAAAAGCGCTTAAGGCCTTTCAGCTAAAGCACGGAGTAATCAAGAGTGAAAAGTCGGCTGGCGCGGGCAAACTCGGTCCGGCCACTCGGGCAAAGATTAATGAAGTCTTCAAGGAAAACGCTCAAGTTCCGGCGGCCCCTCCTGCCGCTCCGACACCATCGTCCGGAGTCTCCGCCGGCGCGCCGAACATCACTCGGGGCCTCGTTCGCGGCGCCAGAGGGGATGACGTGAAAGCTTTGCAGATATTCCTTTCGGCAGACAAAGAGCTGTACCCTGAAGGCGATGCCACCGGCTTCTTCGGCCCGGCCACTCAAAGGGCAGTCGGCCGATTCCAAGTGAAATATGGTATTGCCAATCCGGGAGACAGCGGCTATGGTGATGTTGGTCCTAAAACCCGGGCTCAACTCAAAGCGATGAGCGCGGCCAGTGCGCCCGCCGCCACGGTGGAAACTTCAGCAGGAGCTTCCAGCGCTTCAAAAGCGGCGCGGGAAGCTTTGGAGAAACAAATTGATGAGGCCATCAAGCGCGTCCAAGAACTTCAGAAGCAACTGAATAGCTCCACAGCGCGGTAGGAGAGGATGGGGTTAGGGAATAGGCAGAATTTAGGAAAGCAGAACCACTCCGTCCCGCAGTGCGGGACGGAGTGGTTCTCGTGGCCGTGCAACAGCAGGTTTCTAATTTATTTCCAAAAGCTTGCGTAATTTCGGCTCGTCAAAACCGACCACAATAGCGCCGTCAATATCAATGACCGGCACGCCCATCTGGCCAGATTTGGTGATGGCTTCTTTGCGGGCCACCGGGTCGGCCGCGGCGTTTTTATCGGTGTAAGCGATGTTGTTTAGCTTGAAAAAATCCTTGGCCAGGTGGCAGAAGTGGCAGGTGGGGGTGCTGTAAATTGTTACGCTACGCATGGCGGTTGAAATTTTATGATAAGTCATAGCATTATACGGCAAGTTGTTTCAGAGTCAAAATTTGGCATGCGAATAGCGTTACAAATACGCCCACACGAATAATTCAGACATTGGCATGCGAATAGTTTTAACGAATAGAAACACACGAATAGGGAAACGCATTTTCCTAAGTTTATTTAATCCGCATATGTTGAAAACTTCAACTTTGGAAAAATCAACTTTAAAGCAATTTTTACGGTGAGTAATCAGTTTTGTGGCAGTCTATACCTCTGCTATACTTTAGATTATGAAAAACTTCAACGCGGTTTTGGATTCGCAAGGCAAAATTTACAAGCATGTTTTTTTTGACGTGGATAAAACATTGACCCGCAGCCGGACGCTGATTGAGCCTCAAATGAAAGCGGCGCTTTTCAAGTTGTGCGCGACCAAAGACGTGGTCGTGGTTTCCGGCGCCCAGATTGAGCAAATTTGGAAGCAAGTCGGCGTTGATTTTAGCGGTAAAGTCTTTGTGTTGGCGCAAAACGGCAATTACGCCGTGGCCAAGGACCGCAAAGATTTATGGAGGAACAATTTGTCGGAGGGCGAAAAAAGAGAAATGATGGAGCACATTGGCCTCATTCGCCGCCAATTCAAAGAATTGTTCGTTGACGTTGACGAGCACGACCTTGTTCAAGACCGTGGCTGTCAGATTACCTTCAGCCTTGTCGGCCACAACGCGGAACTGACGCGCAAAGAGCGTTTTGACCCGAAGGTGGAATTGCGCACCAGTATTCTTGAAAAAATTCCCTTTTCGTCCAAGACACTCGAGGTTAAAATCGGCGGCACGACATCCTTTGACTATTTTCGTCGGGGTAAAAATAAAGGCTATAACATTTCCCAGCTCATGAAGTTTTACGGCTGGAAGACTGAAGATTCCATCTATATAGGCGACGCCCTTTTTTCCGGCGGCAATGACGACTCCGTCATCGGCGTGTGCGACACCCTTCAAGTTTCCGGCCCGGAAGAAACTCTCGCCGCCATAAGCAAAATGATAAGCTAGCGTCATACTAATATACGAATTATACTAATACTACTAATAACTGCTAATTCGGCCTTTTCTTATTCGTAGTTATTCGCAGATTTGTATGTATTAGTAGATTGGTATGTTTACCTTATGGATTACGCGCCTGAAATAAAAAAATTTTTCAAAGGCGAAGTGCGCTCAGACGAAAAAACGCTCGCGGCAGCCAGTCACGACGCCAGTATTTTTGAAGTCAAACCGGCTCTGGTCGTGGCGCCGCGGGATGTTTATGACGTTAAAAACTTGGTGGCCTTTGCCGCCAGAAAGAAGCGGGAGGGCGGGAAAATTTCTCTCACTGTCCGCTCGGCCGGCACCGATATGACCGGCGGACCTTTGACCGAATCAATCGTAGTGGATTTTTTGCCGCATTTTAATCACGTCAAAGCAGTGGGCGCGGGCTACGCCGTCACCGAGCCGGGCGTTTACTACCGCGATTTTGAGCGGGAAACTTTGAAGCGCGGCCTTTGGATGCCTTCCTATCCGGCTTCGCGCGACCTTTGCACCGTGGGAGGCATGGTGGCCAATAACGCCGGCGGCGAGAAAACTCTGACCTACGGCAAAACCGAAAATTACGTCCGGCAGGTGAAGACGGTCCTCTCGGACGGCGGGGAATACGTTTTTCAGCCACTCACTATTCCGGAATTGGAAAAAGCGCGCGGCCGGCGGGATTTTTTCGGCGAAGTCTGCCGGCAAATGTTTGAGCTGGTCGTTAAAAATTACGACCTTCTGAAAAAAGCCAAGCCGGCGGTTTCAAAAAATTCGGCCGGTTACTTTCTTTGGAACGTTTACGACAAAGAAAAAGGCCTTTTTGACCTGACCAAGCTCATTGTCGGCTCGCAGGGCACTCTCGGCATCATTACCGAAGTGAAGTTTCGGCTGGTGGCGCCCAAGCCTTTCTCGTCCTTGCTTATCATGTTTTTGCCTAGTCTGCGGCCGCTCGCCGAAATTACCAACCATGTCCTTCAATTCCAGCCCGAAAGTTTTGAATCGTTTGACGACCACACGCTCAAAGTGGCGCTCAAGCTTTTTCCGGCCATTGTCAAAAAATTAAACGGCAGTTTGCTCAAACTGGCGATTCAATTTTTGCCGGAGTTTTTTATGGCGCTTACCGGCGGCGTGCCCAAGCTCATTTTGATTGCCGAGTTTACGGCGGACACGCAAGAGGCGGCGGCGGCCAAGGCCGCCGCCGCCCAAGAATCCCTTTTGCCTTTCGGCCTGAAAACCAAAATCGCCCGCGACGAAGCCGAGGCCAAAAAATACTGGACTTTCAGGCGCGAGAGTTTCAATCTCCTGCGCCAGCACATGAGGAATCTCCGCACCGCGCCCTTCATTGACGACTTCGTGGTGCGGCCGGAATTTTTGCCGGAGTTTCTGCCGAAGCTCAACGCCATCCTTTCCAAGTACCCAATCACTTACACGGTGGCGGGGCACGTGGGCGACGGCAATTTCCACATTATTCCCTTGATGAACCTGAGCAAACCGGAAAGCCTGGCAATTATCAAAGAACTTACCGACAAGGTCTATCGGCTGGTTTTAAATTTCAAAGGCACCATTAGTGGCGAGCACAACGACGGCTTGATTCGCAGCTCCTTTTTGCCTTTGATGTACTCTCCGGAGATAATCGAGCTTTTTGAAGAAACCAAGCGTATTTTTGACCCCCTAAACATTTTCAACCCCGGCAAAAAAGTCGGCGCCATTAGGAATTACGAGTGGGAGCATATCAATCGGACACAGAGCGCATAGCATGGAATATGGAGCACATGAGTAGAGTTTGGTTTTGAATTATTAATCGAAAAGAAAAGGTATATGCTTAAAAATTTTGATAAGTGGAATGAAAATAAAAAAGAACTCGAAAAAGCTTTAACGCAAAAATATGCGTACCCGCGAGAGATATGGTGGTGTTCGCTTGGGGTAAACCTTGGAGCAGAGATTGACGGTAAAAACGAAAGTTTTGAACGGCCGGTTATTGTCATGAAAGTATATAACAAGGAGACGATGGTTATTTTACCATTAACTACTAAACCAAAAGATGACCGTTTCCATCACAAAATTCAGTCCGAAGATAAGACTACCTGGGTGAAGTTGACTCAAATGCGAGTGATAAGTAACAAAAGATTATCGCGCAAAGTCGGCGTGCTCAATGAAGCCATGTTTGATGAATTGAAAAAAGTGTGGATAAAATCACTATAACAAATCGGACCCCGCATTTCTGCGGGGTCCTCGGAGGCCGAAGCCCTAATGTGGAGAGTATAGCATTGAGCATGCTCGTTGGCAAGTGAATTAAATGTGGATAACCAAAATATGCCTAATTATCCACTTGGGGCAATGGCACTTTATGTAGAATGCTTGCTATAATTAAGCATATGGACATGGACACCAAAAAATTTATTCCTATAATTATAGTTATTATAGCGGCGGTTATCGCCGCCGTATTCCTTGGCCTTTATTTTTGGCGCGGTCAGAAAAAAGTTCAGACTCCCGCTCCCGCTTCTACTCCCGCGGTTTTGGCAGTGCCGCAGGTTACGGTCCAAAATAATCCGATTGAGAAAAAAGTGCCTGAGATTAATCCGGCCGAAGGAGCCAACCCTTTTAAATATAAAAATCCTCTTTCAAAATGACTAAAAAAATCTTTCTCAACAAAAACTTTTTGGCGGCGTTGATTATCGCCTCCAGCCTCGCGGTGGCGGGCGTTATCACTCAGGCGGCGGCTTCTGCCATGTCGGTCAGTCTGGAAAAAAATAAAATCAGCGGGTTTTTCACCTTAAGTATCAGAGCTTCGTCAGGCATCAAGGAGTTTGTGCTCTATCCGCCCGACAAATCATCCTATGGCGGAGGGCTTAGCGGCTGTCAAAAGAATTTCAAAAGCGACAATATTGCCTTCGCCGACCCCGGGGATTTTACTCCCAAGATGCTGGCAACTATCACCGACTGCGGCGGTGAGAGCGCTGATTTTGAATTGCTGCCGTCAGAGGACGGACGCATAATCGGCAAGCTCGTTCTGCCGGCGGTGTCGGCAACAGCAGAGGCGAGTACGGCGGGCGCGCCAAGCGAAACCAAACCGAAAACGGAAAACGATACAAAGCCCAAATTAAAACCGGAGAATAAAATTTTGGCCGACGTTAAATTTCCGGTGGCCGAGCTCGGCAGTTGCCAGAGCGAGGCGGAGTGCGTTTCGTATTGCGATGACGCGGCTCACGCCAAGGTTTGCATAGCATTCGCCAAGAAAAATAAAATAATGTCGGAAGAAGCAGCGGCCAATCTGGAAAAACTGGCTGACATTAAGGACGGCCCGGGCGGCTGCAATTCTCAAAAATCATGCGAAACTTATTGCAGCGATATAGATAAAATTGACGAATGTTTCGCCTTTGCCGACAAGCACAATCTGCTTTCCGAGAAGGACAGGGATAAAATCGGCAAGATTAAAACGGCCCTAAAATCGGGCGCCAAATTGCCCGGCGGTTGCAACAACGAGCGGTCATGCGAATCTTATTGCAATGATGCGGACCACGCTGACGAGTGTTTAAGCTTCGGCGAGCAGTCCGGTTTCTTGAGCGCTGAAGAAATAGAGCAATACCGGAAATTTTCCGAGCTTCGCAAAAACGGCGAAACGCCCGGCAAGTGTTCCTCCAGAGAATCTTGCGAAGGCTATTGCAATAATCCGGATAACGCCGAGGAGTGCATTGCTTTTGCCGAAAAGGCCGGTTTTCTTTCCGGAGAGGAATTGGCGCAAGTCAAAAAAGTTTTACCGTTGCTCAAAGAGGGCAAAACGCCAGGCGCTTGTCGCACCAAACAGCAGTGCGAAGCGTATTGCGAGGATGAAAATCACACGGATGAGTGCGTGCAGTTCGGTTTGGAAGCTGGCATAATTTCTCCGCAAGACGCGGCAATGATAAAGAAAACCGGCGGCAAAGGGCCGGGGGGTTGCCGTAGCAAAGAGCAGTGCCAGACCTATTGCGAGCAAAACCAAGAAGCCTGCGCCAGCTGGGCTAAAGACAACGGATTGGAAGGGCAGTTTGGCGGACTCGGCGGCGGAGGCTTTAGCGGTCCGGGCGGCTGCAAAAGCCGAGAAGAGTGCACTGCTTACTGCACGGCTAATCAAGAAGACCAGGCCTGCAAGAAAATGATTGAAGATTTTGGCGGCGGTGGCGGCGGTTTCCAAGGAGGGCCGGGCGGGGAAGGCGAGCAGGGATTTCAAGGCGGACCCGGCGGTTGCAAGAGCCAGGAAGAGTGCATGGCATATTGCCAAAGTCATCAGGAAGAGTGCATGAAATTTAGTCAGGGCGGGGGAGAGGGCAGTCAAGACAGGTTCAACAGGGAATCATCTGAAGGTTCTGGCAGCGCTTCAGGCTTTGGCGGACCGGGCGGTTGCAAGAGTCAAGAAGAATGCCAAGCTTATTGCTTGAAAAATCCCGATAAATGCCAGGGCTCACTCCCGCCTTCGGGGGCCAGAACAGATACCGGTACCGAGTCCCGCTATCAAGGAAGCGACTCCAGCTCGGAATGCGCCAAGTATGGGGGCAGGTGGGACGGGGAAACTTGCCAAAAACCCTCATGGGACGGTTATCCCAAAAGCGACCAGTTACAAATACCGCAAGATTATCAGGCCCAAGTTCAAGACTTTCTGAAAAACCAGCTGCCGACTAATTACGGCGGCCAGGGCGGCTGCCAATCTTACGAAGAATGCAAGACATACTGTATTGCTAACCCCGAAGATTCCAGTTGCGCTGACTATGGACGGCAAACTCCGTCGCAAAATTCTTCTCAAACTGCTCCGCCGAGCAGTCAAACCCCGCAGGATTATTGTTCTTTGTTCACCTCGGCTCCGAGCTGTTCTTATGTCGGCTCGCCGGACTCTCAAAATTACAAATACTGCAAACAGTGTTTTCCGGATAAATGAAAGGCCGCACCGCGAGCGGTGCGGTATCAGAGCCGGTCGGGGTCTTGTTGCCCATGTCGCATATCACTCTCACAATTCTTTTCTCGCTTTTGCTTTTGCCGGCGGTTTTTCTGGCGCTTATTCCCATGATGCCGGCCATGTCCTACATGTTCGCCGTGGCGCTTCTCTACGGCCTGATTGACGGCTTCGGGCATTTGGCGTTTTCCGAGTTCACTGTCCTCGCCGTGATTTTTTGCCTCTCGCTTCTGGTTGATTACTCGGCGGGCATTTTAGGCGCCAAGTACGCCGGCGCGTCAAAGCAGTCAATCATCTGGGGTTTTGTCGGATTGATTATCGGCAGCGTTTTATTTCCTCCGTTCGGCGGCATCCCGGGCTTATTCATCGCGGTGTTTTTGGCGGAAATTTTGCTCAACAAGAACAAGGTGGCCGCCTGGAAGGCGGCCACCGGTTCTCTCCTGGGCGCTATCACGGGCCTTGCCCTCAATTTATTTCTGGCGCTGGCGTTTTTTGTTTTGTTTATCGTTTTCAGCGTTTGATGTAAATAAAATAGGCCCCTCATCTTGCCTCGGTTTGAGCGAGTCTTAGAGCTCAATTTGAGTGAAGAAGGATACTTGGGGGCATATAGCCTTTTTTTAATTTTTTTCATCACAAAACATAGACAGAATTCAAAGTCTATGATAGCTTCTGATTCAGAGTAGCATATTGATAACAGCATACTTTCAACCCAAACTCAAGAAAACTCCCGATGAAAAAGAAGATACTGGTCCTCGATGCCTTCACTAACGGCCACAAGGCGGCGCTGGCCTTTGTTTTTGTCAGCAGCATGGTATCCAGGTTGTAAGTAAGAGCGAGTTCTTTGCCGGTCTCGCTTAGAATCATGGTAAGAGAACCATCACGATTACATTTTTCCTTGATAAGTTTGGATTTGTAGAGTTTTTGAATTGAACGCTCTAATTCACTTTTTGATATCCATTCCCATTCTTTTTTCATTTCACTAAGGATTCTGAAATATTGACGAGGAGACCGCGTTAGCCCCAAAGCTA
>JACPHR010000011.1 GCA_016188455.1 Candidatus Tayloriibacteriota bacterium | reverse complement strand
TTTACAATTATCGCGGGGTTTCCAAATATCATTTCCCGATGTATCTTAAAGAGGTGGAGTACCGATTCAATCATCGAAACGACAACTTATTCAAACTCTTTATCAGCGTCTATTTTGGTTACGTTTCCGTCTAATTACCTAGTTTTATGGAACATAAAACAAAAAAGATATATAAAGAAAAGGCCGCGAAGCGCGACCTTTTCTAAGGATTTAGCCATGTTAGCAGATAAGGAAATAAAGTCAATAGCACAGTGTGGATAACCGTTTAGTTAAACCCATATATGTCCAGCAATGTAGAACAAATCAAAGAGCGACTGGGAATTGTTGAGGTAGTGGGTTCCTACGTCAAGCTTGAAAAGGCCGGCTCGAATTATAAAGCCCGTTGCCCTTTTCACAACGAAAAGACGCCGTCGTTTTTCGTCTCGCCCAGTCGAGGTTCGTATTATTGTTTTGGATGTAATGCCAAGGGCGATATTTTTTCTTTCGTTGAACAGTTTGAAGGGCTGGATTTCGTCGGCGCCCTAAAAGTTTTGGCGGCGCGCGCCGGCGTGGCATTGGCGCGGGAGAATCCGAAAGCGAAAAATGAGAAAGACAGATTGTATCGGGCGCTTGACGCCGCCACGGAATTTTTTGAAAAGTCATTGGCGGCGGATGATGAGGTGAAAGAGTATCTTGCCAAAAGGGGAGTGAAAGAGGCGACGATTAAAGAGTGGCGGTTGGGCTTCGCGCCCGACTCTTGGCGGGCGCTTCATGACGAGTTGATCAAGCGCGGTTTTAACACAGGCGAGATGCAGGGCGTGGGGCTGGTCAAAAAAACGGAGCAGTCCGCCCCGATGGCCGTCGGTGAGAGTGCCGTTTTTTATGATATTTTCAGGGGCCGAATCATGTTCCCGATTTTTGACAGCTCAGGAAGGGTTATCGGTTTTTCCGGAAGGCTTTTGCCCCGATTGGACGATGGCAAGGCGGGGAAATACATCAACAGTCCTGAAACGTCTTTGTTCAACAAGTCCCGAGTGCTCTACGGCTTGCATAAGGCGAAGTTTGACGTCAGGAAGCGGGATTATTCCATCATGGTTGAAGGCCAAATGGACCTTATCATGTCGCATCAAGCCGGCTTTTCAAACACGGTGGCCGTTTCCGGCACGGCTCTTTCAGAGAATACCGTAGCGGGGGATACGGTCACTAACCTTGGGCTTTTGACGAGGCTGTCGAACAACCTCATTTTGGCTTTTGATTCGGACGAAGCCGGTTTCAAAGCCTCGTCGCGCAACGCCAAAACGGCTCTATCGCTAGGGATGGACGTCAAAGTGGCCAAAATGCCGGCGGGTGAGGACCCGGCGGACATTATCTTGAAAAATCCTGCGGCATGGACTGCTATTATCAAAAATTCCAAGCATATTATTGATTTTACTCTAGAAACTTTGCTTGAAAAAAAGCTTGACCCCCGCAAACTCGGCAAGGAAATTGTCGCTCTCGTTTTGCCTTACGTCAGAGCGCTTCAAAGCGCCGTTGACCAGGCGCATTTCATCGTGAAAATTTCAAACGCCGCCGGCATCAAAGAAGAGGCCTTGTGGACGGAACTTAAAAAAGTGGCGGCGGTAGGGGAGCCGCCCCCCACTTTTGATTTTTCAGAAAAATCAAAAGTGGGGGGCGGCTCAAACGCCGCCGTCAATCGCCAAAGCGTCATTGAGAAAAAACTTTTAGGCATTATCTATTGGCAGGAAGGCAAAGCAAAATCAGCCGTTGACCTTGAAAGGCTTCGTGAAAACTTAGGGGCGATTTTGGGCAAAGCGATTTTCGCCGAGCTTCTCGCGGCCTCTGAAGCGATAAAAAACGACCTTATCTTTCAGGCCGAGCTTTCCTATGAAGGCGCGTCAAACCTCAGTCACGAAACGAGGGAGCTCCTGATTAACCTGGAAATTGAAACTATTGATGAGAAGCTGGAGGCAGTCATGAGGCGGGTGTACGGGGAGAAAGAGCGGGGGAGCAAAGAGGACATTGAGTTGATTCAGGAACTTTCCGCTAAAAAACAAGAACTTAAAACCCAGCGCTTCACCCGAACAACTTTTGGAACATGATAATGGATAATGAGTGGAAGGTGGTGCGTGGTAGATGGGGGAGTTGCGTGTGGAGGTTAGGTTTAGTCCAAAAGTTGCGCGGGCAAGCAGCCTTGCTCGGTAGCTAGTTATATAGTAGAGTTGAGCCAATTTATCCAGTTAGTCCCGCTTAGAAGTAAGAACTTCTAACGGGATTATAAAAGAGTGTAGTCAAGAGGGGCTTGTCCCGTTAAAAAATTAACTATGCGTTGTGTACTACAATTTTCTAATTGTTGCAAATAATAAGGTTACTACTTTTTACAAATTTAATTTTTTAATGGGATGAAAAAAGCCAAAAAGCACCTCGCTAAAACCAAAAAGAGAAAAACCGCCAAAAAGCCTGCCGGCAGCAAGAAGACCAAGACTTTGAAAAATCGCCCGAAGGTCAAGGCCGTTTCCAAAAAAGAGCGGGACATGAACGCCAAGGCCATGAAGCTTTTTCATAAAGGCAAAGAGCGCGGCTTTGTCACTCACGACGAAATCCTCAAAGAGTTTCCCCACATTGAGGACGACATTTTTTTTCTGGACCGGCTGTATGCCAAACTCCATGAAGGCGGCATTGATATCCTGGAGAGCGGCGGCATGCTTGACATGGGCGAGGCGGAGCCGGCCAAGAAAAACGTTTACGCGGGGCGAGGAGCCGATTCTTCCTACGACTCAATCCAGATGTATTTGAAGGAAATCGGTCAGTATCCTTTAATTTTGGCGCAGGCGGAAAAAGATTTGGCCAAGCGCATTCAGGCCGGAGACGCGGAAGCCAAAAATCTTTTGGCCCGCGCCAACCTGCGCCTGGTAGTTTCCATCGCCAAAAAATACGTCGGCCGCTCGCCCGACCTCACTCTCCTTGACCTTATTCAGGAAGGCAACCTCGGCCTTTTCAAAGCGGTGGACAAGTTTGACTGGACCAAAGGCTACAAGTTTTCAACCTACGCTACCTGGTGGATCCGTCAGGCCATTACCCGCGCCCTGGCCGACCAGTCCCGCACCATCCGCGTGCCGGTGCACATGGTGGAAACCATCGCCAAGTACAAGCAAGTGGTGCGCCGCTTGTCGCAAGACCTCGGCCGCGACCCCCTGCCGGAGGAGATTGCCGTGGAAATGGGACTGGAAGTGGAAAAGGTTTACAACATAGAAAAAATTGACCAGGACACGGTGTCTCTAGAAAGTCCGGTGGGGGACGAGGGGGACGACGGCAAATCCACCTTGGGCGATTTTCTGCCCGACGATAAAATCCTGTCGCCCGACCAGGACGCTTCGCGCCGCATTCTCTCGGACCAAGTTAAGGAAATTTTAAACGACCTCTCCGAAAAAGAGCGGCGGATTCTGGAAATGCGGCACGGCTTAAACGACGGCGTCACCCACACGTTGGAAGAAGTCGGCCAGAAATTTGGCGTGACCCGCGAGCGCATCCGCCAGATTGAGGCCAAGGCGCATGAGAAAATCCGGCAGCATGAGAAGTCTAAGAGACTGGAGAATTATTAATACATCAAGGTTCAACCTCGCTGGAATAGCGAGGTTGAACCTTGATGTCCGTGCTCTTTACCTGTTATAATTTATAGATGGCTAGAAATTTTGATTTGTCTGTCGGTGAGTATTATCACCTTTATAATCGAGGGACTGAAAAACGTAATATTTTTATCACTAACTCTGATCGCGCCAGATTTCTCGGTCTTCTTTTTCTTTGCAACGACATTGAACCTGTTCATATTAGCAATTATCAAGGTTCAACCTTGATGGATTGGCTTGCTTGGCCAAGAACAGGAACAATTGTTGATATTGGGGCGTATTGTCTTATGCCTAATCATTTTCACTTATTAGTCAAGGAAAAAGAAGAGAACGGAATAAGTTCGTTTATGCAAAAAGTTTTAACCGCATATACAATGTACTTTAACAAAAAGAATAATCGCACTGGAGCATTGTTTGCCGGGCGCTTCAAAGCCAGGCACGCGAACAGTGACGAGTATCTCAAATATCTAATTTCTTACATTCACCTCAATCCCGTTAAAATGATTGAGCCAAAGTGGAAGGATGTCGGTATAAGGAATATGCAAAAGGCGAGAACCTTTCTGGAGGAGTATAGATTTTCAAGTTATGCCGAATATGCTGGCCAGATTCGTCCAGAATCCAATATCATAGATAAAAAAACAGTGCCTGAATATTTTAGCCAGAAAAACACTTTCAAAAGAACTATTAGAGACTGGCTGACCTATAAAGAAAATCCCGAAAAAATACATCAAGGTTCAACCTCGCTGAACACATCAAGGTTCAACCTCGCTGAACAATGGCCGGTTTAGTTTTCGCCGTGTTATAATAACCCTATGAATAAAGGGGTAGCCTTTTTGTTTTTCTCTTTAGTCAGCGGCGGCGGGCTGTTCTTGGCGGCGGCGCCTATGTTGGCCAGGACGAATTTTTCCGCGGCCGGACCATCCACTTCGCAACCGGCCTCCGTCTTCTTTGTTGAAAGTTCCAAGCCGGAAGATTTGAAGCAAACTTTTGCCATTGCTCATGGGCCGCGCCGCAAGCTCCACATTCTCATCGTGCCCGGGCACGACAGCGAATATTGGGGGACGCAGTTTCAAGGCGTCAAAGAGGCGGACATGACGCTCGCGCTTGGCAAAGAGCTGGGGCGGCTTTTATCGCGAGACAGTGAATTTGAAGTGACCGTCACGCGCGACGATGTCGGCTACAATCCGACTTTTTCGTCCTATTTTTCTCAGCGGCAGGAGCCGATTTTGGCGTTCATCTCGGAAAAGAAAAAAATTATGGGTGATCTGGAATCAACCGGAGCGGTCACCGCGAAAACCGACGGCGTATTTCACAATAAGGCGCCGTCGCCCGTTGTGGTGCGGCTCTACGGCATCAACAAATGGGCCAATGAGAATCAGGTTGATTTGGTGGTCCATATTCATTTCAACGATTATCCGCGCCGCAAGAAAAAATCGCCCGGCGACTATTCCGGTTTTTCCATTTATGTTCCCGAACATCAGTATTCAAACGCTCGCGCCAGCAAAGATGTCGCCACGATAGTTTCAAAACAGCTTCAAACCTATTATCCCGAGAGCAACATGCCCAAAGAGGAAACCGGCGTGGTGGAGGACCAGGACCTTATTGCCATCGGCGCCTTCAACACCCTTGACCCGGCGGCGCTCCTCATTGAATACGGCTACATTTACGAGCCGCAATTTTTGGAGGCAAACATTCGGGGTAAAATTATTGAAGAACTCGCGACCCAGACCTACATCGGCGTCAAAAACTTTTTCCAAAGCGCGACAACCACCGCGGTGGGAAAGTACAATAGCTCGCTTTTGCCGCACACTTGGAAAACTTCGGTGGAGCCCGGTACCCGCTATGATTCTTCAGTCCTCTCGCTTCAAGCGGCGCTCTCGCTTGAAGGGGTTTATCCGCCACAGGAGTATGATAAGCACGATTGCCCGCTTTCGGGAACGTACGGCAAGTGCACTTGGAAATCGCTTTCTCTGTTCCAGCAAAAGTACTCTTTGGCCGACGAGGTCGGCCGCTTGGGCGCCGCCACAGTTCAAAAGTTGAACGAGTTGTATTCGCAATAACCATCAAGGTTGAACCTCGCTGGTTCATTCATTCGGGCTAGGCAGAATCGAACTGCCGTCACACACACCTTTGCTCGTCAAATTTTCTCTGTCGGGGTACCCGGTAATGCTCCGGGGCCGCATGCACCCCATGCATGTATACTGCTTTTATACTATACCCCGACAGAAAAAATTTGCTACTGCCATCCATGCATATTTACCCCTTAACAAATTCATGTTTGTTTTAGGGTTGCTACTATACTACAGCCCGGATTGTGAAAAATTGCTAAGACAACACTACCACCCGCCTCATCGGCGGGTCGCCGATGAGGCGACTACAGCCCGTATGTTTTCCCGCTTATCATACAGCAATTTAGGGTTTTTGCCATGATATAATCCCTGCATGACAGAAAAAGCCCCCGGTAAATTTACTGAACTATACAAAGGATTAAACCCCGCCCAAAAAAAGGCGGTGGATTCGATTGACGGTCCGGTGATGGTCATTGCCGGACCCGGGACGGGCAAGACCACCATTTTGACGTTTCGCATCGCCAGCATTTTAAAAAAAACCGACACGCCGCCGGACGCCATTTTGGCTTTAACCTTTACCGAGTCCGGCGCGCGCTCCATGCGCCAGAAGCTTATTGACATTGTCGGCCAGGAGGGCTACCGCGTCCGCATCCACACCTTCCACAGTTTTTGCAATGACATCATAAAATCCTACCCGTCGGAATTTCCCCGAATCATCGGGGCGGAACACGCCACTGACGCGGACATCTTGCGAATTTTGGAGGACGCCGTTTTGGATTTGCCCTTAAAAATTCTCCGTCCCTGGGGCGAGCCGCTTCATTATGTCGCCGCCATTCGCAACGCCGTTAAAGACTTGAAACGGGAGGCAGTGGCAGTCCTTGATTTTGAAAAACAAGCGCAAGCGGAGCGCAAAAAGTTTGAGGCGCTCTCGGGCCGGTACCATGTAAAGGGAGCCCATAAAGGCAAAATGAAAGGGGAGTATAAGGAGCGTCTGCGCAACATTGAAAAGAACGAGGAATTGCTCTTGGTCTACGGCGCTTACGAGGAGGCCTTGCGCCAAGAGCGACTTTTTGACTACGAAGACATGATTATGGAAGTGGTGCGCACGCTTGAGAAAAATGAGTCTTTGGCTCTTGAACTTCAGGAGTCGGCGCAATATATTTTGGCCGATGAGCATCAGGACGCCAACAATGCTCAGAACAAACTGCTTGAAATCATGTCCAGTTTTTTTGACCGCCCCAATCTTTTTATCGTGGGCGACGAAAAGCAGGCCATTTTCCGTTTCCAGGGGGCGTCACTGGACAATTTTCTCTATTTCAAAAAGCGTTTCCCCGCCGCCTCGGTTATTTCGCTTCGGGAAAATTACCGCAGTCCGCAAAAGATTCTCGACGCCGCGGGGAGCCTGATAGAAAAGAACAAAACCGAGGAGTATTTGAAGGTTAAACTCAAAGGGGCGGCGCGGCGAGGGGGGATAAAATTGGCCGAACTTTCTCGTCCCGAAACGGAAAGCATGTACGTGGCGCATGAGGCGAGTCTGCTTCTAAAAAAGGGCGTCAAACCTTCAAACATTGCCGTGCTCTATCGCGATAACGCCGACGCGGAAAAATTTGAAAGGGCCTTTAAAGCCTTGACGATTCCAACAGTGACCTATTCCGATACCGATTTGCTTTCGGAAGAAGAAATTGAAAAGTGCGTCACCGTGCTTCGCGCCGCCAATGAGCCGTCGCGCGAAAATATGGTCAAAGCCCTTCTTTTGGATTATTTCAATTTGCCGCACCATGTCGTCTATGAAGCGATTCACGACGCCAGAGAAGCGCGAACCTCTCTCGCTTCATGGATAGAGTCAAGCGCGCAAGCGGGTAAAGAATTAAAACAAGCCTTGGCGGCCATTTCCGACATTTCAAAAACAGGGCGAAATAAAAATCTGCTTGCCGCCGTGGAATATGGCGCCGAAAAGCTTGGCCTGGTGGCCAAGGCCCTCAAAGACCCCAACGGCAAAAATATCCTCAGAGCTTACGACCGGTTCCTTTCTTTTATCATGAGGTTTCAGGAGAGGCATAAGGGCGCGAAACTCGCCGATTTTTTCAAAGAGCTTGAGCGCATGGAAACTCACAATCAAAAAATTGATTTTCAAAGGCACGGCGACGATGAGGCGCTCGCCCTGATGACGGCCCATCGTTCCAAGGGTTTGGAATTTGACTATGTTTTCGTGACGGGGGTGTATGAAGGCAAATGGAGCGGCAGGAAAAGGCGCGACAAGCTTGACCCGTTTTGGGGCGAGGTGGAAAAGAAGCACAACTTGGAGGATGACCGGCGGCTTTTTTACGTGGCCCTGACGCGGGCCAGAGAAGAAGCGACGGTGTCGTACCCAAAAGAAGATTCAAACGGCAAGGAGGCGCTGCCCTCCGAGCTTATTGGTGAAATAGACCCTGATTTAATAGAAAAAATTGATATCGGCGAATTTGAAAACAAAACATATCCCAAAATGCTTGGAGCGCGGGGCGTTGAATCGACGACGGCACCGCTTCTTGACAAGCGATACCTCAACAAACTTTTCTTGGAACAAGGCCTTTCCGTTTCGGCCTTGAACGGCTATCTTGAATGCCCGTGGCGCTATTTTTTCGTCAATCTCTTGCGCGTACCGAAAAGCGAGGAGAAGCATCTTATTTTCGGCACGGCCATTCACGAAGGTTTGAAAACTTATTTCAATGATTTGAAAAACGGCAAGGAAGACGATAGGCGCGCCGTTTTGGTTTTTGAGAGTGTCATAAAAAAAAGCTATCTTGAGGACAGGGAAATTCCAGAGGTTTTGCAAAAAGGCGGGGCAGTTTTACTCGGGTTTTTGAAGCGCTATAAAGGCACATGGGAAAAAGAGGCCCTGATAGAATTCTCCATGCGGGGCGTATCGTCTGACATCGGTGGCGGCGCGGCCCTGCCGCTTTCCGGCAAGCTTGACCGCGTGGAGTTTGAAAAGGACGGCGGGGCGGTTGTTTATGATTTTAAAACCGGCAAAGCCAGAAGTCGGAATGAAATAGAAGGTAAAACCAAAAACAGCGACGGCAATCTGAAACGTCAGCTGGTGTTTTACCGCTTGCTTTTGGACAAGTTTGAAAACGGCAAGTACAAAATGAAAAAAGGCGTGCTGGATTTCGTGGAGCCAACCGATTCCGGCTTGTATAAAAGGGAAGAGTTTGAAATTACGGCGGATGATGTTTTTAAACTGGAAGAGGAAATAAGGCGAGTGGGGCGGGAAATTTTGGACCTTTCCTTTTGGAATAAAAAATGCGATGACAAAGCGTGTGAGTGGTGTTCATTACGCAAGTTGATTGCGTGACGCACCAAACTTCGCTTTAAAACATAGACAAACTATTGTCTAATTCGCGCGAATTAGACAATAGGAAATCTGCAACTTACATCTTTGATCTATCCGCAGAATTGCCCGACAGCTGGGGTCGGGGAAACGGGAGTTTCCCCGTGGAGGAAAGCAGCGAGTCTTCGAGGGTTGAAAACCGAGAGGTTTTCAAAATAAAGGCCTGCTCGCCGAATACCCCGGCTTGCCGCGGGGATAAGGACGAGCAGGAGTTTATTTTTGAATCTAAAATCTTAAATCTACCTCAGCAGAAGGTCAATAATTTCTTTCATGACGGAGAGTTGGAAGGCGCCGCTTATGCCTATCTTGCGTTTGCTTGAGTCCAGGCCGATAAGGTTTGGACTTCCCGGCTGGAGCTGGCGCAAAATAGTCTGATTGATTTCACTCAGGCGCTTCTCGGCTACAGGCGTTACCGATGAGGACAGGAGCAAGACGGTATGAGGGGTGCCTGAAGCGCCGGCGTCAGTGGCGTCGTCATAATCGGCTTTGACCTTGGCGGCGTATCGGCCGCTGTCAAGACAAGTTTGAAACGAATTAACGTCCAAGCCGATTTGGCTGGCCACTTTGGGCAACTGCAGAGGGTCAAACTGATTGTTTGAAGGCGTGAGCTCAAAAATTTTGTCCACGTAGGCCCAGAATTTTTCATTGCCGCCCTGCTCAAAAGCGCACTCCGCCGCCTCGGACTCTTTAGGCGAGCGGGGGTGGATTTCAAGCGGGAAGTGCCGGTAAACCCAAGCCACTTGTCCCGTCTTGCCGTATTGGTCCAGAAGCGCCTTCATGGTTTTGTGGAAACTTTTGCAGAAGGGACATTCAAGGTCGGAGTATTCCACCATCACTATGGCCGCGTTCGGGTTGCCGAGAGCGTGGTCTTTGGCGTCAACGGGGCGCAGGGAGATGTCTTCCGTCAGAGAAGCCGCCGGTTCTGTCGGCGCTTGAAAAATTTCTTTGGTCGGTCCGCCGCGCGTCAGCAAAACCGCCCCGCCGATGATGACGCCGGCGACAACAATGGCTATGGGAACTGTCAAGATATTTTTTTGACTCTCCATTTTAAAAGTTATAAAGTACGCACTTGCGCGCTTTTTTACTTTCTAACCGATTCGTTCACACGAATGCGTCGATTCATTCTAGCATACTCTGGCCAAAAAATAGCACCCGGCGATGCCCGAGTGCCCGAAGAACTTTTTGTCCCTTTTCAGATCAACGTGTGTTTTGCTTTCGGAGCGGCTTTAGGCGTTTGGGGAGCCGGCTTCTCCATTTGAAGCTCAAAGAGCGGGAGTTTGTCCATGGGCTTGAGACTGACGGCGCCGTTTGTTTTTTGTGCCAGATAAACCATCCCGTCGTGGCCGACCGCCCGGCTTACTTGAAACAGCCGTTTTTGCCCCGGAATGATTTTCCAATACTTGCCGTTTGGCACCATCTCCTGAAGAACCAGAAAGTTGTTGATGCGGTCTGGCCATGTCTCTTGTATTGAAGCTTCGCATTGATAGAATTTTCCGGCGACGATTCCGTTTTCCGGCGCGGGGTAGCCGAGAGCCTCTTTTGGCGCTTGTTTCCCAGTTGCCCCGGCTTTTATTTCCTCCATATTTTCTTGATGTATCATTAAGGCAACGAAGAAAATTAGAGTTATTATGGCCCAAAACGCTGAGACTAACGCCGTTACTCTTTTCATTTTTCACCTTTCCATTTGTGCGGTTTAGCTGATTTCAATTTATATTATTTTCAGTAATTAGTCAAGTACCCGCTCGGCATAAACCACGAGCCGCTTGCTGTAGTCGCGCGTTTTTTGGTTCCAGGCGCCGTCGCAGGTGATGAGGTTGAGATGGGCGGCAGAATCTGTCCGGTCAAAAATTTTATCAACAGGGGCGTTTGTCTCGTCATAAATTGCCGCGTCGGTGACGCGGAACTTTATT
>JACPHR010000009.1 GCA_016188455.1 Candidatus Tayloriibacteriota bacterium | reverse complement strand
CGCTCAAGAACGCCGGCCGCTTGGGCCGAAACAAAACCGCCGCTGGCGGAGAAAATAAAAAGGGCGGCAAGGGCGGCGCAAAAAAATCCGGCTCTGGCTGGTGAAGTTTTAAGTGAAAACATACGCAAGCCTCAAAAGGCTCATAAAACTAATTCTACTACAGATTGCCTCGGTTCAGAAACAAAAAGACCCGTCCCGATGGCCATCGGGACGGGGCGGTTTTCAAAATTACTTCTGGGCCGGTGCTTTGGCCGCGGGCTTTACGGCGTCTTTGGCCGAAGCTTTGTCTTGGGCGGAAGCTCCGCTTTGCGGGGGAACGACCGTCTCGCCTTCTTTAACTTCCTTGCCCTTCTTTTCAACTTCAATCGTTGACAAATCAACCGGCGCTTCGGGAACCACTTCTTCTTTTGGCTCGTAAACGGAAGCGACGACTTCCTCGGCTTTCTCAACCAAAGCTACGCCTTCGGGCAGAGCGATGTCCTTCACTAAAACCTGGCTTTGAAAATTGACGAGTTTGCCGATATCAACCCGGAGCCCATGAGGCAAATCCTTGGGCGCGGCCAGCACTTCCACTTCGCGAAGCACTTTGACCAAAACCCCGCCAAGCTCTTTGACCGCCGGCGCCACGCCTTCAAATTCAAGCGGGATTTTCACTTTTATCTTCTGGCCCTTTTCAAAGACGTAAAAATCGGCGTGGCGGGGCAGATTGGAAAGCGGGTCTCGGTCAACGGCGTAAACGAGCGAATCAAGGTCGCCGGTTTTGGTTTTAAGCGTTACCACGCTGGATTCACCGGCTTTTTTCAATACCTTCAAAAATGCCGCGGCCGAAACACTGATGGGCGTTGAAGCCTGCTTTCTGCCGTAATAGACGGCGGGCATTGTTCCAGACGCGCGCAAAACAGCCAATTTTGTCTTGGCCTCGCGGGGGTTTGCTTCCAATGTAATAGCGGTTTTCATGAGCCATCATTCTACACGAGACGGTAAAAAAATCAATCATGACAATTTCCGTCTATCTGATATAATTTGTTTTACATTCCAGCTCCGCGCATCTAAAATGATTAAATGACTAATACCAGCAAAAAGACTGGAAGGGGGTTTACCTTGATTGAGCTTCTTGTTGTCATTTCAATTCTCTCACTCCTTTCTTCAATAGTACTCGCATCTTTGAATGGCGCGAGAGCAAAAGCTCGCGATGCGCATCGCGTTCAAACTATTAAAGAAATTGAAAAGGCGCTGCATCTTTATTTTAGTGATAAGGGTTTTTATCCCAAAGCTGATTTTGCATTTAAAGCCGCTAAAAGTTGCGGGGAAAGTGCCGCTTGGCCAGCTTTTGAAACAGCAATTTCCCCGTACATTGGGATTAATTGGGATGAGCTCTGTCTCTTTGGGCCAAATGGCACACTTCTTATGTATGACTCTGATGTTAATGATGGATATCAAACATATGGCATATTAATCCATCCGGCTGAAAGTTCCGTTCTACAATCGCTAGCTCAAAACGATGGTGGATGGCTTTCTTTTGTTTATGAGATTGGTGAGCAACCTTCTTATTGCAAAATCAAATATAATGGTTTTTGGGGAGCAACTGGTGGAACTGTCTGTGCTGGAGGAGATTGATGTGAGAAATGGGGTCAGTCACATTTCTGAAAATCTTCCCTTGAAAGTAAAATCGCTCTTCCCTATCCTCGCAGCAAGCTGTTGCTCGCGTCCCTCGCCTTCATCCGCGCGGAATTCAGGGAGACCAGCGCCACCGACGACAAAAGCCCGATGATGGGATGGCCGCCAGAAGCTCGATGGGAGTGAACCGGTGAGATGATTTAGCTGGAAATTTAATGTGGATAATAATACTGCTACTTTTAAGAAAAGTGAAAGTAGCGGCGCCCCGCCTCGGGGCGCCGCTTTCTCTCACCTCAGCCGACTAAAAATCCGCAATTTTTCTGCCACCGCTTTCTCCATCGCCAGTCGCGGGCCTTTGAGATATTTATACGGCGCGATTTCGTCCGGACTTTCCTGAAGCGACAGCATCAGGGCTTTGCGGTAAGCGACGCGGAGCTCGGTATTAATGTGCACGACGGCAATGCCGGCGGCTATGGCGGCGTTGATGTCGCCGGCTGAATTGCCCGACCCGCCGTGAAGCACCAGCGGGATTTTAACGGCGCCAGCGATTTCTTTAATCTTCGCGGAATGAAGAGCCGGGTCAACGCCGCTTTTAAGCATGCCGTGGATATTGCCGACGGCCGGAGCCAAGAGGTCAACTTGGGTTTCTTTGGCAAACCTGGCCGCTTCCTCGGGTTTGGTTAAAAACTCTTCGGCGATTTTCACGCCGGCGGGAACGGCTTCCAGCACTTTTGACGACTTGCCGATAAAACCCAGCTCTCCCTCCACCACGATTTCCGGATTGACGCTTCGGGCGTAGGCCACGCATTCTTTGGTAACCTTCAGATTTTCTTCAAACGGCAGTTCGGTGCCGTCAAAAATCACCGCGTCATAGCCGGCGTCCACCGCCTCTTTAACCCTGTCAAAAGAATAGGTGTGGTCGGCGTTAAGAAAAATCGGAAAATCATATTGCTGTCGCAAACTGCCGACCAGCGCCGCCGCCTGCCTTACCCCGACAAAATGCCGTTCCCCTTCCGAGAGGCCGACAATGACCGGGGCTTTCTGCTGCCGCGCCGCGTCAAAAACCGCCCAGAGGCCTTCAAGGTTGGAAATATTAAAATGGCCGAGGGCTGTCTTATTTTGAACGGCTTGCGCTAGGCAGTCACGTAAGGTTTGCATGCGTTAAATTGTACCATAAACAACAGGAATGTGTTAAAATGCTACCATGAAAACAAATCTGGATTTCCTGGCCGTAGGCGACATCACCACCGACGCTTTTATCCGCCTCAAGGAAGCGAGCGTCCACTGCAAATTGAATCGCGAGGACTGCGAGCTGTGCGTCCGTTTCGCCGACAAAATCCCCTATGAGTTTGTTGAGGTCATCCGGGCGGTGGGCAATGCTCCGAACGCCGCGGTCTCCGCCGCCAGACTTGGCCTCAAGGCGAGTCTGGTGAGCAACATGGGGGACGACTTAAATGGCCAAGAGTGCCTGGCCGTTTTGAAAAAAGAAAAGGTGGCAACCGATTACGTCGCAGTGCACGAAGGAGCCAAGACCAATTATCACTACGTCCTCTGGTACGAAGCGGAACGCACCATTCTCATCAAACACGAACCCTACGACTATCGTCTGCCGGCAATCGCGCCGGCGCCTCAATGGTTATACCTTTCTTCCTTCCGCGGCACCGACGGCTATTACGCCGCAATCACCGACTACCTTAAAACTGAGGGCGAAGTCCGTCTGGCCTTTCAGCCCGGGAAATTTGAAATCAATCTCGGCTCCGAAAAACTGAAACGGCTCTACGAGCGCGCCGAGGCGTTTATCTGCAACAAAGAGGAGGCGGCGAAGATACTGCGAACGGATAACGATAACAATAACGTCAAGAAATTGCTGGCAGGCATAAACAAGCTGGGACCAAAACTGGTTCTCATCACTGACGGCCCTAAGGGCGCCTACTTCTGGGATAGCGGGCGTATTTGGTTCATGCCTCCTTACCCCGACCCCAAGCCGCCCTATGAGCGAACCGGCGCGGGCGACGCTTACGGATCAACCTTCGTCGGCGCTTTGGCTTTGGGCCAATCGGCGGAGGAGGCTTTGCGATGGGCGGCCATCAACGCCATGTCGGTTGTCCAGCAAATCGGCGCGCAAAGAGGACTCTTATCCCAAGCGGCCATTGAAGAGCTTCTTAAAAAAGCCCCGGCTGATTACAAACCTAAAAAATTATAAAAATGACAACTCATCCTTTTGAAGAATTACCTCCCAAAGAGCCGGAAAAAACCCTGGCTGAAAAAACCTCTGTGGATGATAGGATATTGGCGCTTGATATTGAGATAGAAAAAACAAAGTCTGCGCTGGATAAAGCGCAGAAAAAGCTAATCGCTCTTTTTGAAGGAACGTCAAATCGCGCGCAATTGAACGCCCTTGAAATGCCCATTCGCGATGAAATCCAAAAGGCGGAGCGTGAATTAAATTCTCTTGAATTTCAGAAAAAAGAAATCGAGAATAGAATATAACCCCGAGAATCTTAATGATAATCAACTTTTCTAGCTCTTATTTCCATAGCTTCCTTCAAAGCTTCTTCGGGTTTTAATTTCTTATCTCGGAGGCGTTCTAAAATATCTTCTAGGGCCGGCATTTCATAATCATTCCCGCCCATGGAGCTGATTTCGTCGCGAATCCCAAGAATTTTTCCTATGGTTTCATCTTCCATCATATTCGGCTTCCCAATATTTTCTTTCATACATCAAATATACCACGTCAAGATTTGATTTTCCAATATTGCCAATCGCTTTCTTCACTTTCTTTATGCATTTTCCTTTCTGTATGCATTTTAATAATTTTACCATGGTAAAATTATTAAAATGGATTGAAAGTTAGTTTGATTTGAAAAAAGATATATATTTATTCATATTCCCAATATTGTCAAAAACGATAAGCCGCACCTCATCGTCTGAAAGGTTAAAGAAGCGTTTTAAATCCTCAACCTCCTTTTCACATTCGAAGGGCAAAAGCCAAGCGCTTTTTTGAAACTGAACAAATCCTAAGCGCTTCAGGAGAAATCGGAGGGCATTTCTCTTTGACCGGTGCTCTGTGGCGATGTCAAACAATACCAATCTCCATTTTTTGTCCCATTTCGGCGGTCGGGAGATTTTTTCCTTATTAAAAAAACTGTATTGCCCTGCCGCTCTCTTCCCTTCCTTGGTTAGCGATAAAAATGCATGTCCATTTCTTTCCTCATACTTGATAAACCCTCGCTGACGCAGATAATAAAAACTGTTCTTCAATTTTCTCTCTGAAAATTCTTTCCGTATTCCCTTAAGCAACTGTCTGGCGGCATATGGACTCGACAAAACCAGTGCTGTTGCCCCCGCAATAAGAAGAGCTTGAAGTAACTTACTGCTGAATGTATTTCTCATGATAAATTTGTATAAATTTATGTAATAATGAGACCATGGTCTTATTATTCAACTAAATAATAATAAATAAATGCAAAAGGTTGATATTGTTGTTATTGGGAAAAATTATTTCTTCCGTTTTACTTTGCGGGTATAGTTTAGCCACGTTGGCCCGAGGGAGACAATGTCTTCAATCACTTTTGGACCAGCTTTTAAAATCCGAAGGATGCGCTTGAAGCAACTCTGGCATAGGTGATACTTTCTCACATCACCATCGCTGTGCGGAGGACTAAACAAGAGACCGCCAAGAACTTTTAATTTTTTTCTGCAAAAATCGCAGTTAGAACGAATACTCATTATTGTTTTAGGTTTTACGCTTCATAACGCGGCGTACCGCGTCCTTTATATGGCCGACTCCCATCCCGTAATGTTCCAAAAGTTCATCGGGAGTGCCCGACTGGCCGAACAGGTCGCGCACTCCTATAAACTCAATCGGCACAGGCATCCGCGCCGCTAGGCACTCGGCAACCGCCGAGCCGAAGCCGCCGGCAATCTGGTGCTCTTCAACAGTTACAATCGCCCCCGCCTCGCGGGCCAGTTCAACAAGAGCTTTTTCGTCAAGCGGTTTGATGGTGGCAAAATTTAAAACTTTGACCCGCAGGCCTTCCTCGGAAAGCCATCGCGCCGCTTGAAGCGCCTTATGAGTGAGAGCTCCCGTAACTGTCATTCCCACGTCCGCTTTGCCTTTTTCCGGCGCGAAAAAAACAGCAGCTTTTCCTATCTCAAACGGCGTATCGGCGGTTGTCATCACCGGCGTTTTCTCGCGCGCCAGACGGATGTAAGTTGGGTGGTCTATTTTGGTCGCCGCAAGTGTTGCTTTTTTAGCTTCAATAGCATCACAAGGCGAAAGCACGACCATCCTCGGCAAAACTCGCATCAAGGCAATGTCCTCAATGGCCTGATGCGTACCGCCGTCAGGCCCGACCGAAACTCCGGCGTGACTGCCCGCGATTTTGACGGGCCGATTATTGTAAGCAATAGTGGTGCGAATCTGCTCCCAATTTCGGCCCGGGCTAAACATGGCGTACGAAGAAACAAAAGGGATTTTGCCCATGGCAGCCATGCCGCTTGCTACCGTCACGAGGTTCTGCTCCGCCACACCAATTTCCACAAACCGATTTGGGAATTTTTTGGCGAACAAATGCATCTGTGTTGATTCGGTCAGGTCGGCGCACAACCCCACCACCCGCTCGTCGGCTTCCCCTGTGGCTAATAAACCTTCTCCGAACCCCTTGCGAATAGGGATTTGTTCCACATTAGGACTAAATAATTTCGGGTTTAATTTTGTGTCTTGTCTTAACATTTTTAATTTTGAACCGTAATTTTGAGTTTTGACTTTTGCATTTTTAATTTTATTGGTGTTCGCTTTTGATTTTGCCTCCCAGCGTCCGCAATTCAGCGAGCGCCATCGCGCCTTCCTCCTTACTAGGGGGCTTGCCGTGCCAATGATAATCGCGCTCAAACTCCTTGACCCCTTTACCTGGAATTGTGCGGGCAATAATAACGGAAGGTTGGTCAAAAACAGCTTTAGCGCGATTGACGGCTTCGTCAATCGCGCTAAAGCTGTGCCCATCAATCTCCTGCACATGCCAATTAAATGCTTCGTATTTTTTGGCAAATGGCTCAAGCGGCATAATGTCTTCAGTAAATCCATCTATCTGAATGTTATTGCGGTCAACGATGGCAATGAGGTGGCCGAGCTTTTCTTTGCCGGCCAGAAGCACTGCCTCCCATGTATTGCCGCAATCATGCTCGCCATCGGAAAGAAGGGCGTAGAAAAATCTATCTCCCGATTTCCCATAGTCAATCCTATCCGCCAAAGCCATACCAACCGCTTGCGACAAACCGCTTCCGAGCGGTCCAGAGCTTGTTTCAAGCGCCGGCAAAAAATCGCGGTGCGGGTGGCCTTGAAACTTCGTGCCAAACTTTCGCAAAGTCTTTTTATACTCATCTACCGAAAAGTAGCCGGCATGGGCCATAGTGGCGTAAAGCACCGGGCAGATATGGCCGTTTGAAAGCACCAGTCTGTCGCGCTCCGGCCAGTCCGGTTTTTTCGGGTTGTGCTTCAGTCCATAAAAATATAAATAGGTAAAAATGTCGGCCATGTCCAAAGGCCCCGCCGTGTGCCCCGAGCCCGCTTCAACCAGCGCCTCAATGATTGTTTGGCGGATTAAATTGGCTTTGATCTCAAGCTCTTTGATTTTGTCTTCGTGTAGAGCCATATAATAGTATATAGGTCTGACCTATATTAATAGTTTTTTAAACTTCGCCAGATTCTCACGGAGTGCGCCGTTCTGCCAGAGTGCCGAGCCGACAACAAGGCGGGAGGCGCCCGCCCTGACGAGGGCGGGCGCCGTCTCCAAATTCACTCCGCCGTCAACGCTAATTATATGCTTTGGGTACTCCTGCCGCAATTGCCGTACCCTTTCAATCGTACGCTCGTCAAAAGGCCGCCCCTGAAAACCCAGTTGGGAAAAATTCCATCCCATGGACTGAATGACCAATACCCTGTCCGCCAGCGGCGCGACAGTTTCAATCGGCGTATCAAGCGCAATTGAAACTCCTAAAGGAATTCTTCCGGAAGCTGAAGAAACGCAGGCATCAAAATCGGCGACGCCTTCCACTTGAATAATAATCAGACTGGCGCCGGCGGCTATCCAATCGGCCATTTTTGTTTCCGGCGCGCGCACCATGAAGTGAGCTTCGAATTCCATTTCCTGCCAAAACGGAAAACCCTGCTCCTCGCGAATAATGGCGTCAAAAAAAGCGTCGCGCTTCTTGGGCGATTGATAGGGCCAGCTTCGGGCTGGCACGAGGCTCCCGTCGAGAACATCCACCTGCACCAAGGGCGCCAGTGCGCGGACATTGGACATTTTTTCTTCGAGGTCCTCAAGGTTCTTCGGAATGATTGCTGGTATTATTTCCGGCATAATTTAGTGATTGAGCTCGTCAATTTTTTGAAGACGGCGCGCATGACGTGCTTCGCCTGAAAAGGACGTATCAAGCCAGAGCGTTAGGGCCCGCTTGGCTTCGGCCTCAGAAGCAAAGCGGGCCCCTATGGCAAGCACATTTGAATCGTTATGCTCGCGGGAGAGTTTGATGATATCAAGGTCAGACCTTTTTCCCGACCCAAGGTCTGACCTTGGAGAGCCGTAGTAAACGGCGGCGCGCACGCCGCGAAAACGGTTGGCAACCATCGCCTCGCCCTGGCCGGAGCCGCCGATAATAATGCCCCTGGCATCATGGTCGGCGGCCACCGCTTTCGCCGCTTCAGCGCAAAAGTCCGGGTAGTCATCCGCCTCATCATACGTTTTCGGCCCCAGGTCAAAAACCTCATGCCCCAAAGAGCGGACAAACTCCATGAGCTTTTCCTTTAGTTCAAAACCTGCATGATCGCCGGCGAAATAAATTCTCATTTTGTCCACTATTTTAATGCCAAATCCATGCTCCATTTACTTTGTTTGCATCTATCCGCCGGCCATTTGCATTTACAGCGCCAGTTCCTTTGTGTATTACAATAGTCACACTGTTGTTGTTATTGCTAAAAAACCAAGTGCTATTTGGTGCCCGTATTTTATCAGCGGTAATTCCTAATCTCGGCTGATTATTCATCGCGACTCGAACAACCTCATCTGATATATCTGTTCTATTAGTCCAATCAAGAAGCGCCCGAACTGCCCGAATGTCACCAGAGCGCCTCGTAACCAATATCTTTTTTGCATAGATTAGAAATTAGGTGAATTAGAAATTCTTGTCAAACATGCTTGCCGGCCTCCAAAACATGTTTGACGAGTGTGTTCGCGTATCCCATCTCATTGTCATACCATGCCAAAACTTTAACTAAATTGCCGCCAACGACCCGCGTCATGGAAAGCTCCGCGATGGCGCCTTCGGTAGAGCCGATGATGTCGCTTGAAACCAATCCCTCGTCGGTGGCGGCAAAGATTCCCCTCCAGCGCGGCGCCGCCGCGGCGCCGCGCAGAATCTCATTGACTTCTTCCGCGGAAGTCGCGCGCTTTGCCATAAAGGTGATGTCCGCAATGGAACCAATCGCCACCGGCACTCTAAGCGAGATGCCGTCAAACTTCCCTTCCAGTTTCGGGTATGCTTTAGTCACCGCTATCGCCGCGCCGGTAGAAGACGGTACGATATTTACGGCGGCGGCTCGGCCTTCACGCATGCCCTTCTTGCCAGCCGGAGAATCCACCAGAGATTGCGTCGCGGTATAGGCGTGCACGGTGTTGAGCATGGCTTTTTCTATCCCTATCGCTTCATCAAGAATGGCGATAATCGGACTGGCCGCGTTCGTGGTGCATGAAGCGTTTGAACTAATCTTGCAAGTTTTTAATTTTTCTTCATTCACCCCCATCAATACCGTCTCCGCTTTATCCGCGTGCATCTGCGTGTCGGTATCTGCGTCAATCCGCGACTGCTCACGGAGAGGAGCAGTAATGACAACCCGCTTTGCGCCCGCCTCAAGATGCGCCCTTGAGAGCGCGGCGCTGGCGAAAAAGCCGGTTGACTCCACTGCCACCTCAACGTCAAGCGTTTTCCATGGTAATTTTGCCGGGTCCTTTTCGCTTAGATATTTTATTTTCTTGCCCTTGACCTCAAGAATGTCCCCGCTACCCTTTGCCTTCAAACCGCTTCGGCCGTAGACAGAATCGTAATTCAAAAGATACGCCATGTTGTTGATGTCGCCGAGGTCGTTTACCGCCACCACCTCCAAGAACGTTGATTCCCGCTGATTTTTTTCCGCGGATATCCGATGATTATCTGCGTGCATCAGCGCTCGGCGCAAAAACGCTCTTCCGATTCTGCCCAACCCGTTAATGCCGACTCGTATTGTTTTCATAGCAATTTTTTGGTTTTATTTAATAGCTCAATTATAAAAGATAATCCTGATTTAAGAAAGCCGCACATATAGGTCAGACCTATCTACTTCTAAGATAGGTCTGACCTATATTATTCTAAATGTAAGTTGTCGAACTCTTTCTCTAGTCGCCCGCAAATAACATCTTTGGAAAATTCTTTTAACTCACGACGATTCTCAAAAATTTCTCCGAGAAGGTTAGCTTCAATTATATTAGTTTTAAGAACCCCGGTATAATGGCCAAGGCTCGTGTAAGGATTTTTCTCAGCCCACTCAAAAGCTTTATCAAATTCGCGGTATGCTTTCTTAATTCCTCCTGGATACATTTCAAGTGAATTTTTTACCATAATGTATACAGCCACATATCTCAAATATTCATCGCTATCTATCCTCTTCCCTTTGTATGAACCTTGAAAAAGACTTCCAACAGCTCGGTATTTTTGATTGTAGTGTCCCACCATACTGTTACCTATCTTTTGCATAAACAAAGAAATTCCTCCCTCAATAATTTCCTTAAGCAACAAATGAAAATGATTTGGAATTAGGCAATAACTTACTACCATCACTAAAGGTTCACGTTCTTTCCACTTAGAAGGTCTATAGAAAACCGGCGGATCATTATGACCGTTAGTCGTTATTTCCTGCTCCCAATATTGAGGAGTGTATGTGTCATTAAAATAATAGAGCAACTTTAAAAATCTCTGCTTATCGCGATTGTCGTGTACAATCGGCAAAGAACGAGTTCCTCTTCGGAGTACATGAACAAAATCATCTACAACAAATGATTCTTTTCTCATTTTTTATCTATATAGGTCTGACCTATATTACTATATTATAATGGCAGATTCGGGTGCAGGAACAGTAGTTGGAGTGGGTTCGGGTTCGGTCGCTGACATATTGATTGGCTCCGGTGTAGTTGAAGGTTGTGAGTTAGCAGTTGAAGATTCAGAAGCCGTTGGGATTGTTGTTGCCGTTGGGGTTGTTGTCGGTGTGGGTGTGGGTGTGGGTTCAGGAATTGATTCAGGTTCTGGGTTTTCTTCCACTGTGTCGGTTTCAGCGCCGGTAGAACTTGAGATTTGAGTGTTGTTTTCTTCTGTCAAGGGCAAACGGTCAACGGTTAATGGTTCCTTAACTATGACTGTTCTCGTGGTGGTGGCGGTATTGCCAGCCTGGTCGGCGGCGGTGTAGGTGATGAGGTAGGTGTCGGCTATTGAGGTGTCAACCGTAGTGTCGCCTGTCACCCGGACGCCCAAGTTGTGGTTGACATCATCCTCCACCGTGGCACCGAGGTCAATATAGGTCTGACCTATATTTAAGTAAGCGGGGTTGGCGCCGGTAATGGTAATCACCGGCGGGGTAGTGTCAGATAGGTCTGACCTATCTACGGCGGTGGCCGGGGACGGGGCAGGAACGGCTGTGCCGCTACATTCGCCTGCGGTTGATTTTGTTACGCCGTTTTCAATCGTCAAACAGTAAGGCGCTTTGGTCACAGTGTCGTAAAGGGTGATGCCGGAAGCCTTTGAAGCCGAGCCGACAGTAAACGCCTCCACAATGACACTCTTGAAACGCGCCACCCCCACCCCAATCTCCGCCCCGAAAGAGCTGAAGAAGGATTGAATGGAGGTGGTGGAGAAGTTGGTGGAGGTGGTGGTGGCGGGAGTGGAGGTGGAGAAGCCGAAGGCGGAGAGGAAGGTTTCCACGCTGGCGAGGCGAGTGTCAAGGAGAGTCAGCCGCGTGTCTTCCGCCTGGAGTCCTGCAAGGAGGAAGGTGGAGAACTTGAGCAGGTCGGCGCCTTGTCTGTCCACTGAAAGGACGGAGTCGGGCAGGCTTGAGATAGAGGCTAGAGAATAGACAGTAGAGTTTAGACCGGAAGGAGAGGAGACGGAGATGGGGATGGAGCGGAGAGTGTCAAGTACTGTGTTAGAGAGTGGAGTAGAAGAGGCAGATTGCGCAACGCCCGGTGTTGCACTGGTAACGATGAAAGAGGAAGCGGCGACGGAACCTCCGACAGTTAGGAGCGCGGGAGTGGAGCTAGATAGACCCGCCTCCACTCCAAGCTTCGGTGCGGCAAGGCCGATGAAGACACGGCCGGAGCTGTCAATGGAGAAGCGGGACTGGCCCGTCTTGGCATCGTAGAGGTCAAAGGTGCCTGGAGAGAGAGCGCCGTGGCGAAGCTTGAAATGGCCGCCATCGTTGGTGTCGTAGAGGCTGAGCTCGGGGGCTGGGCCTGAGACCGAGAGGAGGGAGGCAGGGGTGCTGGTGCCGATGCCCACCTGACCTGAGGGGCTGATGGCAAAGATGGCGGTTTCGGTTGAGCCCAGAGGGGTGGTGGTGCCGTCTTGGCTGAGCCTGGAGGCTCGGACTTCCACCAGGTTGACACCCGAGGCTGAGGAGCCACGGATAAGGAGAGCGGTGGAGGTTGAGGAGGGTGAGACGATTTCCAAGAGGGCTTCGGGGTCGGTGGTGCCGATGCCTACGGAGCCCGAGTGGTTGATGACCACCACGCCGGCCGCCGTGCCGTCTCCTACGACGTCCAACTTGGAGGTTTCACCTCCAAGTTGGGGGCCAAGGCTGTGAACCTCCAAGAGGTTAGCCCTCTGGCCACTCTTGCCTTGGAGGACGAGAGCGGCGGTGTCTGGGTCGGAGCTTTCAATGGAGAGCATGGCGGTGGTGGTGGTGGAAGCCGAGCCTGAGCCTTTGAGAGGCGCGGTGCCGATGCCGAGCTTGCCGCCTTCGGCAAAGAGGTTGAGGGACTTGAAGACATCGGTAACGGCGGTGGTCCAAAGCGAGAGCTTCTTGCCTACGGTGGAGAAGAAGCCGCCTTCGCCTGCCCACTCTATGGGGTTCACATAAGCGAGGAGCGTGGCTTTGCCTGAAGCAGAGTCGTCCAGGGTGAAGTCTTCCAGGGCGAGGGCGATGACGCGGCCGGCGTCCGTGGCTTTCATGGCGATGCCGGGTCTGTTGGATGAAGTGAGGAAGTCGCCTTTTTTAATGGGGCCGTTGTCCAGTGAGACCTTGACTGGCACGCGGCCGGCAAGCGCGATGGGCTGTTTGCCGGCGTGGCCGCCTGAGATGTCGCTTCCCAGCTTGACGCCGGGGTTGGTGGATACGATGCCTACCATGCCTTGGTCGTAAGGGCCGCGAGAGCGCTCAACCAAGCCATTTTGAGAGGTCAGACCTATCAGAATGGAGACGATGTCGCCGGCTTCCAGAGTGTAGTCATCGGTCGGGAAGTATTCGGCGACGTCGGCGCCGCCCGCGTTCCAGGCGCCGCCGCCGGTGAAGGCCTCGCCTCCTGCCGAAAAGCGGAAGAGAGATTGGCCGTTTAGGGTGAAGTTGGCCAGGTCGGCGTTGTCAGAGTTCACCACGCGATACGAGGTGATAGTGGGTTTGGAGAAGACTTGGGCTTGATTGACTGATGGGATACCGGCACCGGCTTGGAGAGGCAGGCGGTTGTAGACGACTGATGATTCACCGAGCCAGACATTTTTCAGCGAGTTCGGTTGGCTTGGAATAGTTCTATGCATCTGTATCTGCACTTGCATCCAGGTGTCGCTAGAATTGGGAGAAATCAATCCTCCGGAAACAGGAATGGTTCTCCATGTAGTGGTAGCGAGGGCGTTTATGGAAGAGCCCGTCCGCACCCGCACCGACACCGCCCCCGGCTTAAATGCGTCGGCATTTCCTGTCCACACAAGAGCGGAGGTGGAATCCAGCGCGGTGTTGTAAATAGTTTCGGAAGTGTAGCTTCCTTCGGTCACCCAACCAGCGTCCATCAGGGTGGTGGTGGAGGTGTTGTTGCCGATGACGGTGATGTACTTGCCGTCGGGGCGTTGGAAGGAGTGGGCGCCGCTTTGGCTGGCGTTGAGAGTGCCGAGGGTTTGGCCGGGAGAGAGGCTGTTGGCTACGGGGTCGTAGAGCGAGGTGTCCAAAGTGTTGCCGCCCAAAATCACTTGAAACTTGCCGTCCGACCGTTGGAAAGAGTGGGCGCCGTAGGAGGCCACACTGCCCGAGGTGCCAATGATGGCGGGACCGGCGCTCCAAGTGTTGGCCACGGGGTCGTAGATAGCGGTTGAGGAAGTGGCGGCAGAACCGGCCATGATGAGCAGGAACTTGCCGTCTGGCCGTTGGAGGGAGTGAGCGCCGCCGCCCACCAGCGGGCCGCCCACGGTGCCGATGACACTTGGACCGGCAATGAAGTTGCTGGCCACCGGGTCGTAAATGGAGGTGTTGGCGGTGTCGTTGCCCAAAATCACCAGGAACTTGCCGTCGGGACGAAGGAGCGAGTGAGCGCCGTAGTAGGCGAGGTTGGCTGCCGTGCCGACGAGCGGACTGGAGGAGGCGAAGGTGTTGGCCACGGGGTCGTAGACGGTGGTGCCAAGAGTATTGTTGCCTAGGACAATCATAAACTTGCCGTCGGGGCGTTGGATAGCGTGAGCGCCGGCGCCGGCTTTGTTGGCAGTACTGCCGGCCAGAGCGGGGCCGGCCGTGAAGCTGTTGGCCACCGGGTCGTAAATGGAGGTGTCGGCGGTGTTGTTGCCGAGAATCACCAGGAACTTGCCGTCGGGGCGTTGGATGGCAAAAGCGCTGGAGGAAGCCAGAGAGGCTGAGGTGCCGACCAGAGCTGGGCCAGCGCTAAAGACGGCGGCGGAGGTTGAAGCAAAGGGATTGTAAATGGAGGTGTTGGAGGTGTTGTTGCCCAAAACCGTCAGGAACTGGCCGTCCTGGCGCTGGAGAGAGAAAGCGCCTGAGGCCGCGCTGTTCCCTGAGGTGCCGAGCAGGGGCGAGGAACTCGCAAAGTAGCCGTTGAGAGTAGTGGAGGTCGCGGTGGTAGACGCAGAAGTCCAGCCGTACGGAAGCGAGAGACCCCCATCGCCGCCAAGCAAATTGATAAGAGTGGGGCCGGAGGAGGTGGCATTGCCTGTCGCGATGTTGGTGGAAGTGGTCGCAAAGCCCGAACCAAAGTCCGCGTTTTCTTTGCGGAAGACCGAGGAGTTGTCTATGGTGAAGTCGTAGACCGTGGGCTGGGCAAAGTTGCGGTAGTATTTGGTGTCCGATAAACCGAGCCAGACATTGCTATTTACATTCCTATTGTATGGCTGATTGTTTGTCGGTATCGGCCGTGTCAAGGTAACCCGCACCCTCGCCCATGTCGGAGTTGTGGTGGCGGAATGATAAATCAAAGCGCCGTTCGTGGTCGTGGCATAAGTCGCCCCTCCCAATCCCGCCTGACTTCCGGCCAGCTTCACCGCCACTTCAATAATGCCCTCGCCGTTGGAATTCCATTTAATTACCGATGAGGGATTCAACTTCGGCAAATTCAATGCCTCGGATTCGTAAGAGCCGGTGGTAGCCCACCCGACGTCATAGATGGAGGTGCCGGTGCTGCTCTGGCCACGAACGATAAGAAACTTGCCATCGGGGCGTTGGATGGAGTGGGAGCCAGTACCCACAACGTCGGAAGTAGCGGGGCCAGCCACCATGGTATTAGCCACGGGGTCATAGATGGAGGTGCCGGTGCTGTTGGCGCCATGCAAGATGAGAAACTTCCCGTCGGGGCGCTGGATTGAGTGGGAGCCCTGCAGCACATTACCGGAAGTGGCGGGGCCGGCCACCATGGTGTTGGCTATGGGGTCATAGATGGAGGTGCCGGTGCTGGTGTTGCCATGTACGATGAGAAACTTCCCGTCGGGGCGCTGGATGGAATTGCCACCATTAGCCACATTACCGGAAGTGGCGGGGCCGGCCACCATGGTGTTGGCCACGGGGTCATAGATGGAGGTGCCGGTGTCGCTATGGAGGTGCCGGTGCTGTTGGCGCCATGCAAGATGAGAAACTTCCCGTCGGGGCGCTGGATGGAGTGGGCGCCCTGCAGCACATTACCGGAAGTGGCGGGGCCGGCCACCATGGTGTTGGCCACGGGGTCATAGATGGAGGTGCCGGTGCTGGTGTTGCCATGTACGATGAGAAACTTCCCGTCGGGCCGCTGGATGGAGTGGCCGCCATTACCCACATTGTTGGAAGTGACGGGGCCAGCGGTCATCACTCCACTCCCCCCCCCTGTAATCGTGGTTGAGGCGGACATCATAAGCATGATTTGGTTTGAGGTTGTTGCGATGCTGGGGCCGTTTCCACTGTTGGCGTTTAATGCGGGATAAACCGACGACCCGCTCACCGAAAAATCAGCCGTTGAGGTTTTGGTCAGCGACTGCGCGGAAGATGAAGCATTAATTGTGAACAGAGAGTTGGCTAGTGATTGGGTGCCGATGCCTACTTGACTTTTGTAGTTGATATAGAAGGCGGAAGCGCCGGTGGAGGAAGCAATGTTGAGAAGGTCGTTGAAGCCAGCATCGCCTTGAATGGAAAGTTTCGCCGCAGGCGTGGAGGTGCCGATGCCTACCTTGTCGCTTATGGTGGAAAGGGTGGTGTTGCCGCCCGAAGAAGTAAAGGCGGCGGCACCGCCGCCGCCGACGCAAGTGTTGGAGATGGAGAAACAGCCATTGGTGAGATTGATGCCCGCCGCGAAGGTGGAGGTGGCGTTGGTAGAGCCCGTCTGATTGATGGCGAAGACATTGAGTCCGCCCGAGAAGGTGGAGGTGGCTGAGGTTGAAGTAGCGTTGAAGCTGGAAGCCGAACTGAAGCCGCCGACTACCAAGTTGCGACGAATGTCAACGAGCCCGGCCAAGGTTGAAGTAGCCGTGGAGCTTGTGGCGTTAAAGGAAGTGGCGGAACTGAAGCCGCCGACAACGAGGTTGCGGCTGACGTCCACCAGACCCGAGAAGGTGGAAGTGGCTGAGGTGGAGGTGGCGGTGAGGCTCGAGAGGTTGAGAGTGGCGGCGATTAGGGCGTTGCCTTGGACGGCGAGAGTGGTGCCGGGAGAAGTGGTGCTAAGGCCGACATTGCCTCCGAGGAAGGCGGCGACGTAGTTGTTGGTCGCTCCGGTGTTGGCGTTGACCGTCAGGCCGTAGGAGTTGGTGGTGGAGGAGTTAAGAGCGGAG
>JACPHR010000008.1 GCA_016188455.1 Candidatus Tayloriibacteriota bacterium | reverse complement strand
GTCCGATATACTTTGAAAGAACCGCAGAAAACGCACTTCTTTCCTCTCAAAAAGTTGGCTGCGCACCCGAAAACGTTCTTTTTTGCTGTAACCATAAGGATATTGTAGCTCCTCGTGGTTACGAATCCAACTAATTACCTATAACAATAATACGAACGGCTCGAATAAGAAAGAGTTACACTTCTTTAATCCTGAATCATGAATCCCGTTAGAGTTTTTTCAAGTAATTCATTAGTATCTATCGGTGTTAGAATCACTGATGTCGTTAGTTTGTGTAAACTTTATGAGTAAAAACTCTAACGGGATGAATCCTAAATCTATTCCGAAGTGCGTCGGCATCATCATGGACGGCAATCGCCGCTTCGCGCGCTCTAAAGGCCTGCCGCTATTTGAGGGCCACAGACGAGGGCTTGAAAAAGTCAAAGAGCTTATAGGCTGGGCCAAAGAGCTAGACGTAGCCTATGTTGTTCTTTTCGCTCTTTCCACGGAAAATTGGAATCGGACGCGAGATGAGCTCACCTATCTCATGGGTTTGTTTAAGTTGATGCTTACAAAAGAGCTTGAAGCCATGCGCCAGGCCGGCGTTCGCGTTCGTTGCGTCGGGGAGCGCGGCCGTTTTTCTCCGGAACTGCAAAAGCTTATGGCTGAAGCTGAAGAACGGACGGCTCTAAATAAGGAATTGACGATTGTGCTGGCTCTTTCATACGGCGGCCGAGCGGAGATTATTGACGCGGCCAATCGGGCCATCGCCTCGGGCGAGAGCAAGGTCACCGAAGAAAGTTTCGCCCGTCATCTCTGGACCGCGGGCATGCCCGACCCAGACCTCATCATTCGCACGTCTGGCGAGATGCGGTTGTCCGGTTTTTTGCCGTGGCAGTCGGTGTACAGTGAGTTGTTTTTCGCCAAAACTTATTGGCCTGATTTTAGCCGTGAGGAGTTTCAGGCCATTCTTGAGGAATTTTCAAAGCGGCAGCGGCGGAACGGCAAATAAGTTATAACCAATAACTGAATTACTGAATAACCGAGCTTGCCTTGGCAGTCATTCAGTTATAAGTTATTCAGCGATATGTTATCAATTGTTCCTGTTTTGTACGAAGACAAAGACGTTCTGGTCGTCAACAAACCGGCCGGTTTGGTGGTGCACGCTGACGGCCGGACGAAGGAGCCAACATTGGTTGACTGGCTTTTGAATCACTATCCAGAAATTCAGGGTGTTGGCGATTCCTTTTTTGTTAAAGGTAAATTGTCAAAGGTTAACGGTCCCGAACGCATTCTTGAGCGCTCGGGCGTAGTTCACAGGCTTGACAGGGAAACGTCCGGCGCGCTTGTGATAGCCAAAAATCAGAAAACATTTTTATTTCTTAAAAAACAATTCCAAAACAGGGCAATAGAAAAAATATACCGCGCGTTCGTCTACGGCGAAGTGAATCCGTCAGCCGGCGGAGGAACGGGCGTGATTGACCGCCCCATTGCCCGAAGCAAAAATGATTTCAGAAAATGGACGGCCATGCGCGGAAGGAGGGGAGCGGAGCGCCAAGCGATTACCGAGTACAAAGTTTTGGCGAGAATCCCCGCCCCGCCCCGCCCCGCCCGCCGCGGCGGGCGGGGCGGGGCTGACGAGGGCTTTTCTTTGCTTGAAGTGATGCCGAAAACGGGCCGCACCCATCAAATCAGGGCGCATCTCAAGGCCATCAATCATCCGGTCGTCTGTGACAAACTCTACGCGCCCAGGAAGAACTGCCTGCCTGCCGCGCCTGCCCGCGCGGAGCGCGCAGGCGGGCAAGGTACGGCGCAGGCAGGCGCTCTCGGTTTTAAGCGACTGGCGCTTCACGCCCTCTCCATCGCTCTTACTCTGCCGTCAGGCAAGCCTCTGAAAGTGGAAGCGCCTTACCCGAAGGACTTTGAGCGGGCGCTAAAAATTATCAACCAAGCGCCACCAGTCAAGAATCAAAGGGCGGGTTAACCGCGGCCAGAACCGCGCCTGCTTGTATTCAACGGGTTTTTGTGTTTACCTTTAGGCAGTTCAGAGGAAGGTTTTTTATGGATAAGGTCTTCAAAGGCGAAGAGGTAGCTTTAAAACTGCTGGCAATAAACAAGTTAGCGGTTTGTCCGCTACTCAGGCTTTTCAGTGCTTCCGGAGCGTTTGAAAATTTCCAGTTTGAGCCGGGCGCGCTTGAAGTGTGCAACTTATTGTATTCCGTTCCGGACCTATCCGCTCTTGACCCGACTTCAATGTTTGCGCCTCCGAGCAAAATGATTTTGACCACTGAACCCTACAAGATAAGTTTCGCGGCGCGCCAAGCCGCGACCGGATTAATCCTTCGATTTGTCTGGCTCAAAGAAGGTAAAGGTTTGCCGGTAGATGAAATACTTTTGGTAGGGCTCGGTGTCGGAGACGGGTGAGCGCGGCAAGATTTTCAAACGGCGCGATTAACTTCACGCTTTTTCTTTACCGCGCCGCCTTTTTAAAATTTTCTTCAATTACCCGCCAATTAAGGTTGGCGAAAAAGTCCTCAATGTAATTTTTCTTGCCGCTCGGCTGATAGTCGGCGACGTAGGCGTGCTCCCACATATCAAGCATTAAAATCGGCGCCGCGCCGTTTAATTGACCCAAATGCTGTTCGTCAATCCACGAACCAAGAAAGCGGTTATCCTTGGGGTCGTACCAGAGAACCGCCCAGCCGACGCCTCGGGTCGTGGCCGCCAGATTTTTGAAAGCGGCCAGAAAACCGTCGAACGAACCAGCTTCGGTCTCAATGGCTTTTTTCAAAACGCTTCCCTCCGACAGCGATTTGGCGCCGCCCTCCAGAGCGGAAAAATATAGTTCATGGTTTCTCATGCCGTTGTACTCAAAACTCAATCGGCGATGAAGCTCGCCGATGACGTACGAATTGGCGGCCATATCGGCGTGGTATTTTCCGAGCATTTCCAGAATGCCGTTGGTGTTTTTGACGTATCCCGCGTAAAGTTTCAGGTGCTCTTCAATATTTTTTGCCGAGAGGCCTTTGAGGGTGGGGATGTTAAATTTTTTTTCTTCAAATTTTTTCATGGCAGTTTGGTTAATTTTTAATGCGCCCATTATATCATAACGGTCCTCCTTTTGATGATATACTTTTCTTATGGAAATGATAAGGAAAAATCTCCATCTTTGTTTTCTCGCCTTGCTTTTTGCGGCGACAATTCTCATTTGGTACGCCGTTATCCGCGAAGACCGTGGCGGCATTCTCAAAATCGCTTTTCTGGACATCGGCCAAGGGGACGCCATTTACATTGAAGCGCCGAACGGCAATCAAATGCTCATTGACGGCGGGCCTCCGAGGACAGTGCTCTCTGCTCTCCGCAAAGTGATGCCTTTTTACGACCGGTCAATTGACATGCTTTTAGTGACCAATCCGGACAAAGACCACATGGGCGGCTTCGTTGACGTCCTCAAAAGTTTCAAGGTGGGAGAGGTGGTTGAACCCGGCACGCAATCGCCCTCGGCGACTTATGCTGAGCTTGAAAAAACTATTGCCGAAAAAAGCGTGCCGAAAATTTTAGCAGAGCGCGGCCAAACTATCTGGCTTGATAAAAAACACGGCGTAGGCTTTCACGTGCTTTTTCCCGACAGAGATGTTTCGGGTCTGGCGACTAATAACGGTTCCATTGTGGGCCGACTGGTCTATGGCAACACCTCGGTCATGTTTACCGGTGACGCGCCGGATAATATAGAGCATTATTTGGTTTTGCTGGACGGCAAGAAATTGAAAAGCGATGTTTTGAAAGTGGGGCACCACGGCTCGCGCACCTCAACTTCGGAAGAGTTTGTCGGTTTCATTTCTCCGACCGACGCCGTCATTTCCGACGGCCTTCACAACAAGTACGGCCACCCGCATCAGGAAACCTTGGCCACTCTGGCGCAGTTCGGCGTCAAAGTTTTCCGCACTGACCAATTAGGGACAATTGTAATGAAGACGGACGGAGAAAATCTGACTGTGCTAAAGTAAAAACTGGCCGTTAAGCCAGTTTGCGCGCTTTCAGTTCAAATGATTCAACTCTTTTTCTCCCCTTGCCGTAATTGATGCGTCCGCGGATGTAATAATTTCCGGAAAGGGCTATTTTAAACCAAAGCGGATGTCCTAGCATCATACGCTCAAACGGCACTCGGTTTAACCTGAACCATTTAAGGTCTCGGAGGTCTCCATTTGAATTGAACACTCCTGCCCATCGGAAGACTAGGAAGAAAATCACTCGTTGGCCGTTTCCGAAACTGCCATCCGGTTGCTTGTCCAGGAAATCTACACAGGCAACTTTTTTCAAATCTTTCTTCTCAACCCGCACGGACACCTCTTCCTTTATTTCACGCGCCGCGCAGTCTTTATACGTTTCCCCTTTTTCCCGTTTTCCTCCCGGGCCGATACGCTTGTTGCGGCAGACTTTTTTTGTTTTTGTGCCTAGCAAGACTTCTCGATTCTTGGCCTTTCCTCTAATGAAAAAGGCGACAGTGGCTGTTATCATCGGGCCTCCTTTAAGTTAAGGACATTCTTAGGCTATTCTCTTACTTATTTATTGCTTTGTCAAAAAGACCGCCCCGACGTACGTTGGGGCGGTCTTTGCCTTTTTCATTCTTGAATCTTGTTTGCTCGTCCGAAGCTTCGGGGCGAAGGCGGGAATCGTGCTTCGTGAATCTATTTGATGATTCCCGCCTTCTTGAGCGTTCGATAGGCGCCGTTTTTGTTAATGGTTTTGATGGCGTCGGTGGACAGGGTCAGACGGATATATTTTTTCAGTTCGGGAATATAAATCTTCTTTTTCTGAAGATTCGGGTACTTGCGGGTCATGCCGGTCGGATTGAACTGGGTGGCGCGGGTGCGGTTGCTGTAGCCGCCGCCGACAAGGGAGCCTTTTTTAGTTATGGGGCAGACCTTCATAAATTTAAAGTTGAAAAATCAAAATGTAAAATGACAATGTAAAATCTTAAAATTTTGGATTATAATTTTGATATTTGATATTTACGTTTTCAATTGAACTTTCTGATGCTATCATATCTTTAATAATTAGCAAGCATTTATGGACTCTCTATTTTCCATTCTCATACTGGTAATGTCCGTGGTGATTCACGAAGTCTGCCACGGCTACGCCGCGGAGGCGCTCGGCGACCCGACGGCTCGCTACGCGGGCAGATTGACGCTCAACCCCTTGAAACATCTTGACCTCTTAGGGTCAATCATCGTGCCCTTCGTCTTGTCGCTCATCCCTCCGTACATCGTGTTTGGCTGGGCCAAGCCGGTGCCGGTTAATCCCTACAATCTCAAAAATCAGCGGTGGGGCGAAGTGCTGGTGGCCGCGGCCGGCCCGGGTTCAAATCTCCTCATCGCTTTATTTTTCGGTTTGCTCATTCGTTTCAACGGCGTCTATCAATTTTTACCTCGTTCCTTTTTAAGCATCGCCGCCTCGCTGGTATTTATCAATCTCTTGCTGGCCATTTTTAATTTAGTGCCCATTGCTCCGCTTGACGGTTCCAAAATTTTCTTCGGCTCTCTGCCGGCTCGCTTTCTTGAAGCCAAAGACTGGCTTGAGCGCCATTCATTAATCCTCTTTTTGTTCTTCATTTTTTTCCTGTGGCAATTTATTGACCCGGTGATTACTTTCTTGTTTCGCTTGATTACCGGTTTGTAAGTTTGCTTTTTTTGGCTGTTTATATTACATTACTCGCACTGTACCGATGCGAATATACGAATTATACCAATGATACTAATCCCGACCCCATTCGTATAATTAGTATAATTTGTATATTAGTATCGAGACCTTAAATTCTTATTTAAGATGCCGACGATTAACCAACTGGTAAAACGCAAGCGAGTGACGCCTAGGCGCAAATCAAAAACGCCGGCCTTGACGCGCTCGTTCAACGCGCTTAAAAACCACCCCATTTTCTTCAATGCTCCTTTCAAGCGCGGCGTCTGCACCAAAGTCACGACCAAGACGCCGAGAAAGCCCAACTCTGCCATCCGCAAAATCGCCCGGGTGCGCCTGACCAACGGCATGGAAGTGACCGCCTATATTCCCGGCATTGGACACGCTCTTCAGGAGCACTCAGTAGTATTGCTTCGCGGCGGCCGCGTCAAAGACGTCAACCTCCGCTACACTCTGGTCCGCGGCGTTTTGGACGCCGGCGGCGTGGACAAGCGGATGAAGGGCAGAAGCCAGTACGGAGCGAAGAAGCCTAAGAAGGCTTAAAATTGAAAGTGTAAATATCAAATATCAAAATTACAATTCAAAATTAAAAATTTTAAGATTTTACATTGTCATTTTCCATTTTAATTTTTCAATTTTCCATTTTTTACCATGAGACGCAAGGCAAAGAACAAAAATATTGTCAAGCCCGATTCCAAATATAATTCCGAAAAAGTCGGCAAGCTCATTAACTATGTGATGGAAAAGGGCCATAAAAATATCGCCCGCAAAATCGTGTACGGCGCGTTTGACGAAATCAAAGAAAAAGCCAAGACGGAGAATCCGGTTGAAGTTTTTGACACAGCGCTCAAAAACACCGGCCCGGTGATGGAAGTGCGCTCCCGCCGCGTGGGCGGCGCCAATTATCAGGTGCCGGTGGAAGTGCGCCCGGAGAGAAGGCTGTATCTTTCAATGCGCTGGATTATTGAAGCCGCAGCGCGCAAGAAAGGCAAACCGATGTACATTAAACTGGCTGATGAACTCATCTCTGCGTCAAAAAACGAAGGTGATGCGGTGAAAAAACGCGAGAACACGCACAAGATGGCCGAAGCCAATAAAGCCTTCGCCCATTTCGCCTGGTAATTTCAAGCGCGAAGCGCGCAAAAATTCCAGTGCAGACAGTCGCGGACTTGACGCAGACAGACGCGAAAAAGATGCCGGACAGCCCGCCTTTTTTGTATCTGAGAGCGTAGCAAGGAGGTAGCAAGGAGTCTCCTTGCTAAAATATTGAGACAATTTTTCTCCGACACTTCCAGTTGTGGCCGCCGAAGATTGGGTTTATAATTTTGCATTTTCTCCCTTTTGATGTATGCTATTTGTCATTCAGCCCTGCGCTGTTTTTTAATTATAGCGATGCTAATTTGCGAATCCGCCTCGGTGGATGCGAATGATACGAAAAAGGGGAGAGAAGAGAAATGATTTAGTTCGCGGCATTCGCATATAATTCGCCCGCCTGCCAAAGCCTGAGTTTGGCGATGGCGGGCAGGTAGTTTGGCATCGGAATCATATGAATAGAGATTATCCTCTGGAGAAAGTTCGTAATTTTGGGATTATTGCCCACATTGACGCCGGCAAGACCACGACCAGCGAGCGGATTTTGTATTACACCGGCATGACCCACAAAATAGGCGAGGTGCACGAGGGCGATACCGTCACCGACTGGATGGAGCAGGAGCGGGAGCGCGGCATCACCATCACCGCCGCGGCCATCACTTGTTTCTGGCTTCCCATCTATCGGCGGGCGCAGATAAACGCGGATGCAAGTGCAGATAAACGCGGATTGGAACAACAGTACAAACACCGGTTTAATATCATTGACACCCCGGGCCACATTGATTTCACCGTTGAGGTGAAGCGCTCGCTCCGGGTTTTGGACGGCGCGGTGGTGGTCTTTGACGGCGTGGCCGGCGTTGAGCCGCAGTCGGAAACCAACTGGCGCTACGCGGAGGAGGGCAAGGTGCCGCGTATTTGCTTTATCAACAAGATGGACCGCATGGGGGCGTCTTTTGAATTTTCCTACAAGTCCATTTTGGAACGTTTGAGCAAGTTGGCCGTTCGCATGCAGATACCCATCGGCCTTGAAGAGCGGCACGAGGGCGTCGTGGACTTGCTTAAAATGAAAGCTTACTATTTTGAGGGCGACATGGGGAGTGACGTGCGCGAGGCGGAAATTCCGGCCGAACTGGTTGATGAGGCGAAAAAATATCGCCACGAGTTGGTGGAGCGCATTGTTGAACATGATGATGTGTTGATGCATCAGTATCTCGAAGGCAAGGAGATTCCGATTGATGTTTTGAAAGTAGCTCTCCGCCAGGCCGTCATTGCCACCAAACTTTTCCCGGTCTATACCGGTTCGGCTTTGAAGAACAAAGGCGTTCAGCTCATACTGGATGCCGTGGTGGACTATTTACCCTCGCCTTTGGACATTCCGCCGGTCAAAGGCATTGACCCGCGGACGGGAGAAATTATTGAGCGCAAGCCGTCGGACGAAGAACCTTTTGCCGCGCTAGTGTTCAAGCTGCAATCCGACCCGTTTGTGGGCCAACTCAACTTTTTCCGCGTTTACTCCGGCACCGTGGAGGCCGGCAGTTACGTTTACAATTCAACGACCGGCAAAAAAGAAAGGCTCGGCCGCATCGTGCGGCTTCAGGCCAACGAGCGCGAAGAAGTGAAAAAAGTTTTTGCCGGCGAAATCGCCGCCGCCATCGGCCTCAAAGACGCTCGCACCTCGCATACCCTTTGCGACGAGGCCCAGCCGATTGTTTTGGACCCGATTAAGTTCGCCGACCCGGTGATTTCCCTTCGCATTGAACCCAAGACCAAAGCCGACCAGGAGAAAATGGGTTTTGCCTTGAAGCGGCTCACCGATGAGGACCCGACTTTCAAGGTGAAAGCTGATTCGGAAACTGGCGAGACGGTCATTATGGGCATGGGCGAGCTCCAGCTGGAAATCATGGTTGACCGCATGAAGCGCGAGTTTAGTATGGAGGCCAATGTCGGCAAGCCTCAAGTGGCCTACAAAGAGACCATCCAGGGCGCGGCCGAAGCCGAAAATAAATACATCAAGCAGTCCGGCGGCCGGGGCCAGTACGGCCACGTCAAGCTGAACATCAAGCCTTTGGCGCCGGCGCCGGCAAAATTGCCCAAAAGCGTCAAGCGCTACAGCGATTTTGAATTCATTGATTCCGTCAAGGGCGGCGTCATTCCGCAGGAATTTATTCCGGCCGTTGAAAAGGGCGTTCGTGAAGCCATGGAGCGCGGCATTGTCGCCGGTTACAAGATGACGGATATTTCCTGCGAGCTTACCTACGGCTCGCACCACGACGTTGACTCTTCGGAAATCGCTTACAAAATTGCCGCTTCGCAAGCTTTTCAGGATGCCGCCAAGCGCGCTCGGCCGGTTTTACTTGAGCCGATTATGAAAGTGGAAGTGGTGACGCCGGAAAAATTCGTCGGGGATGTTACCGGCCATCTTTCTTCCAAGCGCGCTGAGATTGAAAACGTCGGCGAGCGCGGTTTAAACAAAGTGATTGACGCCAAAGTACCCTTAGCTGAAATGTTCGGCTACATTACCACTCTGCGGAGCATGACCGAAGGCCGCGCCAGCTACACCATGGAGTTTGACCACTACGAACCCGTACCTCAAAACGTTGCTCAAACTATCATTGAGGCGCGTAAGTAAATTTTCTCATTACCCGTTTATCAAACTGCCTCTCGTCCCGTAGCGATCCGCCAGCCGGCGGATCTATTACGGGGGCACCTAGCAATGTCGCGACTGGGATAATAGAAACCAGAAAATAGAAGTTAACGGGGCACATTAGTCGCGTAAAAATTTCGCCCCGTCCGCCCCGCCCCGATGCACATCGGACGGGGCGCTTGCTTTTCCTCCGCCTCTGCTGTAGTCTGAATTTAGTTTCGGATAAACTTCGGTTATTTCTGCTTATGAAAAAAGACGAGTTTGTCAGCAATCTTGTTCTATTCCTCATTCTCGGCGTTCTTTCTTTTGTGCTCGCCGTTATTCCTTACGTCGGCCCTTTTTTCAGTCTCTTGGCCAGTCTGACTTTGGGCTTCGGGTTGAGCTGGCTCTACGGCCTTTGGCCAAAACTTTTCGGCACTATCGGCGTTTTCGCCGGCCTGTTCGCTGCCTCCGCCGTCAAGTATGGCGTAGACAGGATTACCGTCATCCTTTTCGGCTTTCAGGTCTTTGTCTTTTTCGCCAGTTTTTACGCCGCGCGCCTTTACAGCAAAAGGGAAAAAGCACCCGAGTTCCTTGAAAAAGACGAGTGGCAATGGCGGATGGACTTGTAGTCGCGGCTCTCCTAAATCAGAGCCGCTTTTCTTTGGTTGACTTTTCTTTGCCATTTGTATAGTATAATTGCTATCGCCTTGCGCGTTCTTTTTGTCTTTGTCCCGTAGCTTGGGACGGAGGAGGGACAGTGTTTATTAGTTTTAATATTTAACGTAAAATACTATGGCAGAATTTAATCGAAGCAAGCCCCACGTGAACGTCGGCACCATCGGCCACGTTGACCACGGCAAGACCACTTTGACCGCCGCGATTTTGAATTCGCTTCATCTCGCCGGCCAGACGGTTAAGCTCAAGAAAGTTGACGAAATTGACTCCGCGCCGGAAGAAAAGGCGCGCGGCATTACTATCGCTCTCTCGCACAACGAGTACGAAACGGCTGCTCGGCACTACGCTCACATTGACGCCCCGGGGCATGCCGACTACATCAAGAATATGATTACCGGCGCGGCCCAGATGGATGGCGCCATCCTGGTGGTGGCCGCCACCGACGGCGTGATGCCGCAGACGCGCGAGCACATTCTCCTGGCCAAACAAGTCGGCGTGCCGAAAGTCATAGTTTTTCTCAATAAAGTGGACATAGTTGACGACAAGGACCTCATTGACCTGGTGGAAGAGGAAGTGCGGGAGCTTTTGAACAAACAAGGTTTTGACGGCAAGGGCGCGCCGGTTATCCGCGGCTCGGCGCTCAAGGCGCTTGAAGCCGCTTCCAAGGACGACGAATGGGTGAAGAAAGTTTTGGAACTGACGAACGCGCTTGATACCTATATTCCGATACCGGCGCGCGAAACCGACAAGCCGTTTCTCATGCCCATTGAAGACATTTTCTCAATTGAAGGCCGCGGCACGGTGGTTACCGGCAGGATTGAGCGCGGTCTGGTCAAAGTCGGCGAGGAAGTGGAAATCGTCGGCATCAAGCCGACCGCCAAGACGACCGTAACCGGCATTGAAATGTTCAACAAATCGCTTTCGGAAGGCATGGCGGGGGACAACGCCGGCGTGCTTTTGCGCGGCACCAAGAAGGAGGAGGTGCACCGCGGCCAAGTATTGGCCAAGCCGGGCTCCGTTACGCCACACACTGATTTTGAAGCCGAAGTCTATGTGCTTAAAAAGGAGGAAGGCGGCCGGCACACGCCGTTTTTCACCGGCTACAAGCCGCAGTTCTACATCCGCACCACGGACGTCACGGGCGATGTCGCTCTGCCTGAAAAGACCGAGATGGTTATGCCGGGCGACACCATTACCTTTAAGGTCAAGCTCGTCGCGCCCGTCGCTTTGGAAGAGAAACAGCGCTTCGCCATCCGAGAAGGAGGCAAGACCGTGGGCGCTGGAGTGGTCACCAAAATTATCGCGTAGCGATAATTTTGGCAATGTAAAATGTAAATACTAAAATTGAAAATCACAGATTAAAATTAAAAATTTATCGAATTCAATTTTCATTTTTACATTGTCATTTTGATTTTTGATTTTTCGACTTTACATTTGAGTCATGGTTACCAAACCCACAACCAAAAAAACGCCGGCCAAGCGCTCCGCCAAAGTCGCGGTCAAGGCCAAGGAATCCTTGCCCGCCAAGCTGCGCATCAGGGTGCGGGCTTACGAGCACAAAATTCTGGACGCGTCCGTGAAGCAAATCATGGACACGGCGCTCCGCTTTGACGCCAAAATTTTGGGCCCGATTCCTTTGCCGACCGAAATCAAAAAATACACGGTCAACCGCGGAGCGTTCGTGCACAAAAACGCCCGGGAGCAATTTGAGATGAGGGTTCACAAACGGCTGATTGATATCGTGAACCCGAACGCCAAAGTTGTTGAGTCCCTGACCAACATGAGTTTACCCTCTGGCGTGAACATTGACGTGAAAATGCTGTAAGACACTGAAATTCTCAGAACGGACGCGGAACTACAGAGAAACAAAAAATCGCCCCTCGGCGGTTTTTTCGTGGTTGTAACTATTTAACAAAATAATTACCCTTGCGAATTAAAAATCAATCAGTTCGTTCACCTTTTTATCCAAAGCCCGAGCGATTTTTTCCATGTTTGTCAGAGTAATGTTTTTCTCGGCACGTTCAATCATGCCGATATACGTTCGGTGCATTTTCGCCAGTTCTCCCAGCCGTTCTTGAGAGTAACCTTTTTTACCGCGTTCTTCACGGACCCTTTTCCCAAATTGAATGAGGATTTGTTTATTCATAACTACACTTTAAGTGTAGTTATTTGCTAACTTTGGTTCTACATACTATAGTTAGCACATCCAACTATGTCACTTCATCATTTTTAGGGAGTATTTTAGGGTCATCATGAAAAGTTTGATAAAAAACTATTTAGGGATAAAAGACGCCGTCTCTTCATTTGAGGAGTACTGCGGGTATAAGTTTCAATGGGCAAGCGATACACAGTTTAATAATCTGTATTCTTTGGCTTTGGAAAAAACAGACACTGAAAATTTTTTACTCCACAAAATGAGAAGTTACACACTGGTGCAATTACTGAAAATTATTCCCGACGGAGAGATTGCCGAATGCGGAGTTTACAAAGGGACAACCGCTTATGAAATAAGAGCAGTAACAAAAAGACCGGTTCACCTATTTGATTCTTTTGAAGGTATCTCTGGACGAGAAGTTGCTGATATAAGAAATCCGGAAGAAATCGGAGGCAGAGGAGCAATCGCTTGCTCTTTAGAAAATGTGCAGGCGCATTTGTCATACTTCAGTGATTTTAAGTACTATAAAGGCTGGATACCCGACAGATTTTCAGAAGTTAAAGATCTTACGTTTGCTTTTGTTCACGTTGATGTGGATGTGTATAAGCCGACAAAGGATTCTTTTGACTTCTTTTATCCAAGAATGGTCAAGGGCGGGATAATGGTTTGCGATGATTATGGATTTTTACAGTGGCCGGGGTGCAAAAAGGCCGTTGACGAAATGGCGGATAAATACGGATTTAAGGTTTTACCGCTCACTACGGGGCAATGTGTAATTTTCAAGTAGGTAGGAGGTTTTTCCATTGAGGGATTTTGTGCTAGTATAGTTTTATGCTTCAAGACTACATTTCAACCTATTTAAGCAAGGCGAAATACGAGCGGATTGAAAGCGGGAAGCGCGTCTACGCCGAGATAAAAGAGCTGCGCGGCGTGTGGGCAACCGGAAAAACGCGGGAAGAATGCCGAAAGAATCTCGCGAGCGCTTTGGAGGGCTGGATTATTTTCCGATTACGTAGCAATGTGCCATTTTGTATATAAGTCCCTCTATGATATACTATCTGTAATACGATGATATCAAGACCACACAACACAAAACAGCGCGGCCTTATCGAGTATCTTGTTTATAAAGAGGGTAATTTGTATGTTGGAGTTTGCCTTACTTTTGACATTGTTGAAGAAGGAAATGATCCTGACAAACTTATGCTCTCTATTCAGGAGGCCGCAAAATTGCACCTTAAAGTTGTGAGAGATAGAAAAATGTCTGATGAACTTTTGAACAGACACACTGAAGAAAAATACTGGAAGATTTATTTTCAAGCTATGGAAGAATTGCAAAAACCGCGGAAACCTGTAGCTTCTCCTTATCAGTTCTTGGCTACTTTCCCTTATCAATGCCAAACGGTTTAAACAACTGGACATATAAAGATGTAACCAGATTCCTCAAGGAATCTGGTTTTACGTTTCATCACGAGAAATTCGGTTCCCACGAGGCGTGGGTGAATGAACAAACTGCCGCAGTCGTGGAAGTTAATTTTACTCACGGGTCTTATCCAATCAGAACTTTGGAAACAATGATTCGACAATCAAAAATGGACAAAAAAGTTTGGCGCAAGTGGGCTTCTAGGTAGAATATTTTTTGACTTTTTTCGCGGGATTTGTTAGGCTTCTCTCCACTGCTACTTTACGGCTGTTATGAAAGAAGGAGAACCGCCAGCCTTGGGAGGCCGAAGCTTTAGCGAAGGCCCCGCTGTGTTCAAAATTTTATGCGCTTTCTCTTAGGCACAAAACTTAATATGTCCCAAGTTTGGACGGATGACGGCAAGGTTCGCCCTGTGACGATTGTTTCTGTCGTGCCAAATGTCGTTACCCAAATTAAAACCGAAGAGCAAGACGGCTATTCCGCCGTGCAGGTCGGCTGGGGCAAGCGCCATCCGAAAAATATCAGCAAGCCGGTCAAAGGTCATGTGAAAGGACTCGGCGATTTCAGGGGACTCAAAGAGTTTCGCATGCCGGGGTCGCTTACCATGGCGGTCGGCGACAAGATTGACGCGTCGGTTTTCAAGCCTGGTGACGCGGTTACGATTTCGGCCGTTTCCAAAGGTAAGGGCTTTCAAGGTGTAGTCAAGCGCCATGGTTTTCACGGCGGGAGCCGCACCCATGGCCAGAAACATTCCGAGCGCGAACCGGGCACCATCGGCGGCGGCCTCCGCACTCGCGTGCCTTCGGGCATGCGCATGGCCGGGCGGATGGGCGGAGACCGCGTCACCGTCAAAAACGTCAAAGTGATTCAGGTGGACGCGGCCCAAAATGTTATTCTGCTCGGCGGCGCAGTGCCGGGACGCCGAGGCAGCCTCGTCGAAATTCGCGGATGACCGCCAATTTCAACAAAATGTAAAGATTAAAAATCAAAATGCAAAATTACAGTTTAAAATTCAAAATTGACCGAGTTGGTACATTTTACATTTGACATTGCTTGCCCGCTTCGCGTTGCGAAGCAAGGCGGGCGGGTCATTTTAATTTTTGATATTTCAATTTTAAGTTTGGAACATGGAATCAATAATTTACAACCAAACAGGCAAAGAAGTAGGAAAGCTCGCGCTTCCCGAGAGTGTTTTTGGTTTGCCTTGGAACGCCGACCTAGTGCACCAGGTGGCGGTTTCCATGCAGGCAAACTTGCGCCAGCCCGTGGCGCACGCCAAAGGCCGCGGCGAGGTCCGGGGCGGCGGCAAAAAACCCTGGCGCCAAAAAGGCACCGGCCGCGCCCGCCACGGCTCCATCCGCTCTCCCTTGTGGGTCGGCGGCGGCGTCACCCACGGTCCGACCAAGGACAAAGTTTTTGGGCGTAAAATCAACAAAAAGATGAAGGCCAAAGCTCTCTCCGTGGTTTTGTCCAAAAAACTGAAAGACCAGGAAGTGCTTTTTTTGGACAGTTTGGCTTTTAAGGCGCCTAAAACCAAAGAAGCCAAAAAGGTTTTGGGGGCGCTCTCGGCCATCAAGGGTTTTGAATACATCGCCAAAAAAAACAAAAACGGCCTTCATCTGGCCTTGCCCAAAAAGGACGCCGCCATTGAGCGGAGTTTTGCCAATTTTAACAACCTGACTTTCGGCGAAATCCGTAACTTAAACGTGCTTAACCTGCTCAATAAAAAATATCTGGTGGTGGTTGACCCGAAGCCATCGCTTTCTTTGCTGGAAGCCAGAGTTTAATTTTATGGGAATTCTTAATTTAAAAAAGAACAAAGTGACATCGGCGCCGGAGGCCGTGAAGGAAGCGCCGAAAGCAGCCCGCAAGCTCTCCGTTCTGCCGGCCCCTTTGCCTTCACCCGGCCTCGGCGCGGCTCTTACCGGCGCCGTTTCTGGCGTTCTTATACGGCCGCGGGTTACCGAAAAAGCCGGCATTCTTTCCGAAAAAGGCCGCTCGGTCTACGTCTTTGAAGTTTCGCGCGCCGCCACCAAGCGCGCCATCGCGGAGGCGGTAAGAGCGCTTTATAAGGTAACCCCGGAAAAAGTGGCCGTGCTGAAAATTCCGCCGAAAAAATCTTTTGTCAGAGGCAGAGTGTCTTACGGAAAAACCGGTCGTAAGGCGTACGTGTATCTTAAGGCGGGAGGAAGAATAGAGAACCTATAACTTATTACTGAATAACCTATAACTGAATAACGCGGATAAGAAAGTTATTCAGTCATTCAGTTATATGTTATAAGTTATTAATTATGAAAAATTATAATCCCACATCAAAATCGCGCCGGCACATGACCACTTCTTCTTACGGAGAGATTTTAACCGTTTCCGAGCCGAGAAAGTCGCTGACCGCCGGTTTCAAACGCCATGTCGGCCGCAACAACCGTGGCCGGCTGACCACCCGCCACAAAGGCGGCGGACACAAGCGGCTGTATCGGGAGATTGATTTTGTTTTTGACAAGCGGGACATTCCAGCGGTGGTGGAAACCATTGAGTATGACCCGAACCGAAGCGGTTTTATCAGCCTCGTCTGCTACAAAGACGGCGAGCGCCGCTACGCCCTTTTGCCGAAGTCTCTCAAGGTCGGTGATTCTTTTATCGTTTCCGAAAACGCGCCCTTGAGGCCCGGCAACCGTCTGCCTTTGAAAAAAATTCCGGTCGGCACTTTTGTCTACAATCTTGAACTTAAACCCCAAGGCGGCGGCAAGCTCGGCCGCTCCGCCGGCAACTACGCCGAAGTCATTGCCCAAGACGCCGGTTATACTGACGTCAAACTGCCCTCAACCGAGGTGCGGAAAATTATTGATACCGCTTGGGCGTCGGTCGGGGAAGTGGCCAACGAAGAAAATCGCCTGGTCAATGTCGGCAAGGCCGGTCGCAGCCGCTGGCTTGGTATCCGGCCGACGGTGCGCGGTTCGGCCCAAAATCCGGCGGACCACCCTTACGGCGGCGGCGAAGGCCGGCAGGGCCGCGGCCTACGGTTCGCCAAAACGCGCTGGGGCAAGCATGTGGGCAAGGGACAGAAGTCAAGGCGGCCGAAAAAGTATTCCAAGGTGTTTATCGTGCAAAGACGCAAGGTCGGGAAAAACCGAAACTTGCCGCATTAAAGCGGCAGCAGAAAAAAGAAAACCCCGACCGCGTCCGGGGGTTCAAGTGCGCGAAAGATAGCGGGCGATGACGGCTACGGGCAGAGGCAGCGCCGATAGCGTTACGGCCAGCAGGGCATCAAGCGGCGTAAGGAAGACCTGGTCGCACAATTCGCAATTCGGCCTGAAGACAAAAAGCAGGCCTAAAGAGGCAATCATCAAAATTCCCAGCCAAAAGCTCGCGATGCTTACCAGCCGGAGAAAGTTCATTTTGTTCATAATTTCAAATTTTGTCTCGGGCAACCTTAACAAACTGGGGCCTTTGAGTCAAATGCCCGTTGCAATGAAATAACGGACATGTTAAAGTATTGCCCACCATGACAGCCAATTTTACCGTTGTTCCGATTAATACTAAGACTCGCGGCAAGCTTGACGTGCGGGCGGGGGATACCGTGCGCGTTTGGCAAAGAATCACCGAGCGGGTGGCGGAAAAAGCGCATGCGAAGGCGAAAGAAATCTTTAAAGAGAAAATGCGACTCCAGGCGTTTGAGGGTTTGGTCTTGGCGCGCAAGCACGGAAGCGAGCCGGGTGCCACTTTTACCGTCCGCAAAGTGGTTGACGGCGTCGGGGTGGAAAAAATTTTTCCTCTCTACGCCCCGACTGTTGAGAAAGTGGAAATCCTGCGGCGGTCCAAAGTCCGCCGCGTCAAGCTTTACCACATCCGCAAAAAGGCCGCCAAAGCCATCCGCCGCGAGATGCGCAACGCCAGAGCGGTCCGAAGCGAAGAGACTGGCTTACAACCAACAACTGACAACATACTGCTGGAAGCCAAAACATAGTCTGTCCGCAACCTTTCTATAACAATGTAGCTGGATTCGGCAACGGATAGTTGGTTGCCGGCTCTTTTTATGCTAAGTTGTTTATTGTAAGTGGTTAGTTCGAATATCACGCGCGGGTGGTGTAATAGTAGCCACGCAGGATTGAGGTTCCTGTGCCGAAAGGCGTGGAGGTGCAATTCCTCTCCCGCGCACCAGTAGTAACTTGTTCGGAATTAAGAATATGGAGCGATTTTGCGGAAGCCAAAATCGCGCTTTGATTTTCGCCAAAACCCTTTCCGCCTGCGGCGGAAGCCGTGAAATCCCATAATTCCCCCCAGCGTATGGAAACCGTTTTGTCCTTGATTTCAGGGTTAGAGCCGATTTTCTGAAAAAACTTCTTCCATTCTAAATGATTGGAAGTTTTTTCAATTTCAACGGCTTCCTTCAAGGACAAAACGAAACTCCGCAAGGGTTCGACCCAATTCTTTCTCTGTTGCCCAAAATTTGTTTCTGATTCGAGCAAACCAGCTTTTTCACGCATGAGCAGGTCTTTGCGTTGTAAGTACATTTCGCG
>JACPHR010000006.1 GCA_016188455.1 Candidatus Tayloriibacteriota bacterium | reverse complement strand
TATGGTCTGAACGCCGACCCGTTAGCCGTCATGAATTTTGTGGGCCAGAGCGCGGTGTCAAACCGTGTTGCCATCTATGTGGTGTCGTCAAGCGGCTTTACCGACCCCGTGACGCTCTCCGCCTCGCCATCAAAGATAGCAGGAGTTGAGGTTACTTACGTTTTTTACAATCACGGCACTTCAGTTGAAAATGCCACTATGACCAGTGACCTGTACTCGAAAGGCATTGACATGGTCATTCAAGCCCAGACGCCGATTGCCAGGGGTCATTATCCGGACAAGATAACCGTGACTGGCGCCAGTTCAATTGATCACAGCGTTACCATATCTCTTGATGTTAATATCATTCGGCCAATGTTCCAAGAGTTTTAATATTCGCCCAAACCCATCCATCTTTAAGATTGCTATAGCAATCTTAAAGATGGATGGGAGATTAAGATTAACAACAACAAAACGAGGTTGAACCTTTCTCCTGACCTAAGGTTCAACCTCTAGAAGTTGGGCGGGGGTTTTGGAAAAAGAAAATGCCCCTTTAACTAGTTGCTTGGACATTGTTTTAGATTCCACACCTTGTTATACTGTCAGCATGACTACCGTTACTATACCCAAACATCTTGCGGGGAAGGAGCTAATACTTGTTCCAAAGGCAGAGTTCGAAGCGCTTCAGGAACGCGCCAACTTCGCGCTCCCAAAGAAGTACAGGGAAGTGCGAATGACAAAGGCGCAAAAAAAAGCATTTGAGAGAGCAGAGCGCAATTTTGCCCAAGGAAAGTCTTTAACTCTCAATGAATTCAAACAGAAATTGGGCCTTACACGTTGACCCAGATGTATATCGGTACAGCGCGAAATTTTCAATGTCCGATAGACGTCGCATTTTTGAGGCGGTTGAGTCATTAAAAGAAAATCCATACGCTGGAGATATTGAGAAAATCAAAGGCGAAGAAAATCGCTGGCGGCGACGGGTCGGAGTATATCGTATTTTTTACAAAATTTACCAAGAATCGCGAGCCGTAGTTGTGGTTGAGATTAAACGGCGCGGGTCACATACTTACTAGCCCGCCATGCGCCGCTTTTTCTACATCACTCCATTTATTTTGCAAACCGCCATTTGGCCGATTGTCCGACCGATGTTTCTTTTTTTTCTGCGGTTAGACATTCACGGCATAGAGCGTCTTAAAAGTCTGCCGCGCGACAGGGGCATGATTTTTGCCGTCAATCACGGAAGCGAGCTTGACCCGATTCTCTTGCCGGCCAGCCTGCCGTTTCTTTCGCCCTTGATGCCCATGTTTTATACCTCGCGCGAAGAGCAATTTTACAAAAATAGCGGCTGGCGAAAATTTTTCTATGGAGGATTTTTCTTTAAGCTCTGGGGGGCTCATCGCCTAGGGTCAGGGCAACATAGTTACGCGGTTTCCCTCGCGCCTCATATTCAAATTCTTAATGACGGGCACAGCCTGTGTATGTTTCCAGACGGCAAGCGGTTGCCCGAAAGCGATATCGGCTCCATTGCCCACGGCGGAGCGGGTTATCTGGCGTGGCGGACGGGGGCGACTGTCGTGCCGGTGAGAATCAGCAGTGCCTATCGCACTACTCCGGCCGATTTTTTCCTTAGGAGACGAAGAGTAAGAATTATTTTTGGCGCGCCGTTCTATTTTGAGGACGTCGTATCGGTTGAAAATCCAACGGTAGCCGACTTTAAAACCGCCGCTCGGGTGATTATGCGAAAAGTGGCCGCACTGCTGTAAATCAGAGTTGGTGATTGAGAATCAATTAGCCTGTAATCCGCCGCGCTAGCTCGGCAAGCTTCGCATCATCGGCTCGTTTCCAGTCGTGGGAAGAAATGTACCCTTCATATTTTTCAAAATATTTATCAACATTTGATTTTATCGGCTTCCACTCTTTTATATTTTCCGTTCCATGCATGGGGAAAAGCTTGGCATGCAGATGGTCAACGCCAAAACCCTCAAAAATCATACCCGTGCGCCCAACATCTTCTAGTTTCGCATCAAGTAATTTTGCCGCCTGCTTCGCGGCCTTTACCAAACCAATCAGAACTTCTTCTGGTAAATCAAATGCATACGATGGGTAATGCTCTTTTGTAATCACTACCGAAAATCCCTCGGTGTTCGGAAAAATGGAAAGAAAGGCCAGGTGTTTTCCATCTTCCCAAATTTTGTGCGCGGGTGCTTCTCCTTTTGCAATTTTGCAGAAAATACAGTTGATCATTTTATTGCCTCGTTAACTTCAAGCGCTCTTTTCAAAAGACGCTCTCCTACAGCTCCCCAATCAAAATATTTCTTGTAATCTTTCGGGTTAATCAATTTTATTTCCGTAACTTCACCTGCCGGATCGCTTTCAAAGGGACCGATGGGTTCAACGACACACACGGATATGGTTTGCGTGACCGTGCCTGTTGGCTCGAAAATATCTTGGTAGCCGATAAGCAGTTGAGTAATTATCCTCATAGTCGTTTCCTCTCTCACCTCTCGTGCGAGCGCTTGTTCCACAGATTCTCCTGATTCGACGCTGCCACCCGGAAGCGTCCAGTAACCTTTTGTTTCGGCGTAAACCACAATCAGTTTTTCTCCATAGAAACAATATCCGTACACACCGGAGACGATTCTTTTGCCAAGTTCGGTGAGCGAATCGGCATCACGATACACAAGATTGAATCCCCGCCGCGATCGATTTTTAAGTTGTGATTTAATTTCCATCAAGTCTTTTTCAAAAAATTCTGGTGCCGGTAGTGTTTGTAGAAAAAAGTCGCCCTGAGAAGTTTAGTAGGTGTGAGAGCCGCGGCGTTCAATGTGAGCAACATAGACTGTTCGGCTACTCTGATAAATTTGGTAAAAGATTCGGTATACACCAATTCTTCGCCTCCATTTATTCTCTCCGCCCTTCAACTTTTCGATGTCGCCGGAGTAAGGATTGAGAGACAACCCTTCAAAAACCGCGAGAATTTTCCTCACGTCTTTTTTATTGAATCTTTTCAGCGTTTTTCGTACCGACGGGTCAACACCGACGCTCCAAATCTCGTTTGAGTGCATCAAGGGTTACAAAATTGCCTTTCGCAAAATTTCGTTTGGCGCGTTCAAAAGCGCACTTTTGATTTTTGGTCATGGAGACCTCTTTAAATATGCGTGGCATCTTTACGCTCACAAGTCGTTCATACTCGCTTTTAGGAATAATGACGAGATCTTCTCTTTGGGCTTTTTTTGGTATAGTGATAAGGGTCATAACAACACTATAGCAAGATACCAGTTTTAAAACAATATTATGAATACCCCCGCCCCGCCCGCCGAGGGCGGGGCGGGGGAGGATTTTCCGTGCTATAATTCTCTTGTGTTAAGCCAAGAAGCAATCCAAAAAATTCTGGGGATTGAGGAAAAAGTGCATCTCACACCGGAGAGTATGGCAGATAGATTTTCGTGAGCTAATTCGGGGATATTGCTATTTAAATATGAGTATGATAGTTTGGTAGTAGACTATTGGAATAGTCTTTGTCTTGAAAAAGGCAATTTCAACCAAAGAATCAGTGGGGTTGACACTATGAAAATGAAAATCAAACGGCCGCTCAAATTCAGAGTTTCCGTCAAAGAGCGCCAGAATGTGGTTGTTGCAAAAAAGAGCAGCGACTCATCGGGCGGTTCCGCTCAAAGCAAAGACTGATCTGAGCCAACCTGTAGAACACATCGTCCCGGGAACAATTTCCGGGACTTTTTATATACCTGAATTTTCAAAAATTTCATCTACCTCTTTCTTCAATAATTCATTCCATGTGATGTTTTTATTCTTTTGACGATAAAATCTTACTATTTGATACCCGATCGAATATCCAGCCCAGAGAGGGTACATTTTATTTTTGAAAAATACATCCCTATAGTCATCATGATTTTTTGACTTGAGTTTTTTTCTGATCTGAGCAAGATATTTGTGACAATCATCTATAGTAAGCGTCTTCGTCCACGGTGATATGTACCCATTAAAATGTTCTGCTATAAAAAGTTCTGCCAAACCCTCAAACACAATAGTGTCAAGTAACCTATTCCATTCATGATATTCACGACTTACGGAATGGACATACTCATGCGCCAAGGTTATATTTAAAAACGGGTTAATATTTTTCGTTTTTGGATGGACAAACAAAAAGACAATGTCTTTCCATGGTGTATAACCACTTATTCCACTCATTTTATTCAATACAAAATCTGAAAAAGTGGGGAAAATATAGATGTGAGTTTTTTGAGACAAGACGAGTTTTTTGAGTCGATGAATTTCAGTTTCGATTGTTTTTTCTATAGCCTGCTCATGGTTACTGGAAATACTCTCAAATCTTTTTGCCACATCAAAAATTTGCCTCTCAAGACAATTTTTTAGGTGCTCTTTTTTAGAAAACCCTAGAAAACCAAGCTCGGTTTTTCGCACATTTTGGACAAGACGGGAAATAAATTCTTTTGAATTTTTAACATTACTAGGGAAGTCAAAAAAGAGCTTACATTCATAGAGCTTGTGGTTATTTGTTTTTGTTTCCATACACATACTATAACATAAGTACAAAATAGTTGACCGTAATTTATTGCGTTGGGATTTTTTTGCCCTGTTTTCAGCAAGGTTCTTTTCTTGTGCTATAATTCTCTTGTGTTAAGTCAAGAAGCAATCCAAAAAATTTTGGGCATTGAGGAAAAAGTGTATCTCACGCCGGAGACCGTGGTGAATAAGTTTAATGTCACATTTTTTCCTTTCCTACTGTACTAAATTTTTTCTGTATTCATTTAAGGTTTCCATGCCCAATTTTTTTCTTCTTTTATCTAAATTTTTAATATCTTTAATATCAAAAAAAGTAATTTTCCCGGCTCTCGTCTTTTTATACTGCGTGCCGTACACTTGCGGCAGTCCTTTTAAAACTTTTATTCTGTCTATTAAGTACCCTAGGTCGCTTTTGTTTATTTGAGCGCCACTGGAGCCAGAAAAAATTCGTCTTACGCGCTCCATAAAACCCAAGTCGTCGGAGTGTTGCGTAATCAAAAATGCGGAGGCGTATGCTTTTTCAGAAGTACTATTTTTAAAAGAGAAGCCGTGCTTGGCAATAATTTTTTTTAGGATTGCTGTGTGCCCAAGGTTTATTTTCTCAAGCACCAGTCCAGATAACTTTCCCAACCTATATAATCGTATAGACCGCTGGTCTACATCGTAGAGGGCTTCAATTTTCTTGATTAGCTTTTTTGTGTACATGTTGGATATAAAAAATCCTCCTGCGGCAAGCGTATGCCGGAGGAGGGTTTATGTCAGACATCAGTGTTAGATGGTGTCTGAATCTCCCGTTCGCTGGATCATGGTATCATGTTCGCGGGCGAAGTCAGTTTCTGGACACTCTGTAACCTTTGACTCACACGGCTCAGAATGGAGAAACGTGATAGGAAGCGCTTCCTCATTTTTCATTTTTTCTCACCCCCCTTTCTTATGCTAGACTAATATCAACCTATCACATGGACAGGAATTCTGCAAGTGCGATGGATATGGGGTGCCCGGCGGTGACCTCTGACGGAACCCATTGCCCTTGAGGGTTAATTTCAAAGAATATATACCCTTTCTCTTTGGAAAAGCACATATCAATGGCACCAAAGTTCAACCCCAAACGATTGACAATCTCAACACACTTATTTTCCAGCTCGCTCGGTAGTTGGTACTTTTCGTACACACGGTCAAGTTCGTGATGTCGCCAATCAAGGTTGCCATCATTAATCTCCCGTTCTTTGCTGTGACTAATCTTTACGGCAAACACTTTGCGTCCTACTACAGTAACTCTTATGTCGAACTCTTGCATTGCCGCTTCTTGGAAGATCACCGGACAATTTTTGACTTTTTGGATATTGCGAAGCAACAAATCTTTGTCCACTATCTTGGTATAAATCGCCAGGTTTTTTCCTTCAGCATCAGTCGGGTCGTCTGAAAGTCTCACGAAGCTAGTGCCAACCGGTTTCATAATTATGGGCATGTTATGATTTACTTCGAGAAAATCCCTAACGGCTTCCGGGTCGTTGGATACGAGAGTTTTCGGTATTCTAAATCCAATTTGCCTGGCAACTTCAAGTTGTAGCGGTTTTCTGTTAGCAAGTCTTGTTTTCTCTGGATGAGATACCCACTGTGTATCAGTGCCGAGCAGGTTAAAAAGTGAACTGATGAACACTTCGGATTCTAGCTCGATGTATCTTTGGAGCGGGTTGTTTGTCGATGGACGCGCTTTTCCTTTTGGTCTTCTCCACCAGACACTTTTTACGCTGTCCCCTGTAAATCCAAACTTATCTTCAACGAATCTCATAGATACTTCACTAGATAGATCAATTGAGGCCGTTGCTTCAAGAGGGAACTTTCCTAAATCAACGAGTTGGTATGGCTCGTCACTCTCTTTTAACCGTTGCATGAGGAGTTTAGAACTCCCATCTTCAGCGTGGGAAACAATAAGCACCTTTTTTGTTTTCATGGAACATACTTTCTGTTGAGTTGGTTTCTAAGTACACATTACACAAGACCAATTAATTGTCAATGATTTGTACGTCAACCACATTATGGCACTCCTGCTCTAGTAATGACGAAATCACATAACGAAACACGAGCTTTGTTCTAAGCCGTGCTATAATTCTCTTGTGTTAAGTCAAGAAGCCATTCAAATAAATAATGCAACACAGTTTTCAGGACGTCTCCGAAAAGGAGATCTTGTTAGAGTGATATCTTTCGGACTCAGTTTAAAAGGCGTGTCTCCCTCTCAGCGTGAAGTTTGCAACACAAACCTTGTGGCGTTGGGTCTCCGAGTATCTTTTGGTAAGTACGTCGAAGTTAGCGATGAATTTGACACTTCCAGTGTTGCAGATCGGGTGGAGGATCTTAACGAAGCACTGATGGATCCTGAAGTTAAGTTGATACTGTCTGGCTTAGGAGGCATGAACACCGCTCAAATTCTGCAGTCGATTAATTGGAATTTACTAAGAGACAACCCAAAGATTTTTTGCGGATTCTCCGATATCACAGTGCTAGTGAACGCAATTTATGCCAAGACAGGAATCGTAACATATTACGGTCCTTTCTACGGGACATTCGGGATGAAGAAAGGGGTTGAATATACATTGGAAACATTTCGGACATGCGTTTTTTCAACAGAGCCGTTTATAATCAATCCAACTCGTTCTTGGAGCGATGATTTTTGGTGGCTTGACCAAGAAAATAGAAAATTTCTTCCAAATCCTGGTCCATTAATAATTGCTGAAGGAGATGCCGAGGGGCGTTTAATTGGAGGTCATCTAACTTCACTAACTACGCTTTTTGGAACTGAATTCCTTCCTGACTTATCAAACTCTATTTTGATGTTGGAAGAGAATGGTGAAATCAGACCTCGATCATTTGACCGCCTACTACAATCTCTGATACATCAAAAAGGATTCAAGGGAGTAAAAGCACTCTTGATCGGTAGATTTACATCCGCTAGCCAGATTAGTGACGGTATCTTGGTTAAAATAATTCGCAATTATCCCAAATTCTCACAAATCCCAGTGGTTGCTAATCTAAATTTTGGACACACATATCCTCAATTTACTTTTCCAATAGGAGGAACGGGGCGAATAAATGCAAAAGTAGGCAAAGTGGTTTTTGAAATCATTAAGCACTAAAGCGCAGAAAATGATATTTTGCTTAAATACTGAGTTCGAGAAGTTCGGTTAGACTATCAATTTGCAGATACTGCGATTTCTCCAACTTAGAAAGATTCTGAATGTGCCAAGAATTAGGGTTATTAAAATGAATTGCTTTTAAACCTGCTTTTATAGCGGGCTCAATATCAGAACGCAGACTGTTCCCCACCAAAATAAATTCTCCAGGGTTAAAATTAAAATCATGCTGTAGTCGTCTCAATGAACTATCGTCCTTAAATTTCACAACACAGAGTGCATGAAAATATTCTGCCAAACCTGAGCGAGCAATTTTCTCAAATTGAATACGGGGAGGCCCTTGAGTGTAGAGAATAAGCCCATCACCCCGCTTCTCTAGTTCGGACAAAACTGTAACCACGTCGGCAGTCAGGACTTCCGGTTGATTTTTAAGGATTTGAACAACCGAGTCGAGCAATTCTGCGGGTCGGGGAATTACATTATTTTTAGCAGAGAGAAGTTCATAAACGGTTTCCAAGGACTGTCGGAAGCCAATTGCGCCTAAACCGTATTCTTGAATTGTCTTTTCTTCCGTATCATCTATCATCTGACGAATCTGTTGTTCTGCGGTTTGGGGTGTATAAGGAAGGCAATGTTTAACAAAGTCATCAACTATTTTCATATAAACAATATTGTCCTCCCACAGCATGTCATCTCCATCCAGTATCCATGTTCTACGAAATGGTCCAACTGATGAGGTTGTCTTACAAAAATAATAGTCTCCACCCTCTGGAAATAGTTCTGAAATTTTATGCTGGCCCTCGGAAAATTTGCTGAAAAGATATCTAAAGTTCTGAGGTGTAATTTCACCAAGTAGAGCCTCTGAAGTAACTGAAAAGCCAGCTTCATGAAAAGCCACAGCTTTCTTTGGATTATTGCTCAAAAGAGATATCCTTTTAATTCCAAGATTACGCAAAATCTTAAAAGCAAGCGAGTAGATTCGTCCGTCAACATCCAAAGCCAGCTTCCTGTAGGCACCATAAGTGTTCAGACCTTTAGATTGCATTGTGTACATTCCCAGATATTTTGCGAAAATCCCAGCCTCGCGTCCCTCTTGAAATAAGTGAATGAGCACCCCGTTTCTTTCTCTCAGAATGTCAATTGAATGAAGAAGTTGGCTCCGACAATCGCAGTCAAAACTTCCCAATATATCACTATTAGCACAAGAGGAGTGCAATCTTACAGGAATCGTACGTGAAGTGTCTAGCAACTCAGGCTTACTAAACACTGCAACTAAAGCAATCTGCTTTTCGTCAGAATAAATGCACGAAAAAGTTACGCCAGTTTTAGTAAAATGTCTGACAAATGGAGTTTTTGTAGTATCTTCATCGACCTTAATGGTCGGATTATAATTATTGTCATTTGGCTGGCTGTCGTCTGGAAAGCTTTTAACTGAGTTCATAATTGTATTTTTATTATACTATATCAGACTGTTTTTTACCAAATTTATGTAAAATGTAGACATTCATTGATGATTAATGTTAAAATAAAATTAATTATGAAATTAATAGTCATTTACGGAGCAACAGCTGTTGGCAAATTGACCACAGCCAATGAATTATCTAAAAAAACTGGATACCCCATACTGCATAATCACATGACTATTGATTTAGCAGAAAACTTCTTTTCTTTTTATAGTAAACCTTTTAGTAATTTAATAAGAAAAATACGTCTTGATATTATTAACGAATTATTGGTTGAGAAAGTTCCTGGTTTGATATGGACGACTGGATTCCCCAATACTAAAGATACCCATGCCTTCTATAAAAAATTAGATAAATTAATGCGAAAAAACGGTGGAACTATTAATTACGTTAAACTAGTTTGTGATTCAGGGGAACAAAAAAAACGAGTGTTGAATAAAGAAAGAGTAAAATACAACAAACCCAATACTATTAATGAATTAACTGAAGTTATGAATAAACTGGACTTTTCTACACTAACACCGGTTGATCAAACTTTTATTGTTGATAACACACATTTATCTGCCCAAAAGGTTGTATTAAAAATAATAAAATTTTTCCAACTTGATAAAGTTAAGAAATAAAAAATGCAAATAAAACGCTTAGTTATCGTAACTGATTGTGTCGATATCGCCGCTAATGAATTAAGAGCAAGTATTATAAATGAAATAGGAGACCGTAAAGATATTGAGATAGAGCCGTTTGTTCCAATTCGCGAGTTCTCGGTCGTTAACTGCAATTTTGCCTTGAGGTTGATGGCGGACCTATACCCACCAGGAACTCTTTTTTCTGTTATTTTTAATCCAGTAAAAGAAAGACCAAAATCTCTTATCGGAAAAACAAAGAAGAAAGACTTTATCTTCATGGGAAGAAATACAGGAGCATTTGATTGGCTCACGAGAGATTTTGGTTGTACGGAGCTTTATGATGCTTCCGGTTTATTTACCGATTTAAGTAAACAATTTCTTTCTTTTAGTGGGAAATTGGTCACTGCACCGACAATTGCAAAAATAGCATGTGGTGAAGATATAAAAAATTTAGGGGCACCTGTTTCTCCGGAAGAAATTACGAGATTAAATATAGTAGGTCATACTATCGTTCACATTGATAATTTTGGAATGATGAAATTTACCGGAGACTTAGATAACATTAAAGAAAATAATTATTATAAAGTTGAGATTAATGAAACCAAAATTAAAGCCATTTTTTGTAAAAGAATGATGTCGCAAGAAACTGGCAGCTGGGTAATTTTTCCGGGTAGTTCTTTGGGTATGTATGAGTTGGGTAAAGTACGCGAGTACGGTGCCAAATCGATCAATGCAAAAATTGGTGATATTCTGAAAATTACAAAACTTATATGAGGAAATTGTTATCTACTATCGGTAACTACGCAATGTCAATTGAGCGTAATTTTACAAAAGAGGACACTAGGATTCTCGATAAACTTATAGTAAATGCAGAACGAGAGATGGCTATTTTCCGAAAAAGCGAGCAGTATAATAAATTAGCATTAGCATTTTACTATCTAACACAGAAAGAGAGGAAAATGGTTGATAAAAAGGATGTATTTCTCAATTCTTATGCTATCCACTATAGGGATTTTGATGAAATGTCATATAGTATTGGTGGACACCCCATGGCAACACTTTATCCCGTTTTCAAACTGCTGTCTCCGTTGAAACAAAATAAAATCACCCTCTTGCAGGGGCTAAAAATCGAAATTGCTTTAGGAAAAATATTCAACCCCGGGCTTTACCATAGTCAGTATCATCCAACTTCCATTATTGGTATATTGGGCTCTACTGCGCTTTCAGCAAAACTGTTGCATCTTACAACAGATCAAACGGTTAATGCCCTTGGTATAGCTTTTAGCTTTATGAGTGGCGTTAAGGGAAATTTTGGATCTCATGCGAAGGCTTTGCAAGTAGCAAATGCCACCCAAAACGGATTATTATCGGCACTGTGTTCAAAAAATGGATTTACTGCTAACATCGATTTATTGCAACAAAATAACGTTTTGAAAGTATTTATAAACAAAACGATCGGGACAAAAGAGATTAAAACTTTATCCAGATTACTTAAAAAGCACCTTCCATTGATAGATGAATTTTTATTTAAGAAATATGATGTATGTGGTAGTTTTCATGGGGTCATTGACCTAGCTCTACGAGATAGAAAACAATTATTACTTCGCATTAATGACATCAAAGAAATCCGACTACGCATTCATCCTAAAAGGTTGCAAAATAAACATATTGAGTTGCCTCAAAATGCATTACAAAAAAAATTTTCTCCTCGTTATTTATATGCATATGCGTTTTTAGGGAAAGATCTGAGAAAGATAACACATTCAAATATAATATATCGGGATATCTTAAGATTTATAAAAAAAGTAAAGGTTATTGATGACAATACGATTGACCAGTGGGATTATAGAAGTAATTTTAGATGGCATTAGGTGGATGAGGCCGTAGCAGGGCCCAATCTTGATGATCTTAAAGGATTAAAAACTAAAAACCCCCGCCTCTGGCGGTGGCTCGGGGGGCGGTTTTCCGTGCTATAATTCTCTTGTGTTAAGTGAAGAAGCAATCCAAAAAATTCTGGGCGACTCGGATCGTGGGCAAGGCAGCTGCAAGGCCCAACATTAATAATCCCGCCATTATTGATTTTCCGGTATCCTTTTTTGATATTGCGCGAACGTTTCCATTCCCAATTTCTTTCTCCTTTTATCTACATTTTTAACATCTTCAATATCAAAAAAAATAATTTTCCCGGTCGCCAATTTTTTATATTGCGTACCGTACACTTGCGGCAGCCCTTTTAAGATTTTTATTCTGTCGACTAGGTATCCCAAATCGCTTTTGTTTATTTGAGCGCCGCATGAGGATGATTTTTTTGCATCGCTATAAAAAGATGCTCATAAGATAATGAGTATTTATTACTTTGTTTGAAGTCCCTTTTTAGCAAATCCTCAACTTCTTTTTTATATCTGGTACTTTTGCCTTCCGCCGCTAAAGAAAACAAAACAACTTCTAGCATTTCTTGTAAGCTCGTAGTTTCAATGTTACTTATTCGTTTCTTAATCTTTGGTTTTCCGAGCTCTTGAAGAATACACATTGTTCTCTTAAAAATAAGTTCATTTAATTCAACACTTTTTCCTTCTAATTCTCTTATCAATTTAAATTCATCTCCCTTTCCGCCCTTAAAGGTTACTATGAGGAGTATGCCTGCCGGTTTGACTAATTGCCACGCCGTACGTATAAATTTTTCTAGGGTTTTTGTATTTTCTGGGATTGAATGCGAAGAGAGAACTAAATCATATTTTTTCGAAATTTTAACCGATGGAAACTCTCCTTTAACCACATTAAGGCCGGAGGTTTTTAGAATACTGACTTTCTTATTGTCTCTTTCCACGGCAAGATATTTATTGACGATGTGAGAAATCTTATCCGCCAATGTTCCATCACCAGCTCCTATATCAAGAACTGATTTTATATTGTATCTATATATGTAATAAGATATACCCTTAAACAGAACTTCTTTTTGGTTCCAAGAAATCATATAAGCATAGTATCAAAAAAATAAAAGGTCTCGTTGCAAACTCACGCAACGAGACTGCGAACTCAAGACAGGGAACTCAACCCCCTCTTCTTCGATGGTCGTGACTATCACCCATCTGGACACAAACACAAGCCATCATCGGTTTCCCGGTATCCAGGCGCCAAGCAGTCTCGGTGACCGGTAGACCCTTGAGATTAACTTTCTTATCGGGCTTGATGGTTTGAGTGCGAGTTTCCACATCTGTGGACTCCACCAATACTTCATCTGGAGACATATCAAAGTGTTGGTGGAGCAGTGTCAGTCCAAACCGATGTTGGGCACCGTGCTTTTTCAGCACTGTCACAATGTCATCAATCAACGGTTTATCTGCTTCTGACAGAGGAGTAACCTTTGAAATGTCAGGCAGAGTGGGCTGGTCCGGGGAGGCGAGCTCCCTACTAGTTTGGGGTGGTTCGAGTGTTGCTATACTCATCCGTTTTCTGCTCCTTCCTTTTCTTTAAGGGTTATTATACTTGAACAAGAACTATTCGGCTCTTACCGGTAGCTCTAACAGAAAAGTTACCACATACTTAAGAATAGCGCAAGGCAAGACTGACTGTCGGTTTTCTCCTGTGCTATAATTCTCTTGTGTTAAGCCAAACCGTCTTACCAGCTCCAATAACAGGGCGTAGCAAGGAGTCTCCTTGCTACGCCCTGTCTCCTTGCTACACCCTTATGCCGATAAAAATCTTACTAAAAACCATCCGTATACCTATCAAGTTGAAGCCGTAGGCGATAGCGGTTCCTCTTGGTCTGATTTTAGTATGAATACATCCTCGGCGGCTTGCGTCAAAACAGTCAATCTTCTAATTGTAAATCCCGACGGTACAGAAACAAAAGCCGCCTCGGTCAGGTCGGGAAATCCGGCAACTCTCAAATGGCAGGTAATAAGTAATCCGTAAAAAAGTTGAAGCTTAGCGAAGTATAAAAGTGCCAAACAGCAACGCAGTCGGCGCCGAAACTTCAGGATTTTTCCAGCAAGAAAATCCGTAGCTTTCGGAGGGGTGCCGAACAAAGACATTGGCCCTTCAAGGGGGAGATGGGGACAAAGCAGTTGACAAAAAGGGGATAGTTTTGGCAGTAAAGAAAAAAAGCCCTTATTTCAGGCTACTTTAGGGTGGTTTGACGATTGGACGGTAGTGATGTTTGGTATTGATTATCTATTGACAATGTGATAATCTAGAGGTAGGCATTAGATTTTTTGACAACAGAGAGCTTCGCGCTTTCTTGGAAGAAAGCGGCGAAATCTCTACTAGCCGTGTCTCAACGGCGGAAAGGAAAAATGAAAAAGTTAGTTTTGGCGATGTTTGTCGCCTCCTTTGCCGCCGGGTTCCAAACCTTCGCGGCAGTCAGTTCACTCCCCATCGGGAGCGTGGAGAAGGTGCTTAATCACGAGCTTCAAAATACACACAGAATCGATATCAATGTCGATCTGATGGATGATAGCGGAAAGAATTTTACCATCGTCTACTGGAATTATTGGTGGTCGTACACCAAGAGCGACGGCACCACCGAGAGCGTCAACGCTCTCTGCCAACGCTCTGCCGCCACTTCGGACAAAGCGGAGCTCAAAGCGCTCCTTCAGACAATGATGAGGGAGGCGGTGCGAGTTTCAGTTGACCCGAATGACCCGGAGCTTCAAGGGAAGGTGGTTGGGGTATTGATTGGTGGTAATTGGCAACCTGCTTCTGTCAATTATCAACAGAGTGTTACCACCTTTTCTGTTCAGAATTACTTCACCATCGGTGCCTTTAAAGATTCTCATGGGAAAACGGTAATCCCCGAGAGCGCCTACGAGGCAGATATGGAAAAGGCGATTACTATCCGGGTAAATCAAGGATTCTTCATTGACGGCATCGTCAAGGGGGAAATCAGAAACGAGCAAGGAAATGTGCTTGAGTCTGAAACCGCCTTGAGTTGGTTGCCAAACAAGGTGATTGGTTTTAACAACGCCTACGTCTTTGGTCAACAACCCGGCACCATACAACTCTGGTACACCGACGGCACCTTCCAGGTTTTCAACCTGGCGGACGGCTCGCTCCTCTCGCCGTTGTCGCCGACGCTGACGATTGCGTCGGTGCAGCCGGTGTTTTCGGCCAAAAGCGCCGAGCCGGTAGATCCGGCGGTCAAGCTGACGGTAACCGGCGGCCCTGGTTCGGTTACCCTGGAGTACAGTGAAAACCTGAAGAACTGGCAAGTTCTGACGGTGCTCACCAACACCACCGGCTCCGTCTCCACGACGGACTCGGCCACCGGTTCCGCGCGGTTCTACCGCGCTAGGGTTGGGAACTGACCGGCTCTTTAGTAGTCTCACAGCCCGCCTAAATGTTTGCCCAAGCAAACTTAGGCGGGCTATTTTTTATCCGTGTGGACAACAAACAGTTCGTGTTTGTGATATAATAATTTAAACTCTTTTCGTATCATTTCGTAACCATTCGCATAATTTTCGTATTCTATGAAATCTCGTTTTTCTTCTCTTATATATCTTTGCGCCATTCTCGCCATTGCCGGTTCGGTTTTTTACACAAGACCTGCGATGGCGGCTATACAATGTAATCCAACTCCAGAATCCGTATCGGGTAGTTTTGCGGGCGACCTTGCCGTTCCTACAGGTACTGCGATTACTGATGCATTGGTTAATACTGACCCATCGTCTGTGGACAGAACATTTACTATTGATTGCTATGATACCACTAAACCTACCGACCCACATTTCTCCTCCTCCGTTACCATTACCGTTTTACCAGCTCCAATAACCGTCTCTTGCTCTCCTTCCAGCGCCGCCGCTTCTATTAATCAGGATGTAACATGGACAGCGGAAGCTTCGGCCGGAGCGCCCCCATATAGCTATACATGGACGGGCGATTCGCCTATTGTTGATGACGCCGGCAAGCCGTCCACGGGCAATCCGGTGACTGTAAGATACTCAACCGCCGGACTTAAAAATGCCTATGTAACGGTTACGGATTCCAATGCCCAAACCCAACTCAATCCGCCGACCCAATGCTCCAGCGCCGTTCGCGTCTCTAGCCCAATGGCGGATTATGGTCTGAACGCCGACCCGTTAGCCGTCATGAATTTTGTGGGCCAGAGCGCGGTGTCAAACCGTGTTGCCATCTATGTGGTGTCGTCAAGCGGCTTTACCGACCCCGTGACGCTCTCCGCCTCGCCATCAAAAATAGCGGGAGTTGAGGTTACTTACGTTTTTTACAATCACGGCACTTCAGTTGAAAATGCCACTATGACCAGTGACCTGTACTCAAAAGGCATTGACATGGTCATTCAAGCCCAGACGCCGATTGCCAAAGGTCATTATCCGGATAAGATAACCGTGACTGGCGCCAGTTCAATTGATCACAGCGTTACCATATCTCTTGATGTTAATATCATTCGGCCAATGTTCCAAGAGTTTTAATATTCGCCCAAACCCATCCATCTTTAAGGGCGTAGCAAGGAGTCTCCTTGCTACGCCCTCTCCTTGCTACGCCCTCCAAAGACAATCATTGAAGCGCATAAAGGAAAGATAAAACTTGAGGACGGAAAGCAAGGGCAAACGGTATTTTCATTCATGCTCCCGCTTGCTTAGTGCAGTGTGCGATCGTCTTTTATGCTAAAATTCAAGAGATGAAATATGTCAAACGAATTTTAGATTATGCTGATAAGAATGACCTCTATCCTGATATGAAAATTATAGACGGGCCCGCTGAACCCGAGGTGTTTATTGATGGCAGAAAGGTTCTTATGTTTTCGTCAAATAACTATCTGGGATTATCGAATCATCCGAAAGTAATTGAGAGTGCCATTGCGGGGATAAAAGAGTACGGAGTTGGTTCTGACGGTTCTCGTTTACTATCCGGTAATATAAAAATACACAGAGAGTTTGAAAAGGCGATTGCGAAGTTTAAGGGAGGAGAGGACGCTATTGTTTGGCCCACCGGATACGCCGCGAATTTAGGCACAATCAGCGCTCTCATGAATCCTTTCAAGGTCGGCCCGCAAGATTTTTTGAGATTTAAGGGTGTGATAATTAGTGACGAGCTTAATCACGCAAGCATTATTGACGGTGCAAAATTGAGCAAACAGATAAAGGCTAAGTACAAACATCGTGACATGACTGATCTTGAAAGTCAGTTAAAAAGATACAAATGGCGGAGAAAGTTGATTGTTACTGACAGCGTGTTTAGCATGGATGGCGATATCGCGCCTCTTGATAAAATTGCAGAGCTCAAGAAGAAGTACAATGCAATGCTTATGATTGACGAAGCCCACGCTACCGGAATACTAGGAAAAACCGGCCACGGTAGTCTTGAACATTTTGGTTTAAGGACCGGGAAAGATGTTGACATTGTGCTTGGAACTTGCAGCAAGGCCCTTGCGGCCACTGGGGGATTTGTGGTGGGTGACAGAGACCTTGTACGATTTCTTAGGGTGGCGAGCAGGTCCTATATGTTTTCTACGGCAATGATGCCAGCCGCATCGGCGGCTCTAATCAAAGCCCTTGAGATTATTGAGACAGAACCCCAGCATCGAATTCGTCTTCTAGAGAACAGTGACTATTTGAGAAATTCGTTTCATGAATTGGGGTTTGATACCCTGACAAGTCAAACTCAAATTATTCCTATTCTTATTGGCGATGATAGAAAAGCCATTGCTTTCAGTAGAAGACTCTTAGAAGAGGGAATTTTCGGGCCCAATGTCAGATGGCCAGCGGTTGAAAAAAATAAGGCAAGAATCAGGTTTACGGTGATGGCAACGCATACTAAGGAACAGATGAATAAATTGCTGAACGCATGTAAGACAATCAAAAAAGAACTTAACCTAACCTAAGATTTTTTAAGGTATGAATAAAGAGTATTATTCTAAACTTAAGAGGGAACTACAATTTTATCCTTATCATAGAGATTATGTACACCGTGTTAATGGTGTTGATATTGATATTCCAATGATATATGAGGATGCCAGTGCAGTAATGTGTCTTATGTTGGTAGATATTAAAAAAGTGATAAATTTTATCCACAACAAAAGAGCAAAACCAGTTTCTGTTTTTATGGGGAAGACGTTATTAGCTATAAATGTATTTGAATATAGAGAGAGCGCAGTCGGGGCATTTAATGAGTTTACTTTTTCTGTTCCAATAATGATGGATGGAAAGTTTAATATTCCTATCCTGCCTTTAATTTTTGATCAAAGGTTTAGTAAGTTAGGTTTCTATGTTATTCAATTAGGAGCAAGTAATGATTTAGGTAGAAAACACATAGAAGATATATGGGGTTATCCAACATATAAAAATAATTTAAATATTTCTTTAACACAAGATAATGGGCGTCTTACATCTACAATAAAAGAGAATAATGACAATATTTTAACAATATCTGAAAGTTTGCCTAAAAATTCTAAGTTTAAATTTCAAAGGAAGAGATTTAATACATATTTTATGTGTAATAAAGAATTGCGTCATGTTGAGCTTAACACACTTCTTTTTTGTAAAACATGGATAGGTAATAGAGATTTTAAAATTACAATTGGTGATCATGAGATAGGGAATATACTAAATGAATTAGGTATAGAAAAAAAAATTGCCACAGTGTTTTATCCCAATGCTGTAGAAATTGCTGGTAAAGCTATATCAGTATAAATATGACATTACTTTACTTTTTTAAGATAAGTCTTTTATTGGGATCAGTTCTTTCTTTTTTAGTTGGACTGGTTATCCTTTTAAGAAACAACAAAGAGAATGTTGATTTGAGTTTTTTCTTTCTCTCTATTTCTAGTGCGGTTTGGAGTGTCGGATTTTTATCTTTACTTAACTCCACGTCTTACAACACCGCGTATATGTGGCGCTTGATAATGGATTTTGGTTCAATTTTATTACCTGCCTTTTGGGTACATTTTGTTTTAGTAAATCTGGGTCAAAATAGAGTTAGAACCAAAGCATTGTTTTTTGTCTATCTTGCCGCAGGCCTTATAGTTTTGTTGAATGTGTTAGAAATTTTTTATCCTGGAGTTTTTGTGACAAGTTTGGAACCAAAATTGCTATTTAATTATTACCCTACAGCTGGGCTAGGTTATTATTTACTTATTTTATTTTATGCTATCTCAATACCCTATTCTTTATTGTTACTGTTTAAACAAATACAAACAAGTCAGGGCTTTAAGGTTTTGCAATTAAAATTTATTTTTATTGCGGCCCTAGTCGGTTTCATTGGTGGTGGTATGGCTTTTTTGCCCACTTTTAATGTATTAATTATGCCAGTAGGTGTCATATTTTTTTCCCTATATCCTGTAATACTAGCGTACGCCATTCTCAAACATCACCTCTTTGACATCAAGGTTGTTGCGACTGAATTGTTAACCTTTGCAATTTGGATTTTCATTTTGGTACAAACAATACTCTCTGAAACTTTGCAAGCCAGACTGACAAATGGCGTCCTTCTTATTCTTGTAGTATTTTTTGGCATCCTGCTTATACGTAGTGTTATTAGTGAAGTTTCGCAGCGGGAAAAAATTGAGAAATTGGCCGGAGAGTTGGAAAAGGCCAATGAGCGGCTGAAGGAGCTTGACCAACTCAAAAGCGAGTTTGTGTCGCTGGCGACGCACCAGATTCGGGGCCCGCTTACGGCCATTAAAGGTTACGCTTCAATGATGATTGAGGGCGATTATGGCGAGGTGCCGGAAAACTTGCGCGAAACTATTGATACGATTTACCAATCCAGCAAATCCTTGGCGGTTATTGTTGATGATTTTCTCAATGTCTCGCGGATTGAGCAGGGCAGGATGAAGTATGATTTCACGACCTTTGACCTCTGCGCGCTCGTGAATGAAGTAGTGAACGAGGCCAAACCTAACATTGAGAAAAAAGGTTTGGCGATTTCTGTAGGCGTCTGTCCAGAGCCGATTAACATCAAGGGTGATAGGGGGAAAATAAAGCAAGTGATCGGCAACATTCTGGATAACGCCACTAAATATACGCCAAAAGGGAGCATCAATGTTTCGCTGTTATCGGACAAGGCCGCCGGCAAAGTGACTCTTGCCGTCAAGGATACCGGCGTCGGCATCAGGCCGGAAACTATTCCACACCTGTTCCAAAAGTTCAGCCGCGCCGAGGACGCCTCAAAGTTTAATCTCTTCGGCACCGGCCTCGGCCTCTATGTGGCCAAAGAAATGATTAAAGCCCACGGCGGGAGGATTTGGGTGGAATCGTTTGGCGAGGGCAAGGGGTCCACTTTCTTTGTGGAGCTTAGAACGGTTTTGTAAGACAAATATGTCCAACAGTGAAGTATTAAAATTTGCCCATAGTTTTATAATACGAAGGAGGTCGCAGTACATTTTTTGTTTCGGAGCGATGCATGTTTATAATCCCAAGCACAAGCAGTTTCCTGCCATTGAAAAATTTTGGCGGAAATTTCTTGAGGCGACGAAAGGACAAAAGCGTATTGTTTTTGTGGAGGGCGGGAAACGTCCGCTTGCCTGTTCTCGCAGAGAAGCTATAGAAAAAGGCGGGGAAGGCGATTTTACAGTTTGGCTGGCTGAAAGAGTTGGTGTGCTTGTAGATTCGCCCGAGCCTCCCCGGGGTGAAGAACGCCGCAATCTCGAAAAACAATTTTCCAGAGAGGATATTGAACTATATTATTTTACCCGATATGCGTACCAGTGGAACCGTTTCAGCAAAAAACCGCCGTTTGCGGATTATATAAATAGTTTTCTGAAGCAGGATAAACACCAGAGCAGATGGAAAAAATTTGACTTCTCTTTGGAAAATATCGAGACCATCTTTAGAAAGAAATTCAGCCGACCGTTTAAGTCTGACGACAAAAATTTCTTTTATTCTATTATCAATCCTCATTACACAAAAACAGTAATCAATAAAGTTTCTAAAGCTTCTGGGGAAATACGGGATGCTTATATTACGAAAAATATCATCAAGCAGTGGAATAGTGGCAAGAGTATTTTCCTGGTTTATGGTAATGGGCATATTCCTGCATTAAAGAAATACCTTGTAAACAAAATTATCAAAAAACTGTAGTAACCCACATCAATAAAAAGGCCCGGGCTGTGTTACAAATCCCGGACCCTGTGCGTGTTCAATCACCACGCGGTTTGTCGAACTGATTCCAGCCCTTATTCCAGGCGAGAACTTTGTTCCTGTTAGCTTGATCGCCACACAGCCTCGTTTTCTCGAGCAGTGTGCGAACGCTTCGTGCGTTTTTCAGCACCGTTTTTGTCATTTCAAGGCTTGCGCTTTGCATATTTATCACCTCCCTCCATTTAGATTTGCTAGACATTCTCCATAAAAGCCAGAATTGTCTCTAACGGTTTTTGTTGAGAATTCCTACAGTGTTGTGTTTCCGTTCCTGCGATTTGGCCTAGCTCGAAAAATTTATTCGAAGCCTGACCGCCACGGCAGTATAGAAAGAATTTACATTCCCGTTCGCATTGTTGTACACCAGCGCGGTATTCTTGAACGTATCTCGAAGATTGCCCGCGCTCCAGTATTTCGGCAAGGCTTTCTCTGATTATATTGCCGACAACAAAGTTCTTATTCTCGTCGTACCGTGCTCCGAGTAATTCAGGAGATAGCAACACAACATCTCCATTCCAACCGATGGTTGGGAAAATGTCGGTTTTGTTGGGGATACTTTCAAGCTCACCGGTCAGTGAACCCATCCATCGGAGAACATTGGTGAATTCTCTGACTTTTACTTGAGGATTTCGATTCCATTCGATGAAGAGTTGAGACGACTGCACCTCGTCCACTACCATACCTACCCCAAGACGCCGAAGATGAATGCCCACATGGAACGTTTCAATCGTACCGTGCAGGAGGAATTTGTTGATTACCACGCAAACTGGATTACCTTGTGTTCTACAACACTGAGCGGGTACACTTCGCCTTTGAGAACAAACTGTCGCCGGTCGGCTACATGCTATCATTGCCTCGTTACCAGCTAATCGGAGGCCAAGAGTGCAAAGATGGGTGGCCTTATACATATGGTTGCATTTTTTGAAAGGAATAGTATACTGAAACTTATTACTATCCATCCTCTGAAAAGAAATCAGGAACTTAATCGCGTGAGAACAAAACGATGGCTACGAATAGACAAAAAAAACTGAAAATATACTATGATGCGGAAGCAGACGCGCTTTCGATGGTTGTTCGAGCTGGCGCCGAAGACCGTTTTGAAGAATTATCGCCTGGCATTTCGGTTGAGTATGACCGGAGCGGAAATGTACTCGGTTTTGAGATCTTGAATGCTTCTCGCCATTTTCGAGCCACGCTCCCCAAAATGGCCGAATTTCTCCAATCGGGACGTAAAATGAGCACGGCTTCTTGATTGTCTTTCTCTGACATCAATACAGGTATCATAAAGAAAACTCCGCAAGAACTTTTTTAAAAGTTCTCCCGCGCCGATGACGTGTCAAAAGTTAATTTCTAAAAACCTATTGTCTAATTCGTGCGAATTAGACAATAGGTTGAATATTTTAGGCACCGGCCTCGGTCTTTATGTCGCCAAAGAAATGATTAAAGCCCACGGCGGCCGGGTTTGGGTGGAGTCGTTTGGCGAGGGCAAGGGCTCGACGTTTTTTGTGGAACTTGCATTGGTTTAGAAGGTACGAACCATGTTTGTAAAAGCGGATAATTTTGGTATTATGGTCATATATGAAAATGCTGACTAAAAAAACAAGAACTAGTATAAGGGACGCCTCAAAGGTTCTGGGCGTTGAGGAAAAGGATATTCTTGAAAGAGCATCTCTATTTTACTTGGATGCTATCAAGGGAGAATTAGAGTTCAAAAAGGAGCTCGACTTTTGGGATTATTTAAGTGATGAAGCATTAGCTAAAAGCAACCTGTAGTCATGAAGAAGGGTGAGATTTGGATAATTAACTCCGGGAATTCAGGTGGACATGAACAGTCGGGCATACGGCCGGCCGTTGTCGTTTCTGGTATTGTTGCCCGTATTGTTATTGTTGTTCCTTTTACTTCCAACATCAGAGCATTACGATTCGAGCATACCATTCAGTTTTCACCAACCGCTTCAAATAATTTATCCTCCAACTCCATTGCCATGGTTTTTCAGCTGAGAGCCGTTGATGTTAAAAGATTGGAAACGAAAATCGGCTTTCTCTCGACAAATGAAATCAAGTTACTAGGTTTGGAGATTAAAAAGATGTTGAGATTGTAAATGCACTCTTAGCCAATATCCGAATGATTCGGCTTCACATTAAAGGCATGAAAACATTAAAACAGGTCACTCATTTTTAGCGAACTTGAAAAAGAAACATTGACTGCTTTGCGAAAACAGGCACGCCAGCTTATTGGCGGCTGACAGAAAATTTTCTAACTAAACTCTATGAAATTTTGGAAAAATTGGCCGTATTGGCTCCGGGGCGGGGTGATTGGGGGAGGGATAACACTTATTTTTGTGGTTCTGTTTTATTCTTGTAATATACTTGATACTTCCCCGGGAAGTTTCCTTTGCCTACCTTTCATCATTACAAGCCCGATTTTTCCTTTCGCAATTCTATTTGATAATTTGGATCCATTTTTCCATTATCGATTGCCATTTGTTTTTGTACCGGTGGGTAGTGTGGCAGGCTGGTTTGTCGTTTGCTCCCTTATCGGTTTTCTGGTTGGTCGCATCAAATCCAAACAATAAAAAGAGCCCACCTGCGTGAGCTCTGTGAATAACAAAAAGAACTAAGGTACCACCGCTCGATAAAATCTTGCGGGTGCGTTGTTTGTGTTTGGGTCAATGAAACGGACAACTCCGTTTGTGTTGACTAGGATTGCGATAGTCTTCCAATCAATGAGGTTTGTGGAGGTTTCTACGGTGTAGTTGAACCTCGCTTGACTATTTAGCTGGTAGACCTGCAGTCCATTGACCTTGTTCGTAGTTATGACCAGTGAAAACGGCTGGTCTGGTCCTACGAGACCCAAGCTGACATTCGTGACTATAACGCTTGAGGCGATATTGGTGAACGGGTCAACTCGGAACCCGAGCACGTGAGAGCTGTTGCCGGTCACTCTTGGGAACCCAAACGAGTAGTGTTGAAGTCCTGGTTGTACAGCCCGTTCGTCAACTGACCCAATCGTATTTGTGTCCCAGTAGACCGACAGCAGTCCCTGCGCCCCAGTGACGCTTACAAACTCGGCGTCAAAGGAGACTAGGTTGGCCGGGTTGGTCACGGTGACAAATGTTGCGAGCCAAGCCGGCGAATCTGTCGTCAACTTGATACCGCCACCGTTCTTTTGGATGAGACCGGTAAGGCTCTGCTGGGTGGGCGAGTCCGAGAAGTTCATCGTCGGACCGATGACGGCCGGAGTACTTGTATACAAGTACTCAAAGCACGGAGGGTCTGGAGTTCCCAGAAGATGCGGCGTTTTGTTCCCGGGAGTGTAATTGTTTAAGGCATAATCCCAGTTGCCACCCTCCTTGCTTAATGGGAAGCCGAAGCCCTGATATTCCGATGTTGCGGTTCCCATGATGGTGTTGGCATAGAAGTCAATGGGCCAGCCGTGCGTTGTTTTTGTCACCCGACACGGTTCGCTGATTCCGCTCGAGGTTGATATGTATCCATCCACCTGTGGCTTGTGAGGGTCCAGGTAGGTGACATCTACATTGTAGGCGTGCTCCAACTGACTTTCCGTGAACGGATAGATTTCACCACTAGTCTCGAAGTCTCTTGAGAAGTAACTGTCAGACCAGTTCGCTCCCTTGCCGTAGTTACCCCGCTCCTCATAATTGAAGCCAACGAAGGCGTCCAAAAAGGTGAGGTGGGCTAGGGTGTCAGGACGTAGAGCCTTGATGGTTTCCGAAGCGGTTTGAATCAGTCCCGCTCCGGCGCTGTGGCCAATAAGGTGGACATGACCGAATCCTTGACTGGCGATGTATCTGCCCAAGATTACGCCTTCTTCCTTGCCACGATCAAGAGCAGATTCTGGTAAGGGTGTATGAGCCTTTTCTGCCCATTTGTAAGCAACAACCTGCCAATTGTTTAAGCCCTGATTGACCAAGTACTTACGGATGGTATTGGTCATGCTATCCACCCACGATATATCAATGGGTTTCAATATCGGTTGCCACCCATGCGTTACCAATACCAAACTGTCCTTACCGTCTTCCTTTTTTGGACCATCACTATATGTTGGTTGCACCGGTTGGGTTTGAATTACTCTTATCGGGTCCAGAGCTGTTGAGGGTAGGACGGTACGGAATCCGGAGTTATCACTTCCAAGGAACGGGGGGTACGGACCTCGACTCGCAGTCCGACTGTGCAAAGCTCCGATGCCCCAACTTCCACCACGGACTATTCTTCCAAAATACAAGAATCCGAAATCCGAGAACGGAAATGAGATCGGGCCTCGAGGATCGTATTGCGCGTCGGTCGGATAAAAACCATACCAGTCCCAGCACCACTCCTGAAGGTTCCCCGCCATGTCGTAGAGTCCGTAGCCGTTGGGCGCGAAGTAATCTACCGGACTAGTCCCCTTTGGAAGGTAATAGCCCCGAGACGGCCCTATATCGTAAGAATATTTATCGGAACTGTAGTAATTGGCCTGACTGTGGCTGATGGTGTCTCCCCACGGGAACCGCTTGCCGGACAAACCACCCCGCGCCGCCTTTTCCCACTCCGCTTCTGTCGGCAACCGATAACCCGCATTCCAATTCACCCAATCGTTTTTAATATCAACTTGTCCTTCATGATACACTGTCGTTTGCGTGGAGGAAGTGTAATATGCGGGCACCCTTCCTTCCTTCTCACTTCTCGCGTTGCACCATTTAATTGCGTCATACCATGTGACCTTGTAAACTGGATAATTTGCCCCATTTCCTGGATCAACCCACGCCAAGTTGTAGTTGTGGTTGGTGGCCCACTGACGCACCTCGCCCCATAACTTGTTAGACACTTTGTATTTATCAATGTAAAACGGGCTTACATAGACGGTATGTGTCGGAAGTTCGTTGGGGTCACCTTCACTGAATGTGTCGCCCATTTGGAATGGGCCGGCGGGAATCAGCGCCATGTTGGGAGGCGCCGTTTCACTCGCCTTTGTTTGAGTTTTCTCTCCCAGCAAAACCGTCATCATAACCGCGATTAGCAGAGTCATTTTTGTTTTCATAACCGATATTCCTTTTTCAAGGTTCTTCTTATCCGCCCGTCCGTCTGTGGACGGCTTGCGGATAATAATTTTTCCTTCCGACAAATTCGCTTACCCGAGCGGTTGTCTCTAACGCAATGATACAACAAAAAATCCAGTTCCGCCCCACCCACCCCGCCCGCGGCGGGCGGGGTGGGTGGGGCGCAAGAGAGGGTAAAATTCTGCGGCGACGCCCGAAGATAATCAAAGAAAAGCGGCGTCAAACTTGTTTGACGCCGCGCGAAGCGACTTTAATCAGAAGCCGCTTATATTTGGATGCACTGGCAGAATCTCAATCTTGAGAGACAGGCCGGCCTGCTCAAGCGACGAGCCGATGACTGACCGGAAGAAACAACTTTTTTTACCGGTATGGCAAACTGGTTTGAACCCAGCCGATACCTTGTAGACGATTGTATCTCCGTCGCAGTCAATGCTAATTTGGATTACCGGCAGAACATTGCCGCTCTGCTCGCCTTTCTTCCACCGACACTTTCTGCTGCGGGAGAAGAAGACAGCATAGCCGGTGGCGAGCGTTTCTTCAAAACCCGCTTTGTCGGTGTAGGCGAGCATAAGAACAGCTCCTGTATTTACGTCTTGAACCACAACGGGAACCAGCCCGTCGCTGTTGAACTGCGGTATTAACACAGTTACATTTCTCATAAGTCCTTTTTGTTAAAGAACAATATCTGGACGCAGACCAATTTTGCGCATACGGCATCCTTGCGCAACGCAAAAACGAGTCCTCACTCAAGGACTCGTTTTTGTAATGAGATTAGGAAACAAAAAAATTACGCATCACAAACACCAGCCCTTGACTCTAGGTTGGCATGAGTATGCGCGAACGGATTTTTTCTGTTTCCTAACATGGGGTTTATGCTAGCCGATTGAGCGGTTCTTGTCAACCGCCACCACAATCGTCATTGTCAGACAGCGCGATTTCTGGTTGACAAATTTTAGGGGGTTGCTATTGTCAATACAGACAAACCGAAAGGTTCATATGAGCCTTTTTGAAGCTCTTAAACAATTTTCCCTTTGTTTCTATGCCTATTTTTACTTGTGAGAAACCTGATTGTGGCTTCGTCACTTCGGGTGTTATCAACGACCCAGCTTCGAATCGTCGTTGGTGTCCGAGATGCAATTCACCTCTCGTTCAGTGTAGCCAGTGCGGTTCCTATGTTTCAGCGACTATTCGAGGTGACACAGTTGTTTGTGATCATTGCGGTCACACCGTGGCACCAGAATATGTCGCATTGAGCATGTCGTGGCAGCGTTTTCCAACCATAACGAAGCGCCCCGATGGAATCGGGGTTGCGCCAGTAGAAATCAAATGTCAAGCACTCATTGACGGAATTCCTTACGACTTATGAACTCTGAAATTACAGAAAAGAAAGCAGTAGTTTTGTCAGGTATTCGCGCCACCGGACGGTTGCATTTAGGCAACTATCTTGGCGCAGTCCGACATTTTGTTGAATACCAGACGGGTAGCAATAGGTGCATGTATTTTGTCGCTGATTGGCACTCCTTGACGGAATGTCCCGACCCGACAAAGTTGCGAGGCAACCTCATTGAAATGGTGACGGACTATCTGGCGGCCGGTCTTGACCCAGAAAAGTCAATAATCTACGCCCAGTCAAGCGTGCCGGAGATTGCCGAATTGTCACTATGTTTGAGCATGCTCCAACCCCTCGGCAGACTGCAAGGTTTGACCACGGTAAAAGACCTCGTTCGTAAACACGGGTCAGCAACGCTCGGCCTCGTGACTTATCCGGTTCTCATGGCGGCAGATATCCTTGGTCCCAAAGCGACGGTTATTCCCGTTGGCGAAGACCAGACGGCCAATGTTGAACTGGCGCGTGAACTAGCCCGGCGTTTCAACAATCGTTATGGGGAAACGTTCCCCATGCCGGAGGCTATAAAAGAGAAAATCAAGGTGCCCGGTCTCAACGGCGAGAAGATGGGTAAGTCAGACGCGGTTAACGCCGTTGACATAGGAGCCCCTATTGATGACATGCGTCGCCGTTATTTGAAAGACGGCATTACGGATCCTGCTCGGAAAACTCGTTCCGACCCAGGGGACCCGAATAAGTGCCTGTCTGTGTACCCGGTTCATGCGCTGGTTACACCCGAGGCCGAACTCTCTCGGGTTGGCCGACAATGTCGGGGGGCCGAGATTGGCTGCGTTGAGTGCAAGAATCTTCTCGTGGACAATCTTGCGAAACTCATTGAACCATTTCAAGCGAAGCGACAAGAGTTGGACAGCAAACGTTCCGAGGTGGTTGAAATTCTTCATGAGGGCGGTAAACAAGCCCGCCGTATCATCTCGGAAACGGTTGCCGAGGTGAGAGAAAAAATGGGTATTGTTATCTATTGATCGTGACTCGAACCGTCCGGTTTTGCCGGGCGGTTTTCTTTTGGTTGACAGATTGATTTTTGAGTATTAAGATTCTCGGCAGAATCGGATTGTAAACAACCGTTAATCATAATGAACTTTGAAAGGCATTTTTATGGATGTTTTTGTAGATGCAACAGACTGGGAAGCATGGGCTCAAGGTAAGCTCAAATCTATCAGTGCATGTCTGGGAAAAACTGACCACTTACTGGTTCACCTTATGGCACGACGAGTCCAATTGGCTCGTGAGGTAGCAAAAGTTAAGATGGTTGCCAAATTACCACTCTATCGGGGTGATAAGGAGAAAGAGCGGCTCGAGGAAGTTGGTAAGTGGGCAGACACAGAAGGAATTGACCCTCTGTTCGCGAGGTCCCTTCTCTATTCAGTCATCGGAGAATCTTGCAAACAGCAGATGATTCTCAAAGATAGCTGCAACGGAGAGGTAACCGTGCACGTCGACAAAGAATCGTGGCACAAACGGTTGCGGGCCAATCTCATTGAACTCACTAAAATGTGGGCACCAACGTACGACAAGGAGTACGGGAAAGAGTTTGTGTCAACGCGACTCCACCAAGCGTACGAGGAAGAAATTCTGGGTCAGATGGTCGAGTCGCTTCCGCATCACGAAGCAATAGTGGACCTTGGCTGTGCTACAGGACGGGTGGCCTTGCAGTTTGGGCCTCGTTTCAGGCAACGTTTCGGTTACGATGTGAGTCCGGACATGATTGAAGTAGCGCTACGGCACGCGGCCGAACGTCACAACCGGAATGTCTACTTTGAGGTTCACGACATTGAGATGGGCATTCCGCTTGCCAATGACTCCGTTTCTCTTGTCGTTATGAACCAGGGAACCGGAAGCGACATTCAGAACATTTCAGGACTTCTGGCTGAAATCGAACGGGTGCTGAAACCGGAGGGGCAATTCTTCGTATCGTTCTACAATGCCCAAGCCCTTGCCTATCGGACCTTTCTGCCATGGCCGTTAACGCTTGCCGCAGAAATAAATGTGAATGAGAACTACCTCGAAGTTCACTGTAAGGGTAAAATTATACCCGTGTATGCGGAAGCCTACAGTGTTGACAAGGTGGAGAACTTGTTTACCGGCAGATTACTCTCCGTTACTCAAGTTTCTACCCATCCTACTGTTGGTGCAATCTTACCCAATGATGTTTACACAGAGCAAGCTGTCGCGAGCTTCGTTGAGAGGCTGGACAGAAGTCTGGCTTTAGGTGATGCCTATTTCGGCGCCTACATCGTTGTTTGTGGCGTTAAGAACAGAAGTGTCTAATACGCGCAAATAAAAACACAAGACCCTCATTTCGAGGGCCTTTTATTTGGGTGACTTATAGTGTTTACCATTTCCAGGACGCTAGATGGCGGGCGTGGAGGGCATTGAACCCTCGACCGACGGTTTTGGAGACCGCTGCTCTACACTGAGCTACACGCCCGCAGTTTTCTGACTGGTAAAAGTATGACACAACAGCAATTTGATTGCAAGCTTGACACCAAAATGTCTATATGTATAATCATTGCTAGAAGGCACAGTCAAATTAACAAAATCTTCGGTCTAGGTCCCTTATAAGGAGACTTTAAGGGGTTGGGCTTAGGTCGCTTCCAAGTAATTGGAGCAAGGTGGTTCCTGCTAAGCTTTCTAAAAAAGCAACGTGGGTGTCCGGGTTCTCCCGTAACAGAGATAATCAGTTTCTTCCGCAAGGAGCACGAGCTGATAAGATTTTCTGGTTTCTGGACCATGATTCCTAATTCATGATTCTTGATTCTAGAAATATATAAGGTGGCACCGCGGAATTTAGAATCCCGCCCTTATTGCGCAATTTTGTATTGTGCAACAAGGGCGGGATTTTTTGTTGTCCATCCGCCGTTCGGCGGAGCAAAAAATTCCAAGAGTTCTTTGACAAATGATTGTTATGAAAACACTGAACATCGCTAGTAACGGGCGGAAAGCAGTAATGCTGTACCGCATCACAAAGTTCGCAAACGTAAAATCGTTCGTTGCGGTGGATACCGAGGAAGTCGTCTTTATTAACCGGAAAGGCACTTTGCCGAGCGGGCTTCTCAACCGTACGGAAGTTCTTGACGAGAGTAACGGTTTCGCGGTTCGTAGTTCCGGAGTTGATGAAGATGGGCGGTTGTCTTGGGCCGGGCAGTTCGAGAGCAAGCTTTTTGTGGCTCGCAAGGACTTGGGCACCGCGTTGGTTGAGTGTGCCAAAGCCGCCAAAAGCGGAACAGCCAGCGCGTACCAGAAAGTGCATCAGACACGGGAACCACGGTTGGCACTTTTTGTACAGGAAATGGTCGATGCGTCTGTCGCGGGGGTTATCTTTACCGATAATCCGGCAAATGGCGACAAAGACTGCATGGTCATTGAAGCGACAAACGGCACCGCGGACAAGTTGGTTTCCGGGCAGGTGGAGCCGAGGCGTTGGTATGTGTACAAGAAAACCGGACTGGTGAAAAGGGTTGAGGGAATATCTGATGTGTATTTGAGTCCAGGGCAAATCAGCGAGCTTGTCGGAACCGCACGGCGTCTTAACAAAAAGCTCGGAGTCAATGATGTTGAGTGGGCGTTTGAACGCGGCACCTGCTTGTTGTTCGTCAATCAAGGGCGTAAAAGCCGTTCAAGAACACTCGCAGGACAGTCGAAAGACCAGAAACTCTCTTCGGAGGTTCAGGATTCCATCCAGACGACGATAGCGGAGGTCGCGGTGGAAAAAAAACGTCTTGCCGCGCTGGGGTGCAAAGTCGATGATGACGTGTTCACGGACCAAAACATCGTCGAGCTTCTGACGTCCTTTCCGACTCCCATGGGCTTTGGTCTATTCACGTATTGTTTCGCCCACGCTGACGGAGCGATACGAACGGCTCGAAACGAGCTTGGGTACGAGATCGGGGATGAATTGGAACGCGGTTTTTTTGTTCTCGTGGGAGGACAACCGCGTTCAAGTATCATTCACGACGCTTTTACCTACAGGGTGGCGGGCATTCCGCTTCCTGATTACTGCAAGCTGGTTAATTACTACCTTGCACGGGTGCGGGCAGACAGGAGTCTTGCCAACTATCCTGAAGTGGTTTTGTACAACCAAAACCCCACTAGGCGTTTCCTTGCAGACCTCTTCAGGGTTCGGAAAGGCGAACGTTTCCACAGGGCGTACGAGGTTTTTGAGAAGAAGCTTTCGGATGCCGCAGCCACGACGGAAAAGGAGTATCGAGAGAGTTTCCTGCCGAAGTGGACCGAGGCTATTTCAAGAGCCAAAAACTCGATTGGTGACGGTTCGCTTAAAGAACTCACCTCACAGTACATGGGGATTTGCGAGCTGCTTCGGACCAGTGCGTGCCGAATCTTCGTGAAAGCGGCGCGTCTCGGTTTCTTCTCGTACGCGCAAGCGCGGAAGATGATACGGAAATGTTACGGGAAGAAGGCCGACCAGTTCCTCAACGTGTTAACCGGGGGTTCATCACGGCGGAGAAATCCAAATTTGCAGTTCACGGAGGATCTCTTTAAATTGAAACAGGGAACTGTTTCTCTTGCGGAGGTTTCTCTACGCTACGGGCATCTTGCCCAGCATGAATTGGAAATATCAATGCCGCGCTTTGCCGATCAACCGGAAACACTTCGCCAACTCTCCCAAGGGATTACGGAGTCGCCCGAAAGCGACCTAGCTTCGAAAGAAGCCGAACGTTTGGGACTCCTTGCTCGGTTGTTCAGACCAGGGAGGAAATCTTTGCGGGGTTTGAGCGACCTGCTCGCCATGGCCCAGACCTATCTGGGTTTGCGGGAAGAGGTGAAATTCGAGTATCTTCGAGGCTACGCGCTCCTCCGGGAACTCGCTGTTGCCATCGAGCGCAAGCTTGGCTGGAAAGAAGGTCGGATTTTTTACCTTAAACCGGAAGAAGTAGGATGCCTTGTGGGCAAGACGAGGGTGCTTCGACGGAAAGCGGACGAAAGAGAGGTGATGCATAGACTCCACAAGGACCTCTATGTACCGCCGGTTTCGTTTGTCTCGGAACTACCGCACATTGGAACCGCACAAGCTTTTGTTCACGCCACAAACGTGCTCAAAGGCATTGGCGTTACTAATGCTTCGGTTACCGGTGAAGTGGTTGTTGTCGGAAGTCTGGCAGACAAGGAAACTGTCAAGTTGCTAAAACCAGGCTCGATTCTTGTTACGGAACAGACCGACCCGGCTTGGGCTCCCGCGCTTGCGATAGTAGGGGCGAAGGGCGGACTGATTACCGAAGTAGGTGGGTTGCTTGCGCATGGAGCGATCTATGCGCGGGAAATCGGCTTTGCGGCGGTACTCAATGTTCCGAGAGCGACTCATGTGCTCAAGACAGGAATGCGAGTTAAGGTTGACGGAGCTTCAGGGAAAGTAACAATCATTTCCAAGTAGTTGGGAAGAGGGGGCGGCAACTAATTGCTTCTCCCTCTATTTTTTATTAATTTGTTATACTACGATAACCTAATGATTAAAAATTCTTCTAGATATTTCATATTAAGGCATGGGAAATTATCTTTGCCATTCAAAGACCACAGCGAGATGCCAATCTCTACACTTTCTGATCTTGGGAGCGGCAAACTTAATCCCCCGATAGAAAAAGACAGGACGACTTTACTGATAAAGGAGGTAACTGCTAATTTTCCAGAAATTCTTTCTTCAAAATTTATATATGCGAGTACAATACCACGTACCGGTGAGACCGCAATTCTTTTCCAAGACGAGATTGAGAAGGTGTCAGGCGTTCGTCCGCCACTCAAGAAGTTTTCTGAACTAGATGAGGTCAGTTTTGATTTGGGAAAATTGTTTGAGGGAGGTGAGGGTATTGCCGCTGTGAACAGCTCGGTATTTCGAGGTATGGTTTCAGGGAAGAACGCAGAATTTTATGTTGACACTTTTGCTCGGGTGCAGAGTTTTTTTAATGAAATAGCATCTAAAGATGGCGTCAAGCTTGTTGTTGCGCACGATTTTATCATGAGGATAATTGAAATTTTTATTAAAAACAAAGGGAAGATACCAAGGTCAATAGAGTTAAATACGCTGGAGCAAACAAAGAGGAATACATATGTGAAGGGTTTTATAACAGACTCTAATTTTGAGGATTTCACTCCTATTTTTTAGATATGGTAATTAGATATTATTGATGCACTTCGCACTGTCTCGGGTGCAAGTATTCTTACTCTTTATGTTCTTTGTGGAAAAAGATTCCGCCTTTTTCTGATATAATATCTAGAACATTCTATGTTCATAGAAGAAAAACAATTGCGCGAGTTTATGGCCGATTCGGGGCTGGTTTCCAAGGCCGAGCTTGAAAAGACGGAGAAAGAGGCCGAAGAAAAAAATCAGAGCGTCGGCAATATTTTGGTGAGCCGCGGCAAGATTACCGACGATGATTTGCGCAAGGTTCAGGCTTACATTCTCGGCATTCCGTTCGTTGACCTCAAGGACCAGAGGCTTGATTTTGAAGTGCTCTCGCTTATCCCCGAGCCGATTGCCCGCAGTCACAACATCGTGGCGTTCAAAAAGACCGGCGACAGCTTGGAGGTGGCCATGCTTGACACGGATGATTTGACGGCCATTGATTTCATCAAGAAAAAAGTCCATTTGAAAATTCTGCCGCGCCTCACCGACAGCCAGTCGGTTAAAAGCGCCCTGCTCCAGTACCAAAAGAGCCTCAAGGCCGAATTCGGCGACATCATAGAAAAGGAGTCCGCGGCCCTCAAGAACATTCCGGCGGCCGAAGCCGGCTCGGATTCCAGCGTCAAGGATTTGAAAAAAATGGCCGAAGACCTGCCGGTGGTGCGCATCATTGACACTCTCTTGAAGCACGCCATTTTGCAAGGGGCGTCGGACATTCACATTGAACCGATGGAAAACCAGGTGCTCGTCCGCTATCGGATTGACGGCATCCTTCACGACACCATGACCTTGCCCAAAAACGCCGGCGACGGTATGACCGCCCGCATCAAAGTGCTCTCCAATTTGAAACTGGACGAGAAGCGTCTGCCTCAGGACGGCCGATTCAAGATTGAAATGAACAACGAGAAAGTGTCGCTTCGCGTTTCAATCTTGCCAACTTACTTCGGCGAGAAAACAGTCATGCGGCTTTTGCGCGAGAGCGGCGACGGCTTCACCCTTGAAGGTTTGGGTTTCCACGGCGACTCGCTTGAAAAAATCCACCAAGGGCTGAAGCTCAAGACAGGCATGATTCTCAACACCGGCCCCACCGGCTGCGGCAAGACCACGACCCTTTACACCATTTTGGACATTTTAAACACGCCGGAGGTCAACATTTCCACCGTTGAAGACCCGGTGGAATACCAGATGCCGCGGGTCAACCAGACCCAGGTCAAGCCGGAAATCGGCTTCACTTTCGGCTCGGGCCTGCGCTCGCTCGTTCGGCAAGACCCGGACATCGTGATGGTCGGCGAAATCCGCGACAACGAGACGGCGAGCTTGGCGGTCAACGCCGCGCTCACCGGCCACCTGGTGCTTTCAACCCTGCACACCAATTCCGCCTCGGGCGCCATTCCCCGTTTGATTGACATGAAAGTGGAACCGTTTCTCATGGTTTCCACGGTTAACGTCATCATCGCCCAGCGCCTAGTGAGAAAACTTTGTCAAACCAAGGAGAAATATTTTTTAAACAAGGCCGCGCTTGGCACCCTCGGCAAGTCGGTTGATTTGGTGAAGGTGCTCGCTACGTTGAAAGCGGAGAAGATAGTCTCTCAGACCGCCGTCTGGGAGAAAATCCCTTTTTACAAAGCCAAGCCCTCAAAAGAGTGCCAGGACGGCTACAGCAGCCGAATCGGCATTCATGAGACCTTGAAAGTTTCGGCCGCCATAAAAGAACTGATCTTGCGGGGCGCCGCCGCCGGCGAGATTGAAGCCCAAGCCAGGAAAGAAGGCATGCTCACCATGCTTGAGGACGGCATTTTCAAAGCGGTTCAGGGCATCACGACGATTGAGGAAGTGTTTAGGGTGGTGTCGGAGTGACAGAATAACTGATAACATATTACTGAATAACTGAATCACGACAGCGGAGGTTACCAGCGGCGACGTTTTTGTTATTCAGTTATAAGTTATTCAGTAATTAGTTATGCGTTTTAAGTTCAAAGCTCAAAAAGCCAACGGGGAAGTCTATGAGGCAGAGCGGGAGGCCCCCGACAAGTTCACTCTTTACAGAGACCTGCGGAAAGAGGGCGATGTCGTCTTGGCCACCGCCGAGGCGGCGCCAAAAATATCTTGGAGCGTGATGAACTATCTTAAATTTTTCGGCCGGATTACCACCCGCGACAAAATCGTGCTTGCTAGAAATCTCGGCTCCATGCTTGAGGCCGGCCTGCCCCTGTCCCGAGCGCTAACCGTCTTGGAGCGCCAGAGTAAAAAGAAGAAACTAAAAGAGTTGTTTTCGGATTTGAACGACAGCATCAAAAAAGGCCAGTCTTTGAGCGACGGCCTGGCCGGTTTTCCCGGAGTTTTCTCATCCCTTTTCGTGTCAATGGTAAAAGCGGGCGAAGAGTCTGGCGGCCTGTCCGGCTCGCTTAAAGCCGTCGGCTTTCAGATGAACATTTTATACGAGCTTGAACGCAAGGTCCGCGGCGCCATGGTTTATCCGGCGATTATTCTTTCGGTGATGCTCGTTATCGGCGGCCTGCTTTTGATATACGTCGTGCCGACGCTGACGGCCACTTTCAAAGAGCTCCACAGCGAATTGCCGATTTCAACCAAGGTAGTGATTGCCGTGAGCGATTTTCTGCACGGCCATATCTTTTCCAGCATCGGTCTGCTCGCGCTCTCCATCGTTCTTCTCTATGCCTTTGCCAAAAATAGATTTGGCCGGCGCTTTTTTGATTTCGCCTTGCTCCACACGCCGCTTATTTCCACCATTGTCAGGGAAAGCAACACCGCCCGCACGGCCCGAACTCTTTCCTCACTGCTCTCGGCCGGCGTGCCGGTGACAAGCGCGCTTACCATCACCGGCGAGGTGCTTCAAAACTCGTACTACAAAGAAATTTTACGGCTGGCCGAGGCAGCCATTGAAAAAGGCTCGGTCATGTCGGCGGTCTTCATGGAGCACGACGACCTGTATCCGGTTTTTCTTTCCGAAATGCTCGCGGTCGGGGAGGAAACGGGAAAAATTTCCGAAATGCTCGCGAGCGTCGGCGCTTTTTACGAGGACGAGGTGGCGCAAAAGACCAAAGACATGTCCACCGTCATAGAGCCCTTCCTGATGGTTTTTATAGGGGCGGTCGTCGGCTTTTTCGCCGTGGCCATGATTACGCCCATGTACTCGGTTTTGAATAATGTTTAATAACAGCGATGCGAACCCGCGAATTCATGCGAATGACGCGAACAATATGAATACCGTGAATTTGGATAATGCATACCTGAAACCGAAGCAGATTCTTCATTCGCAACATTCGAATGGTAATTCGCAATTTTCGCATCGGGCAAGGGGTTTCACTTTGCTTGAAATGCTTGTAGTGCTGGCGCTCGCGGGCATCGTCACGCTCGTCGTCACCGGAGTTTTTTCCAAAGCGGCCGGTCGCGAGGCGCTTGATAAAGAGACCGCGGTGGTACTCTCTCTTTTAGACCAAGCCAGAAGCCAAACTCTTTCGGCCAAAAACAGTTCGGTCTACGGCGTTCATTTTGAAGCGGCCAAAGCGGTGCTTTTTGCCGGTCCCGTTTATTCGTCCTCGGACGCTTCCAATGTTATTGAGCCCATGAATCCGCTCGTTCAAATCTCAGCCATTACCTTGGCCGGCGGTGGCAGTGAAGTTTTGTTTAAAGCTTTGACCGGCGAAACGGCCCAGAGCGGCACGGTGGTGCTTTCGCTAGCGGCCAGCCCGACTCAGTCAAAAAGCATTACCATCTTCGCCACCGGCATTGCTTTCAGCAATTAACATTTAACCATTAACCGTTAACCATTAACCAAGCCCCAGCCATTATTTATGTTCGTCAAAAGTCAAAGGTTAAAAGTCAAAGGTTTTTCGCGAGGCGTCTCGCTCCTTGAAGTTGTCGTCGGCACCGCCATTCTGCTCCTGGCCGTTACCGGCCTGCTCACCGCTTACAACGTCTTTGTGCGCGTCGGCGCGAGCACCCTCGGCAATATAAAGGCGGCTTACCTTCTGGAAGAAGGCCTTGAAGCCATGAGTGTCATTCGTGATTACGGCTGGACCAACAATATCGCCAATCTCGCTGTCGGTACCAACTACTATCTTTCTTGGAACGGTACGCGCTGGGTTACCGCCGCCACGGCTTCAAAAATTGACGATGTGTACAGCCGTTACATTGTGCTTGAAAACGTCAATCGCGACGGCAACGACAACATAGCCGAAAGCGGTAGCGTTGACCCGGGCACGAAGAAGCTCACAATCTATGTTTCATGGCCGAACGGCGCGACCACCTCTCTCCGTTTCATTTCAAGCTATCTTACCAATTTGTTCAGTAACTGAAAAGAATTATGAATAAAGAATCAAGAATAGGGCGGGGGATTCGAAGGAGAGATTTCGGGTCTTATCGTGATTCGTTATTCCTGATTCGTGATTCTTCCCGCAGGGGATTCTCCCTCGTTGAAATGATAATTTACGTCGCTCTGCTCGCGCTCGTTATGGTGGCGACGGTCAGCATGCTTCTCGGCATGTCTCGGGCCTACGGCTATCTCAAGCTCTCGCGGCACATCCAAAGTTCCGCTGTGACCGCTCTAGACAGGGTGGTTCGCGACATCAGGAACGCTAGGAGTGTCAACGGGCCGCAGAGCGTCTTGGATGCCAGTCCGGGAGCGCTGACGCTCAATACCACGACCGCGACCGGCAGCCCTCAAACTTTTCAATTTTATGTTTCGGGTGGAGCGCTTAGAGTGAAGCAGGACGGCGGCGATTTAGGACCGCTGACTCTTCCCGACGTTACCGTGGGCAATCTGATATTCCGGCAAATGAACACCGGTATTTCTCAAGCGGTCAAAATTGAGCTGACTCTTTCCGCCGGTGCCGGTTCCACCACTCATTCGGCCAATTTTTACGCCACGGCCCTTTTGAGAGATTCCTATTGGTAATTATAATGAAACTTACAACTCACAACTCACAACTCACAACTAATCGGGGCCAGGCCGTCATTACCGCCGTGGTCTTTTTTTTGGTCATCGCCGCCACTGTGAGCATCGGCGTCATCAATCCGGTTCTTCGCCAGCTAAAGCAGGCCGATGATTTTCTGCGGACTCGGGCTAGTCTCTTTGCCTCGCAATCGGTCAATGAAGACGCTCTGTACCGCCTGAAGACCAATAAAAAATTCACCTCGCCTTCCACCCTCTCTCTTGGCGGCTACCGGGCAACGGCCACTTCAACGACGGTCGCGGGCGGACTGCAAATTAACTCTTCTGGCAACGGCTTCAATCTCACGAGAAACATCCGGACACATCTCATTTCGGGCAGCGGCGCCTCGTTTAATTACGGCGTGCAGGTTGGAGCCGGCGGCGTCATACTTGAGAACACCTCCTCGGTTGCCGGCAATTTGTACTCAAACGGCCCCGTAACCGGCGCGGGAAGCAATCTCATAAAAGGCGACGCCGTGTCCGCCGGGCCAAACGGCCAAATTGACGGCGTCCACGCCACCAGTTCCGCCTACGCTCATATCATACGAAACTCCACCATTGACAAAGACGCGTATTATCAGACGATTAGCGGCAGTACGGTGGCGGGGACGCTTTATCCGGGGAGCGCGGACCAGGCCACTTCAACACTGCCGATTGCCGCCGCCCAGGTAACGCAATGGCAAAATGACGCGGCGGCGGGAGGCACAATTGCCTCGCCGTGCCCGTACAAAATCAGCGATACCGCCACCATCGGCCCCGCGAAAATCAACTGCGATTTGGAAATCAGCGGCAACAACTACACCGTCACTCTGGGCGGGGCGCTTTGGGTTGCCGGCAATATCACCGTCAAAAACAGTCCGACGATTAAAGTGTCGCCCTCGCTCGGCCACAAGAGCATTCCTATTGTTGCCGACAATCCGGCTGACCATACCGACAGCAGTATCATTACCCTGAGTAACTCGGTCCAATTTCAGGGGTCGGGGACACCCGGCTCTTTCGTGGTGTTGATATCGCAAAATAATCGGGCGGCGAACGGAGGCAATGGAAGTGGCGAAGAGGCGATTATCGCCCAGAACAACGTCAGCGGCGCCGTCCTTTTGTACGCGGCTTTAGGCGAGATTCGTCTCCAAAACAGCATCAGCCTAAAAGAAGTGACGGCTTACCGGCTTCGTCTCCAGAACAGCGCCGAAGTGGTTTATGACACGGGCTTGGCTAACCTCTTATTTACTTCAGGACCTTCTGGCAGCTATGTTTTTGACGGTTGGCGGGAGGTGCAATAGGAAGTTGAAAGTGTAAAGTGAAAAGTTGAAAGTGGGGACAGGCGAGAAATCGTCATTTTGTTTTTTACTGATTTCTGGTGATATAATCTGACCATGAAGAAGAAAATAATTGTCGGCAATTGGAAGATGAATCCGGAAACGTCGGCGCGCGCCCGGGAAATTTTTTCCACTATCAGCCGCCGAGCGAAAAAATTCAAGCAGTTGGAGGTTGTTATCTGCCCGCCGGCGGTCTACCTCGGGCTTTTTAAAAAGTCTTCGGCTAAAACCGGCAAGAACTTTTCTCTGGGAGTTCAGGATATTTTTTGGGAGCGAAGCGGGCCGTACACCGGCGAGATTAGTCCGGCCATGGCGCTCTCACTCGGCGCTTCTTTCACCATTGTCGGCCACTCCGAAAGGCGAGCGCGGGGGGAAACCGACCTTGTGGTTTCAAAAAAAGCCCTGGCCGCGGCGCGCGCCGGTTTAAGAGCGATTGTTTGCGTCGGCGAGCGGGAACGCGATGCCGGCGGCGCCTATTTTGAATTTCTCAAAAATCAAATCAAGAGTTCGCTCGCCGGCGCGCGGCCGAGAGATTTGCGGCGGGTTTTGATCGCCTATGAACCGCTCTGGGCCATAGGCAAGAGCTTCAAAGAGGCCATGAAACCGGCTGATGTTTACGAAATGAGTTTGTTTATCAAGAAAGTTTTGACCGACCTTTTCGGCAAAGACGCGGCGCTTGCCGCGCCGATTCTTTACGGTGGCTCGGTCAATTTTGAAAACGCCGGATTGATTGTCAAAGAGGGCGAGGTTGAGGGGCTTTTGGTCGGTCGGGAGAGTCTTGACCCGGAAAATTTTACAAAACTTCTCCGTACCATCAATGGGCTTTAATTTTAAAACGGTTGACGAGACGGTAATTTCCCCCGGTGCGACTGTTTTACTTCGACTTGACCTTAATCTCCCGATTGTCGGGGGCCAAGTGCGGGACGATTTTCGCCTGCGGCGCTCTCTGCCGACGCTTCAGCACCTCGTGGGGCGGCGTGCCCGCACGGTTATTTTGGCGCACACCGACAGTCAGGAAACGGATTCCCTGAAACTTGTCGCCGAACATCTCAACCAGTTCGTCAGTCTGAAGTTCGTACCGTCGCTCGCCGAATTGCCCGGGAGCCTCAAGACGCTAGAGCCCGGCGGCGTCCTCTTTCTTGAAAATCTGCGGCGCGACCCGGGCGAGGTTGCCGATAATCCGGACTTTGCCAAAACCCTCGCTTCCTTCGGGGACGTTTACGTCAACGACGCCTTTTCGGTTTCCCACCGCGCCCACGCCTCAATCGTCGGCATACCAAAATTTTTGCCGAGTTACGCGGGCTTTTTATTGGCGGAAGAAGCGGCGCGCTTGGCGCGCGCTTTTAAAGCGCCCAGGCCCTTTGTCTTTGTCTTGGCCGGCGCCAAGTTTGAAACAAAGTTGCCATTGGTCAAAAAATTTCTCCGGTCAGCCGACTCCGTGTTTATCGGCGGGGCGCTGGCCAACGATCTTTTTAAGGTCCAAGGCCGCGAAATCGGTCTTTCAAAACATTCCGAGGCGGATTTTGGTTTTGCCGGCGTACTCCAAAGTCCCAAACTCATTCTGCCGGTTGACGTTGTGGCGGAAAATGCCGGCAAACGGGCGACGAAAAAGCCGGCCGAAGTTTTACCCGGCGACAATATTCTTGACGCCGGGCCGGAGACGCTCGCCTTACTCGCGGAAAAGTTCGCCTCAGCCAAATTTATTCTCTGGAACGGCACGCTCGGCGTTTATGAAAAAGGCTTTGCCGCCGGCACTGAAGCGCTGGCTAAAGCGATTGTGGCGTCCTCCGCCGAAACGATTGTCGGCGGCGGCGATACTCTGGCTTGCATTTCAAAAATCAACGTCTTGGACAAATTCTCTTTTGTCTCCACCGGCGGCGGCGCCATGCTTGATTTTCTGGCGAACGAAACTCTGCCGGGAATCGAGGCGCTCGAGAATTCAGTGTAATTTTTAAGCGCAAACACCATCCATCTTTAAGATTGCTATAGCAATCTTAAAGATGGATGGTAAAATGGAAATATCTAATCGGTAAGTAACAACGCTACAGCGTTGTTGCTTACCTCTGTACCGCGTGAGTGTGCCGGAGCGGTTGACTAAGTGTGAATTCTACAGAATGTTGGAATGATTTTAATAACATTGATACACGGATGCATTATTCACGGTCGCGAATAATGCATGCGTGTTTATATGCTAGAGACCGGATTTTATTTTTTCCGCCACACTCTCCCGTTCGCCCATCTTGTACTCTTTGCCCGCCCAGAGTTTGAAGGAGTCCGTGCCATAGCGGGGCATGATGTGGATGTGGGCGTGGAAGACGATTTGGCCGGCGGCTACTCCGTTGTTCATGCCAATGTTCACGCCTTTCGCGCCGAGTTTTTGCTCTATGACGCCGGCGATTTTTTTGGCGATGACGCTCATTTTTGCCACCAGCTCGTCCGGCGTATCGTGAATGCTCTCAAAATGCTTTTTGGGGATAACCAAAGCGTGCCCCGGATTGACCGGCTTGATGTCAAGAAAAGCGAACACCTCTTCGTCCTCGTAGACTTTTGATGAAGGCAGTTCGCCCGAGATTACTTTGCAGAAGACACATCCCATACGGAGAATAGTAAATAGAAAATAGAAAATAGTAAATAGGGAAAAAAGAAAAAGCGGCCTTTGTGATACAATATCAAAATGAAAAACTACGCCGTGAGGCCCGTCAAAGGCGCCACATTGCTTGACCATCTGCTGTTTCATCGCGGCATAGAGTCACCAGCCGAGGCGGAAAAGTTTTTGGCTCCAGATTACGAGGCGCATACCCACGATCCCTTTTTGATGAAAGATATGGAGAAGGCGGTATCGCGAATTCTCCAAGCATTTGAAAAAAGCGAACGTATCGTTATTTTTAGCGACTATGACGCGGACGGCATCCCCGGCGCCGTTGTGCTCCATGATTTTTTCAAAAAGCTCGGTTACGGCAATTTTGAGAACTATATTCCGGACCGGCACGACGAAGGCTTCGGCTTGAATAGCGCCGCCGTGGAGGAACTGGCGGGGCGCGGCGCGAAACTGCTTGTCACTGTTGATTGCGGCATCGCGGACGCGGCAGAAGTGGCGCTCGCCAATAAACTCGGCATGGAGGTGATTGTCACCGACCATCATTTACCCCCACACCCATCCGTTGCGGATGGGTGTGGGGGCGGGCCTCCAGCGTTTGCCATTTTGAATCCAAAACAATCCGGCTGTACTTATCCCGAAAAAAATCTTTGCGCCGCCGGGGTAGTTTTCAAACTTATCCAAGCTCTTGTTCTGCGCCTCCGGTCAAATGTCAATGGTCAATTGTCAAAAGTGCCAGTCGGTTTTGAGAAATGGTTTTTAGATATGGTAGGAATAGCTACTTTGTCGGACATGGTGCCGCTTACGGGAGAGAACAGGGTGTTTGCCTATTACGGTCTTAAGGTTCTGCGCAAGTCGCCGCGGTTGGGATTCGGGCATCTTCTGCGCGAACTACGGGCGAATCAACAGGAACTGACTGAAGACGACGTCGGCTTTTCCATCGCGCCCCGCATCAACGCGGCCTCGCGCATGGGAGCGCCGATGGACGCGTTTCGCTTGTTCGCCACGGCAGACGAAGCGGAAGCCGGAGCCCTGGCGCGGCACTTGAACAAAATCAACGACGAGCGGAAGGGCAAGGTGGCTTCGCTCGTAAAGGAAGCACGGCGGAATGTGGCGGAGAGACACTTAAACGGGGCGCCGAGCGTGGTGGTCGCGGGTAATCCCAACTGGCGGCCGGCGCTCTTGGGACTGGTGGCGAACGCATTGGTGGAGGATTACCGCAAACCAGTATTTGTCTGGGGCAGAGAAGGAGGGGCGGCACTGAAGGGCTCGTGCCGCTCGGACGGCAGCGTGGACCTTTCGCTCCTTATGGCAGAGGCGCGCTCGGTGTTTTCCGATTTTGGCGGCCACCGCGAAGCGGGCGGTTTTTCCACCACGGTTGAAAAAGTGCATTTGCTGGAGGAAGAGCTTGAACGGGCCTACGAAAAGGTGCGCATGAGCAAGGACAATACTTTTTTGTATACCGTAGACGCAAAACTCCCTCTTGACGAAGTGAACTGGGAAGTATGGCGGGATATTGCCAAACTGGCGCCGTTTGGCGTCGGCAACCCGAAACCGCTTTTCTTGTTTGAACGGCTGGCGGTTTCTGCCGTTGAGCTCTTCGGTAAGGAAAAACAGCACCTGAAACTTATCTTTGAGAAATCAAACGGCGAGAAAATTTCTGCCGTGAAGTTTTTTGTCAAGCCGGAGGATTTTTCCGTTCCGCTAAAGTCCGGCAACCGCGTCAATCTGCTGGCTCACCTTGAGCGCTCCGTTTTCCGCGACTTTCCTGAGCTTCGGCTGCGGATTGTTGACGTAGTCTAAATCGTGAAGCATGGAACATAAAACGTGAATCATAATTCTTAAATCATGAATCCTGAATCTAAAGTCATCATTTTCACTGACGGCTCGTCGCGTGGCAATCCCGGGCCGGGCGGATACGCCGCCGTCATTATTTTGCCGCAAAATAATGACGGCGGAAATCCGAAGCACGAAATCCGAAATCCAAAACAGGCCGAAGTTAAAGAAATTGGAGGGCGGGATAAAGAAATTGGAGGGCGGGAAGAACACACCACTAATAACAGAATGGAGTTGCAGGCGGCCATTAAAGCGCTTTCTTATTTGTCAAAGGTCAATAGTCAAATGTCAATTGTTATTTACTCTGACTCTTCTTATCTCATCAAAGGCATTACCAAGTGGTTTTTTGGCTGGCAAAAAAACTCATGGCAGACTGCCACAAAAAAAGAAGTGGAAAACCGAGACCTGTGGGAAAAACTGCTCAATAGTACGATATATCGTACTATTGAGTGGGAGCAGGTTGGCGGCCACGTCGGATTGGCGGGCAACGAGCGCTGCGACGAAATCGCCACAGCGTTCGCGGATGGCCAAAAACCAATTTTGTATCACGGGCCGCTATCAAAGTACCCGATTAAAAATGTATTGAATTTATATGATATATCATATAAAAAACAGCAGGCGAAGAGTGAATCAAGAGCGCGGCAAAAAGCGAAACCGTATTCTTACGTAAGTCAAGTGGACGGAGTAGTTCAAACTCACAAAACTTGGGCCGAATGCGAAGCGCGCGTAAAAGGCAAAAGCGGAGCAAAGTACCAGAAAGTCTTAAGTCCGGAAGAAGAAGCTGAAATTATCGCTCTTATTAAGGAACGATGAGAGACAGACTCCTTTTGGCATGTCTCGTCGGGTTTGTTCTGGGAATTTTGGCGCGTTCGTTTTTTGATTTCGGTTTTGCCTTCGGGTTGTTTTTGCTTGTCGTTGCCGGAGCGCTTTACCTTTCGGGAAATATCGCGCCCCTGTCCCGTCCGCCGCGGCGGACGGGACAGGGGCGCTCCCTCCTGCCGGTTTTTGTTTTTGCTCTGGCTCTAGGCATGCTGCGTTTTGACGTGTCGGAGCTTCACAAAAACAATCCGATTCTTGACTCTCACCTAAACGAGCGCGTCACTCTTCTCGGAAAAGTTGTTGACGAGCCGGATGAAAGAGAAAACTCCATGCGTTTAACCGTGGCGCTTGATTCGCTCGTCACAGGAGACAAGAAATTTACAGTGGCGGCTCGGGCCCTCGTCGTCTCCGACCTCTATCCGAAATTCCGTTACGGCGACCGGCTGCTATTCACGGGCCGGCTCGCCAAGCCGAAAAATTTCGCCGACCCGTCGGGTGAAATTTTTGACTATCGGAGCTACCTGGCCAAGGAAGGTGTCTATTACCAAATCACCAGCCCCAAGATACAACCAGTCGCGTTCGGCCAGGGCAATTTCATCATGGCAAAACTCTTTGACTTGAAACAAAGCTTTCTTGAACGGGTGAGCGCTAACCTTGCCGAGCCCCAAACCTCGCTTTTGGGCGGACTCTTAGTCGGCGCCAAGCGCTCGCTCGGTCAGAAACTGCTTGATGATTTCAGGCGGGCCGGTGTGATTCACATTGTGGTGCTCTCCGGCTACAACATTACGATTATCGCCGCTTTTATTGAACGGCTCTTTTCCCGGTTTAGAAGAAACCTTAGGTTGATTCTGGCGTCAACGGGCATCATCCTCTTCGCCGTCATGGTCGGGGCTTCCGCCACCGTCGTCCGCGCCACCGTCATGGCGCTTCTGGTGATTCTGGCGCGGGCCACCGGCCGGCCTTACGACATCACTCGGGCGCTTCTCCTGGCCGGTTTTCTGATGGTGCTGCAAAATCCAAAGATTCTGGTTTTTGACTCGTCTTTTCAGCTGAGCTTCATGTCCACCTTGGCGCTGATTTATGTTTCGCCGATGCTTGAAAAATATTTCACTTTCGTGACCGAAAAATTCAGTTTGAGGAGCGTGGCGGTTGCCACCCTCGCCACCCAGATTTTCGTTTTGCCGATGCTTCTCTATAAGATGGGGGAGCTGTCTCTGGTCGCCCTGCCGGTAAATCTTTTGATTTTGTCGGCCATACCAGCCACCATGCTTTTTGGTTTCCTCGCCGGCGCCGTCGGTTTTCTTTCAACGGCTCTCGCCCTCCCCTTCGCCCTTGTGGCCTACGGTTTGCTTTCCTATGAGCTTCAGGTGGTGGCCTTTTTCTCCCACTTGCCTTTCGCTTCGGTGGCGGTGAAAGATTTCCCGCTGTGGTTCGTCGTTTTTCTCTATCTGTTTTACTTTGTGATTTTCTTGCGGTTTCGCCCGCCGCAAGCTCGCCGAGTGAGAGTTTGACATTCGTTCCCGTTCTGCTAGGATAATGGCCACGCTCGCACGAGTCCAAGGCGCTAGACATTAGGCGCCAGGCTCTAGGATATCCTAAAGCCTGAGGCCTAGTGCCTAGAGCCTTTTTATAATGACCCGTTCAGTTTCCAAAGGCCCATACGTTGACGCAAGGCTTTTAAAAAAGATTGCCGGCAAGCGGCCGGAGCAATCGGGGCCTGTTAAAACCTGGTCGCGCGACAGCCAGATTAGCCCTGAAATGGTGGGTTTTAAGTTTCTGGTCCACAACGGTAAGGATTTTCCGGAAGTGTTTGTTTCGGAAGACATGGTCGGGCATCGGCTGGGCGAATTTTCAATGACCCGCAAGTTCATCAAGCACGGCGGCAAAATGCAGAAAGAGATAGAAACAAAAGCCAAGGAAGGCGAAATCGCCGCCGCCCAGGCCGCCAAAGCCACAACGGCAGAAGCCAAGAAATAACTGATAACTTATAACTGAATTACTGAATAACCAAAAACCACAGATTTGTCATTCAGTTATAAGTTATTCAGTAATAAGTCATACATTATCATGATTACCGCCCAACTAAAAACCTACAGACAGTCGCCCCGGAAAGTCCGGCTGGTCAGCGACATGGTCAAGGGCCGTTCTGTGCCGGAAGCCTTGCGACTTTTGTCGTTTACAACCAAAGCGGCGGCCCGGCCTCTTCGCAAGCTTCTTTTAAGCGCGGTCAAAAACGCCAAAAATACTTTTGATATGGGTGAAAAATCATTGTACGTCAAAGATTTTCGGGTTGACGCGGGAACAGCTCTCAAGCGCAGCATGCCGCGCGCCCGCGGCAGCGCCTATCAGATTTTAAAGCGCACGAGCCACATCAAGCTCATTCTCGGAGAACGAGCTGAAGTTAAAAATGTAAAGAGTAAAGTGTAAAATTGTTGAGTCCCGCTCCGCGGGACACCATAATTTTGATTTTTTATTTTTAAATTTTGAATTATCTTTATGAGTCACACCGTCCATCCATACTCTCATAGACTGGGAATCATCCGCGACTGGAAAAGCCGCTGGTTTTCTTTGGACAGCAAGTACAAGGAATTTCTGCGCGCCGACATCGCCGTCCGGGAATTTTTGGCGAAACGGTTGCGCGGCCTGTATGTTTCCGGCGTGGAGCTTGAGCGGAGCCAAAAGACTTTTAGAATTATCGTTAAAACCTCGCGGCCGGGGCTGATTATCGGCAAGAGCGGGGAAGGGGCGGTAAAACTAAAAACCGAGATACTCAAACTGCTGCGCCGAGAGAAAGCTTTGGCCACTCAAGAACTGAAGCTTGACATAGAAGAGGTCCGTTCGCCGGAATCCAACGCCGCCATTGTCGCCCAAATGGTTGTCGAGGGGCTGGAGAAACGTATGCCATTTCGCCGCGTCATGAAGCAGACCATTGAGAAAGTCATGGCCAACCGCGACGTTAAGGGCGTAAAGATTTACTTGGGCGGCCGGCTGGGCGGCGCCGACATGGCCCGTTCCGAAGAGCTTAAGAAAGGCCAGATTCCCCTCCAGACCTTCCGCGCCGACATTGATTTTGCCCGCGACAAGGCCCACATGACCTACGGCGACATCGGCATTAAGGTGTGGGTTTATAAGGGGGAGGTTTTCGCTGATAAGAATCAGCGAAAATAGTTGAAAATTGAAAAGTCAAAATGGAAAACTACAATCTAAAATTTAAAATTATCCGATTCGGCCCATTTTGCATTTTGGATTGTCATTTTGATTTTTAATCTTTACGTTTTTAAATTATTCTCATGTTGTTACCCAAAAAAGTAAAATTCAGAAAGTGGCATACCACGAGGCGCAATGCCAAGCGCCCTTGGGTTGAAACCCGAGGTACGGATTTGTCCTTCGGTTCTTTCGGTTTGAAAGCCATCTCTGCCGCCCGCGTTGAGTCGAAACAGCTTGAAGCGGCTAGAAAAGCAATGGTCCATTCGGCCGGCAAGCTGGGCAAAATCTGGATTCGAGTTTTTCCGGACCGGCCTTTTACGGAGAAAGCCGCCGAGGTTGGCATGGGTAAAGGCAAAGGCGACCCGCAAGGCTACTGCGTCCAGGTTAAGCCGGGCAGGGTCATTTTTGAAATTGACGGCGTTGAAGCGGCCGGAGCCCGCGAGGCGCTCCGAAAAGCCGGAACCAAGCTGCCGGTCGGGACGAAAATAATCAGCCGAGAGACCTAATACCATGCCGAAAGAATTCGAAGACAAAAGCACGGTTGAGTTGGAAAGACTGCTGCTTGAAAAGCGGGAAGCCTTGCGGACATTTCGTTTTGAAATGGCCGGCAGTAAAATCAAAAACGTTAAAGCCGGCCGGGCCATCAGGACCGCCATCGCCCAAATCTTGACGGAGATTAACGCTCAAAGAATAAAATAAATTTTATGGCCGAAGATTGGCAAAAACAAAAAACGGATAAAAGAGGAAGTAAAACGCTTTCCGGCAAAGTGATTTCCGTGAAGATGAAAGACACGGCGGTTGTTTCCGTTGAAAGGTTTGTCAAACATCCAAAGTACGGTAAATATAGGCGGATAACCAAACGTTATAAGGCGCACGACGCCGGCAACAGCAAGAAACTGGGAGATTGGGTGACGATTGTGGCATGCCGGCCGATATCCAAGAATAAACATTTCAGGATAACGGAAAGTGCAAAAAGTAAAATGTAAAATTGCTGTATCCGCCGGAGGCGGATTCCACAGTTTTCAATTTTTATTTTTAATTTTTTAAATTTTTTATGATTCAGCCCCGTTCCATCGTCAATATCGTCGACAATTCCGGCGCCAAGGTCGGCAGGATTTTCAAAGTGCTCGGCGGCTCAAAAAAACGTTACGCGGAGCTCGGCGAGGTCGTGGTGCTTTCCGTGCAGAAGGCCGAG
>JACPHR010000004.1 GCA_016188455.1 Candidatus Tayloriibacteriota bacterium | reverse complement strand
TTTTTCGGTAATCATATACCGGAAGCGTAACACCCTTTCCCATGTCGAGATGAACCCTTTGGTTCCCCTAAATTTGTTGAAAATCCTCACTGCTTTGGAGAGACCAAAGAGTGCAATATGTATCTGGCCTTATGCATGTTGCTTTTTAAAAGTTTCAGGCTCACTATTGAGCTCGGTAATGAATTGTCACAGAAGGGCATTTATGAGAAAAACTTTTTTGTTCGTTGAAACCGATTCAAAAGTGGAGCCTCCTTCCGACGGGGAACTTGGCAAGACGGTAAAAAACATACTCTCGCGCGGGGTGGTCGTAAAGACACCAGTTATGATTGGCTTGGGGGTTATTCTCGGCGATAACATCATCACTTCTCTTTTCCTTGTTGGAAATTTCTCTCTAGTGAGTATCTGGTTTTCAAAAGGTAAAAAGACGTCCGCGTTTGTTGTTGGACGGGACGAAAAAAACAACCTTGCGAAACTTCGTCTGGCTGATATTAAAAGCAAGGAAAGCCCTGATAGCATATTCGGCAAGCTCAACAAGGAACTGATTTCTCATAAGCTCGTTCCCGCGGGACCCCGAGCTATCGGCGACCCGCTTTTTGTAGCAAACAGCCGTTCCGGAGTGCTTAAGGTCAAGGTGGCGGCGATGTTTTACGGTGTATATGTCGATGAGCGATGGGAAAACAGCTGGAGGATAAATTCTAATGCACCCGTCGGACTTATGGGAAGCGGCATATGGGATGAAGAAGGCCAGTTCATGGGAGTTTCTCTCGCGTCCAGAGTGCCTTCGCTTGAGAATTTGCGGAAAGTCGTCGCTCAGGCAATTGCCCGTAAAAGAAACAAGGAACTTCCTCAATCAAGCTATATAGGCGACCCAGTGTATGCCGCGCCGGCGAACGCAGTTCTTGATTTCGTTGAGACAAAATGATTGCAAGGCGGCCCGAAAATATCGGCCGCTTTTTCTTTGATACAATGTACTTAAAGACAAACTCTGGTACGAATTAAAAAAATGTCCGAGCGAATGCCCGGACGAAATGACAAAGAAGTTTTCTCATGCTCCATTTCCACGTTTCTTCTTTGTGGCCTGTTTCTTAAAGAGCGAGACATGAACGGTAGGGAAGAGCAGGAACGCAATTTCAACACCGTATGGAACTATTTCTTCCTCTTTCATCCAACGGAGCAACTCGTCGCTTATTTTTGGCAATCTCGGATTAAGCAGACACACTGCCATATCGTCAATCATGCGCATGTACTGCGGGGGTATGCTTTCAGGCGGGTTTTGGGGGTCATCAATGATTCCCTCGGTGACTGCCCATTTCACAAGCGGTTTTCGTATCGCGTTAATCTCTCGTTGAAGGAGCATGTCGATCTTTTTTTGGATCATGCGGTCGCGGTCGTTCATAGTGGCCTTTGCTCAGTTGCGTGCTACTGTAGAGTATCATAGCAGAACTTCTGCAGCATTCAAAGGGATGTGCAGTCACAGGAGGATTTGAATCTTTTGGTAATGCGGCGTATGCTTGCCGCATGTCCACATTGTTGGAAAAAGATTTCTTTGCCCGCTCGACGCTTCAAGTGGCCAAGGGGTTGCTTTGTTGCGTGTTGTGCCGAAAGATTGGCAAGAAAATTATTCGCTTACCCATTACTGAAGTGGAAGCGTATGATGGGCCGAACGATAAGGCGAGCCATGCGTATCGTGGAGAGACGTCGCGAAACCGCGTCATGTTTGGTAAGGCGGGCGTGTGGTATGTCTATTTCACCTACGGCATGCACTGGATGCTTAACATGGTTACGGGACCGGAAGGGTATCCGGCGGCAGTGCTCATCCGAGGTGTGGAAGGAATAAACGGCCCGGCTCGCCTCACTAAATTCTTGAAGATTGATAAGCGATTGAATGGCAGGCGAGCCGTACGGAAAAGCGGCCTTTGGATTGAAGACAAACTCTCCTTTGCTTCCACCTCCGCTAAAGCTTCGGCGGACAAGAAAGCTGCGGCGGGCAAGGTACAAAAACTGCCCCGCATTGGCGTGACCTACGCCGGAGAGGTTTGGAGTAAAAAACTGTATCGATTTACCTTGTTAAAAGAAAACTCGCGGATAACAAAAAGGCCTCTCGTGAAGAAAGGCCCCCGGAAACAAACAAAGTGACTTAACCGCAGGCCCTGTGAGCTTGCTGAGGGTAAAGACGGTGCGGACGGCTTTTGATTACTGGCGGCTTCGGTGATTTGCCAGGAGGTGGAGAGGCGTTGAAATCGCTTTTTGCCTCGGTGGTACAGTTAATGACAGCGGTAGCGCCATCAAGGACTTCTTTTTTGAATTGAGCCTCCATTTTTTTCCTGACAAACAACTCAGTCTCCGTTGGCATAGGTGCATCCTTTGTTTTGAATTTTTACCCGCCCTTGTTTCGGTGAGCGGGCAAGGTACAAGTACCGAAAATCATGATACACCAAAACCCGAAAAAAGAAAAGGCGTTCCGATGCCCGCCCGTACCGAGACATTACGTTTCGGGCAGGTACATTGGAACGCTTCGCTCGCCTGTATAGATAACCTCACCGGCCAAAACGAAACTCTAGTCTGACACAGCCTCTCCGTTTCTTTGAGCGCTTTGGTTTGCGCCGCCAATTCTCGGATTGAGGGTTGAGTCACATTCAGTTCCTTATTCAGTTCCTTCTGTACCGGTCACTGGCCGGAGTGATATGAAGCTTGTTGCCCTCCAAACGGGCAAACTCGTTCCACCGCCGAAGGGCGGCAGATTTTTCTTCATTAGTAACGGCGGCGGCAGATTGAGATTGAATATCCTGCGATTCCACGAGAATCTCCCATTCACGCGGCGTTAGCGGTCTTGGTTTCAGGTTCATAAAACCTCCAGTTTTTGCTTTTTACTACTGCCGATAAGTTACCAGATTTGATAGTTTCAGTCAAGTTTTGACAAAACTGCTTCAGCGACCGCTTTTACGTCAGCGCCGTCGGCCCTGCCTTTGAGCTCTTTCATGAGGATGCCGACGAACTGGCCGAGCTTGGCTTTGCCTGCAGGCGCAGGCAGGTCGGCAAAGCCAAACTCGGCTTTCTTGGCCTCGGCGATTTTACGGATTTCATCGCGAGACATGGTTTTTGGCAGGTACTTTTCAAGTACGGCAAGCTCGGCTTTCTCCGATTCAACCAAGTCCATGCGCCCGCCAGCCGTAAACTGCTCGATGGAATCTTTGCGCTGTTTGACCGAGCGGCGTATAACGGCGAGCGCCTCGTCGTCCGCAAGCTCTTCGGTCGGTTTGCGGCCTTTCGCCACCAGCTCGTTGGTAAAAGCCGCAACCAAGCCTCGTACGACCATCAGTCTGACTTGGTCTTTGGCAAGCATCGCCTCTTTAATTTGTGATTTGATTGTGGTGTTAAGACTCATGTCTGTTTTTCATTACCTTGCCATTCTATCATACTTCGCTTGGTCTTGATATAATAGCTCTTATGAATCAAGCATTATTCATACTGATTATAATTTTGCTTTTAGGCAACGCCGTTTTGGTCTTTTTCCTGTGGAGAAAAAATCAATCGGATAAACCTTCTGATAGCCTTCTGCTATTACAAAATCAATTGCAAGACCTTTCTCGTTCTGTTGAAAGTAAGTTAGGGGAGGGAAGTAACAGAATGTTTGAGTCAATGAAAGATCAGTTTAGTGAATCCAAGAAACTGGCAACTGACATAAGGGATTTAGTTCATCGCCAACTTTCAGAAGTGACCAAAGAGCAGACAAAAACCAATGAGGCCACTACTAAATTTATGGTTATTGCGGAACAACTGGCTAATCTTGAAAAAGTTTTGAAACATCAGAAGCAAAGGGGAAATTTGGGAGAAGCTTCTTTAGAGTTAATACTCAGCAACATTCTGCCGCCTGGTTCGTATGAAATGCAATACGAATTTCCTGGAGGGGAGACTGTAGACGCAATAATAAGGACAAAAGAGGGTTTTATAGCTATAGACGCAAAGTTTTCTCTTGATAATTACAGCCGTTTATCGCAAGAAACCGATGACGTAAGAAAAGCAGAACTAGAAAAACAGTTTAAAAATGACCTGAAACTTAGAATAGACGAAACGGCAAAATATGTACGACCTAAGGACGGCACGTTACCCTTCGCTTTTATGTATATTCCGGCTGAAGCAATTTATTACGATTTACTTATAAATGAAGTTGGCTCAGTTAAAGTAAACACGCGTAATCTCATAGACTACGCCTATAACGAGAAAAAAGTTATTATCGTATCTCCTACGACTTTTGCGGCGTATCTCCAGTCCGTTCTTTACGGTTTCAAAGCCTTTCAGATTGAAAAAGACGCCAAAGACATCGCAAAAAACGTTGAGAGTCTTTCACGACATCTAAAGGCTTATGAAGATTATTACCGTAAAATAGGAGTTGCTCTTTCTACAACAGTCAATCATTATGGCGCTGGTTACAAAGAGCTTGGAAAAATTGACAAAGACGTGACAAAAATAACGGGAAAGTCCATCGGAGTTGAACCTTTGCTCGTTGACAAACCGCTTTTGGAAGGGAAAGACTAAATATTGCGGCAGGCTTGTCTTTTTTAAGATTTCGTATAGAATGACGAAACTATGCAGGAGTTCGCGGTTATACAAACAGGCGGCAAGCAATACAGAGTCTCCGTGGGAGACGTTGTTAAAATTGAAAAAATCATCGGCGATTACAAAGTCGGCGACCAAATCATTTTCAATAAAGTGCTTTTGGTGGATAACGGCACGGACACCACCATCGGCACACCCTACATTTCGGAAGCCAAAGTGCTTGCCACTCTCGCGGCAATCGGCCGCGACCCCAAAATTGATGTCATTAAATACAAACAAAAAAGCCGTTACTTCAAAAAAAACGGCCACCGCCAACCGCATTTCAAGGTAAAAATTGAGGCGCTTAAATAATTTATCAAAAACTCCGCGTGAAGCGGAGTTTTTGCTCAAGTTTTTCAAAATAGCCCCACGCCCTATTCATTAAGGATATAAGGATTTTTGAGGTAAAATTAAAATGGCTGTCCAACTTTAAGATTGCTATAGCAATCTTAAAGTTGGATGATAAAAATAGAGAAAAGAAAAACCGCACCCCGATAATTATCGGGACGCGGGGCACGGAGAGACTCTAAAAAGACTAACGAGTCCGGCTTTGCCTTATGTTGTCGGCGCCCTCAAGTGTTACCGTGGAGCCGATATTGTCTTTGAGGGAGAAGAAGGTGAGACTTCTCCACGACAGCTCCACGTAACGGGCAGTACCCGCGGGGATGACAAAAAGCGCCGGTCTCCTCCTGAAGTCCTGCCATGTCGCGTTTATGGTCTGCTCCCGCTCCTGAGCGACAACTTGGCAGACACCCGCTCCGTTCACCCCCACTTCCAAATCAGGTTTGGAGAACAGAGCGTCGGTGAAGACTTTTATGCCTGCCCGAGCGATAAAGGCGTTGGTTGTCGTTAGACCGAATGACAATTGGTCAAAATTGACCGGACCGTTTTGACCCGCCACTACCGCGAACCGGAGCAGGCTTCCGTCCATTAGTCCCGAAGTCGGCAACGGGTCAAGAATGAACGTCGGATACGAACCGGCCACCTCCGCGCCCACTAGTTTCAGGCGGAAAAATGCCCGCGTGCCGCCAATCGGCACATCAACCGTAAAGCCAGGTACCAGAGCCTTGACGGTTTTGACCGCGCTCCATGCCCGAAAGTCGGTCGAGGTTTCCACCTCGTAGACGTTTCCAGCCCGCCCCTGGACCGCCAATCTCGCGCTGGCGGCGAAGACCTGGAAGTTTTTGATTGTTGGTGAAGAATTGTTTTGAGCCGAGGCAATGCTCTGGCACACGGCGATGAGGACTAACAGTCTCTTTTTCATAACTAACTCGTTCCTTTTCGTTTCAATGGAACCGGCTGGAAAATACCAGTGGCTCCGGACTAATTACTGGGCAGGATGCTAGCACGAAAGCTCTTAATCTGTCAAATTAATGGTGGCCAATATATAGATGCATGGAAAAATTGGTTGATGAAAAAAGAAAACCCGCACCCCGATAATTATCAGGACGCGGGGGTATTTAGATTGGGGCGTTGCTACGCTGGAGTGTCGTTGACCTTTTCTTTCCTCCCTTTCCTCTCACTTAATTTACCTTTCCCGATAATATGCGGTCGTTACTTATTGGGAAAGACAAAAGGTGTGGGGAGTAAACAAAGTAAATAAGGCGGACCAGCCTCAGGCTGGGATGACCTGAATATTTTTAGCTTCTATTTTTCAAAGCATTTTTTATTGTGTCAGCGTCAGAGTATTCAAGCTCGGTGCCGGTGGAAAGGCCGCGGCCAAGGCCCGAAAGCTTGATGTTAAACTGAGCAATGATCGGGGTAAGCAGTTTTGCCACAAAATCGGCGGTATTCTCGCCTTCGGCATTGACGCTGGCGGCGATAATGATTTCCTTCAAGCCCTCGGCCGCCCGTTTTTTGACCAGACCGGTCAACGCCTTGCTTCTGATTTTTTTCTCCGGTTCTTTTTCCAGAATCGGCACCGTGCCGCCGAGGACAAAATAAAAGCCGTTGTACGAGTGACTTTTTTCAATGGCTTCAAGGTCGGCGTCTCGAGCGACAATCATGAGAGAGGCGCTGTCGCGCGCCGCGTCGCGACAGAGAGCGCATTGGGCGGCGCCGGCGGCATCAGCCGGGAAAAATCTGAAACAAGAAGAGCAATTTTTGATTTGCCGTTTAAGCTCAAGCGTCAGTTTGGCCAGGTTTTCAAGGTAGCCGCTGTTTCGGGACAGCAAATAATAAACGAAGCGCTTCGCTTGTCTCGACCCGATGCCGGGGAATTCTTTGAAGAGTTCGGCTAGTTTGTTTATAGAATCCATAAAAAGTATCGATGCGAATATACTAATGATGCTAATGATACTAATAAGACACCGACTTCAATTAGTATAATTAGTATAAATTCGCATATTAGTATCGCTACGCTCAAAAGTCGGCGGATTTTTCAAAGTCGGAGAAACTGCCTTTTTCCAGGGGCAGGAAGGTGGCTTTCTTGTCGTCAAAATACAATTCTACCTTGCCCGTAGGACCGTTGCGGTGTTTCTCTATCAAAATTTCGGCGATGTTGGGTCTGTCGGAATTTTCGTTGTACTTGTCCTCGCGGTGGATGAACATGACGACGTCCGCATCCTGCTCTATGCTTCCGCTGTCGCGTAGGTCGGAGAGGCGGGGCTTGCCGCCGCGGCTCTCAACGGCGCGAGAAAGTTGCGACAGGGCTAGCACCGGCACATTCAGTTCGCGGGCGAGATGTTTGAGCGAGCGCGAGATTTCGGTAACTTGCTGGACAAGATTGTCGTTGTGGCGGGCGTTGGTCGGCGCCATCAGCTGGAGATAATCAACAATGATGAGACCGAGGCCTTTTTCGCTTTTTAGCCGCCTCGCTACGGCACGCATCTTCAAAATGTTATTGCCGGGTTGGTCATCAATGTAAATCGGGGCTTGGGACAGGGTGTCCATGGCGCTTCTGATGCGGGCGAAATCGTTTTCCAAAGACAGATTTTTGCCAGTGCGAATTTTCCACGAATCAATGCCTGAGGCCGAAGAGAGCATCCGGTCGACCAGCTGTTGCGAGCTCATTTCAAGCGAAAAGATGCCAACGGGTGTTTTGTGCGAGACCGCCGTCTGACGGGCGATGTCCAAAGCCAGAGAGGTCTTGCCCATGCTGGGCCTGGCGGCCAGAATCACCAGGTCCGATTTCTGCAAACCCGACAATTTGCTGTCCAGCTCTTTAAAGCCAGTAGGCACTCCGCGGAGCATGTCTTTGGCGTTATGAAGTCTGTCCAGACGCTCCCAGGCTTCGGAGAGCGTGTCTTTGAGTTCCATGAATTTGTAAACGCCGGAAAAATTGGTGACCTCAAAAATATTTTTTTCCGCTTGGTCCAAGAGCTCCTCCAAATCGCCGGCTTCGTCAAAACCAAGTTCGGAGATGCGCTCAGCGGCAGTGATGAGATTCCTCATCATGAATTTCTTCTGGACGATTTCGCCGTAGTATTTAGCGTTGGTGGAAGAGGGCACTGACTGGACCAGTTCGGCCAAAACCGCCGCGCCGCCGATTTGCTCCAGCAGGTCTTTTTCCTGGAGGCGAGAGGACAGGGAAAGCAGGTCAATGGGCGCGCTCTTGCCAAAGAGTTCCATCATTACTTTGAAAATGAGGCGATTTTTTTCCGCGTAGAACGATTCGGGTTTAATGATGTCAATAATTTCATTGATTGCCTCCGGCCGCAGCATGATTGAACCCAAAAGCGCCGCTTCGGCCTCAATGTTTTGCGGCGGCACGCGTAACTTCTGCTTTGAAAAATTTGAACCCCGGTTTGCCATGGTCTTGGCATTGTAACACAGAGAAATAACCTCTCGGCAAGTCCTAAGGCTTGATAACCTGTGAGTAAAAAGGGGATGAAGACAACGCCCCGCCCCGCCCGCCGCGGGCGGGGCGGGGCGTTCAGAAAACCTCGTCCATCTTTAAGATTGCTATAGCAATCTTAAAGATGGACAGAAAAAAACGTCCGCGACATTATGATTGGAAAATACTTCTGCTGCGAGGGCTTTAGTTTGAGAATCCGTCTTATAAAAAACCGCCTACGAAAAATTCGCAGGCGGCGCATGAGGCAGACCGAAACTTTCTTCAGGGGGGGACACGGACGCGGGGGGAGCGTTATATATCCTGGCGCAGCCAAGGCAGAGTTGTCCCTGCCCCTCAAGGTAGTTGTTGCGGAACTCGATTGGTATTGCCACAGACACACCGGTATCTTCACCGCAGATAATGCATCTTTCATTTCCCGCGGGTGTTAGATTAGTTATTTCCATATGACAAAGAGTTTTTCTACAATCACGGCTTCTAAACAAAAACTACCATGGATTCTTTAAAAAATCAATATAGGGAGCGGCGGTCGCAATTTTGGGACAATATGCTAAACTTCTTCACCATGCAATTAGTGATTCTAGCAGCTGGCCGCGGCAAGCGAATGCGGGCTCTGACGGAAAACCTGCCGAAGCCTCTCTTGACCGTTCTCGGCAACAATCTGCTTGAGCGTAAAATTTCGATTCTGCCGAAAGAAATTGACGAGGTAATAATCGTCATTGGCTATTTTGGGGAAAAAATCAAAAAACATTTCGGCGCGAGCTTCAAAGGAAAAAGAATTCTTTATGTGGAGCAGGAAGAGCTTTTAGGTACCATGCCCGCCCTTAAAGAAACGGAAAAGATACTCAATGGCCGATTTATGGTCATGATGGGTGATGACGTGTACAACAGGGAAGATGTTCTCGCCTGTCTGAAACATCCGTGGGCGATTTTGGTGAAAAAAGTGACGGACAAAAGTCGCGGCGCTAGAGTCATCATTGACGACAAAAAACACATTACCGATATCGTTGAGGGGGCGGAACTGGAGAAAGGCATGTGGAACAACGCCGGCCTTTATGTTTTGCAAAAAGACATTTTCAAGTACCCCTTGGTTCAGATTCCTTCCGGCGAATTCGGTCTGCCGCAAACTTTGGCCAAGGCCGCTAAAGATTTTGACATCAGCATGGTGGAATCAAAAAGCTGGCACCAAATCAGCACGCCGGAAGATTTGGCGCGGGTGGAGAAACTGCTATTGACAAAATAATTTAGATTAAAGATGACATTGTTCTTGTCACCAAACTTTTCTTTGAAACAGAAAAATTTTGCACTCTATATCCTTTGCTAATGATTGTATCCCTTATTTCACCTGATTCTTTCCAATCACCCAGTTCTCTTGCTTTATCGTGCTTTTCAATAAGAATTTTAATTCTCTCCGGTATCTCGCCAATTTTTTTTGATAACTCTTTGAGCGACAAACCAAGAATCGGGTCAAAATGTTTAAATAAAATATCTAACTTTTCCTTCGGGTCAGATGTGGAGTGATGAACTATTCCGTTTAGAAATGATATCGCTGACGCTGTGTTAAAATCATCTTGTGTTGATTTTAAAATGTAATCAGAATACATTGATGCACTGTCAGAATATTCAACATTTGGCTCTATAAGGTCTTTTTGTGAAAAACTCCAAATTGAGAACAACAAATTTTCAAATCCTGTTTGTGCCCCCTCAAGTGCCTCCCAGCTGAAATTGAGAGGGGAACGATAGTGGGTTTGTAAAAGGAAGTAGCGATATGAAAGCGGGTGAATTCCTTTTTCTTTCAAAGTTTTTAGGGTAATAAAATTCTCTCCCGATTTCGCCATTTTTTTTACCTCGCCGGAGCTTCCTGCAGAGGCGGGGCCGGTTGGAACAATGAGATGTTCATTATGAAGCCAGTAGTTTGCCAAAGGTACACCGAAAGCCGCCTCCGATTGCGCGATTTCGTTGTTGTGATGAATTGGAATATGGTCAATGCCGCCGGTGTGAACATCAAACGGCTGACCCAAGTATTTGCGCGACATGGCCGAGCATTCAATGTGCCAGCCCGGGAAACCTTTGCCCCACGGACTTTGCCAGCCGATATCGTTTCTTGAAATTTTCCAGAGCGTAAAGTCGGCGGGATTTTTCTTTTCTGAATTTATCGCCGCCCGGGCGCCGGCCAGCTGGCCTTTTAGATTGATGTTGCCGAGTTTGCCGTAAGATGGAAACTTGCCGGTGTCAAAATAAACGCCGTCGCCGGTTTTGTACGCGAACCCTTTGGCTTCCAGTTTTTTTATGATTTCAATGTCTTCGGGAATATTGTCGCTGGCGCGCGGCATTGCATGCGGCAGTTCGCAGTTAAGCGCCTTCAAATCCTCCACAAAAGCCTTGGCATAAAAATCGGCCACCTCGCGCATGGCTTCAAGCGTAAAGGGTTTCCCTTCGCGCTTGAGGGCTTTGAGCATTTTGTCGTCGCCGTCGTCAGCGTCGGAAATAAGATGCCCCACATCCGTAATGTTCATCACTTGCCTTACCTTGTAGCCGTTGTATTCAAGCGCCCGGCGCAGAACGTCGGCAAAAACATAGGCCCGAAGATTGCCGATATGGGCGTAGTTGTAAACCGTCGGCCCGCAGTTGTACATTTTAACCACCCCTTTTTCAAGCGGTTTGAAGGTTTCTTTTTTACCGGTGAGAGTGTTGAATAGACGAAGAGGCATATTACTTATGACTGAATAACTTATAACTGAATAACAAACAAAAGTTTGTTGTAGTTATTCAGTCATTCAGTCATATGTTATGAGTTATCTGGTTCGGGCTAGAACCACTTTTTAAACTTGGCCAGCAAGACCAAAAAAACGGTGCTGATAAAAGTAATGCTCGTCACGATAAGCCAATCATTCGCTTGCCCCACAATCGGCGTGTGCGCCGTGCTCATTTGGAAAAAATTGGTGATAACGGAGGCCGGCAGGGTTAGAAAGACCACGATAGTAATCATTTTCATGGTCTCCGTCTCGCGGGTATTTAAGAGGGAATTGTTGGTCTCCCGCAATTCGGCCACCGATTCAAAAGAGCCTCGGATGGCATTGTCCACTTTGTAGTACTCGCCAATGATGGCCCGGGTATGGAAACTCCAGTCCTCGCCGAAAAATCGGCGGCTGGCGGACTCAAATGATTCCAAAATTTCTTTATGGAGGCTCGTGGCCCGTCTGACATCAAGCAATTCGCGGCTGACCTCAGAAATTTTAAACACCATGTTGCGCTCTTTGCCTTTGAAAATATTTTCTTCAATCTCGCGGATGATGTCGGTGACGGATTCCAGCTCGTGGGCGATGGCTTCGTAGAGAGCGCGAATCATGTAGAAAAAAATAAAACCGGCGTGTTCTCCCATATCGCTTCGGTCCAGAATGGAGTTGACTTCAAAAAGTTTGGAGAATTGATGCAACGGGTCAATGGCGTCGTACCGGCTGGTGATGATGAAGTTCTTGCCGATTATAAAATCAATCTCCTGCTGTTCAATCAGCCGTTTAAGGCCTTTGCGCTGGATGGTTGGAATATGAAGAATGAGGTAAATAAAATTCCCGTAAAGCTCAACTTTCGGGCGCGTGGTCGGTCCGATAAGCTCCTGGGCGACGAGCGGGTGGATATTCCATTCCGTCACCATCTGCCGCGCTTCTTCATGCGTCGGGCATTCAAGGTCAATCCAGGTTAAATTTTTATGGGTGTATTTTAGAATCATTTCTAAATTATACTATCTGCCGATAAATATACCAATATGCGAATTACTAATGCTACGCATGGCTGCTAATGTTACCCGCGAGAGGTTTATTCGTCCGCCGCGGCGGATCAGTACATATTAGTAACATTAGTATATTGGTATGGCGTAAGCCAAAAAAATTGACCGCGCAAAAGGATTTTGAGATAATGGGGCAACTTCTATGGAGAAAAACTTCTGGTCCAAACAACTTACCCTCATTGCCATAGCCGCTCTTGTTATTGGCGTCGCCTTTGCCGCCGGTTTTTCGGTGGGCGCCCATTATCGTCCGGCCATTGAACAAGTGGCGGCGCTTGACCACAAAGAAACTGATAAACCGGCGAAGGTGGACTTCGCGCCGTTTTGGAAGGCTTGGAATGTTCTCAACGACAAATTCGTTTCCTCGGCAACCACCACGAGCGACCAGGATAAGGTTTGGGGGGCCATTGAAGGTTTGGCGGCTTCGTTGCGCGACCCGTACACCGTTTTCTTTCCGCCCGAAAACGCCAAGATTTTCCAGAGTGAAATCAGCGGCAACTTTGAAGGCGTCGGCATGGAAATCGGCATCAAGAACGACATTATCACTGTCATCGCGCCCCTCAAAGACACCCCAGCCGCCAAAGCCGGCATTCTTTCGGGCGACCAGATTCTCAAAATCAACGACACTGTCACCTCCGGCATGAAGGTTGACCAAGCCATCAAGCTCATCCGCGGCAAAAAAGGCACCGAAGTCAGACTGGCCATTATCCGGGAAGGGAAAAAGGAACCGATAGAAATCAAAGTCATTCGTGACACCATCGCCATACCGACGATTGACACTGAGCTGAAGCACATGATATTCAGCCAGAAGGACGCGACATCGGAGGGTTTGGGCCAGAACGGCGTTTTTCTCATCAAACTTTACAGCTTTTCGGCCGTTTCGCCGGACCTCTTCCGCGAAGCTTTGCGCAAATTCATTGAGTCCGGCTCAAACAAACTCATACTTGACCTGCGCGGCAATCCCGGAGGTTACCTTGAAGCGGCCGTGGATATGGCCAGCTGGTTTTTGCCGGCGGGTAAAGTGATAGTGAGCGAGGACTTCGGCAAAAACGCCCCGAAGATCGTGTATCGGAGTAAAGGCTACAACATTTTTAACAAAAATCTGAAGTTTGCCATCCTGATAAACGGCGGTTCGGCATCGGCTTCCGAAATCCTAGCCGGTGCGCTCAGAGAGCATGGCATAGCGAAACTTGTCGGCTCGACCACTTTCGGCAAAGGCTCGGTGCAGGAGCTTGTGGACGTTACTCCGGACACCTCGCTCAAGGTTACGGTCGCCCGGTGGCTGACACCCAACGGCCAGTCGATTTCAGAGAGGGGCGTTAAGCCCGACGTGGAAGTGGCCATGACCGCGGATGACCTTACCAAAGGCAATGACCCGCAGTTCGCGGCGGCAGTGCGATTATTAACTAAATAACTGACCCGATGCTAATCGGCGAGTGAGAACGAGAATGACACGAATGAGGGAAGTCACTTCTTTATTCGCATCATTCGCATGAATTCACATATTAGCATCGCACATATATGAAAATTATTTTGTTACATGATGTTCCTAAAGTCGGCAGAAAATATGATATTAAAAACGTCTCCGATGGTCATGCCTTGAACCTCTTAGTTCCCAGAGGCTTGGCCGAGGTGGCTACGCCATCGGCGCTTAAAAAGGCGGAGAAATTAAAAATGGCGGAAGCGGAAGGCAAAAAAGTTCAAGAGGACCTTCTTTTGATGAACCTTAAGGCCGTAGAAGGCGCGACCATTGAAATCAAAGAAAAGGCCAACGAAAAAGGCCACCTTTTTGCCGGCATTCACAAGGAAGAAATCATTGCTCGCGTGAAAGCCGACCAGCACATTGACCTTCCGCCGGAGTTTATCGTAATGGACAAACCCATCAAAGAAGTGGGGGAGCACAGCGTGGAAATTAAAGTGAAAGATAAATCGGCGAAGTTGAAGCTCATCATCAGCGCGTTATAAAAATAGAAATGACCCGTCCCGCCCCATTTGAATAAAAAGACCATGGTCTTTTTATTCAAATGAGGCGGGAAATAACAAAAAATCCCCGAGTGGGGATTTTTTTGTTATTTCTTTTCAAGAACACTGACAGTTTTTTTGACTTTCACCTTTTCATTAAAACCACGTTTGCGAGTGTGACCATATTGAACCAGACCACCTTTAAGGGCAAAAAGGGTGTGATCTTTGCCAAGGCCAACATTTTTACCGGGGAGAATCCGGGTGCCGCGTTGGCGGACAATCACCGAGCCCACGCGAGCCGATTGGCCGCCATAGAGCTTAATGCCCAGATACTGCGGGTTGACATCAGTTAAGTTTTTAGCCGTGCCGCCGGCTTTTTTGGTTGCCATAAATATGCGATGCTAATATACGAATTCATGCGAATAATACGAATCCAGGCCTATTTCGTGTCATTCGTTTTCATTCGTGGATTGATGTCGTGTTTGTTATAATAAACCAGATGAGTATAAAAGAATCGGGTGAAAAAATCAAGTCGTGGGTCAGGGAATTGTTGAACAGAATCCGCGAGAGTGAAACCGGCCCAAAATACTACACGGCCGCGGTGATTATCTTAGTTGGCTTGAGCTCGTTCGGTTTGGGCCGGCTCTCGGTGATTGATGAAAATCGCCAGCCGATTATCATTGAGCAAGACGGGGTGACGATCACTGGTACTCTGACTCAAGCGGTGACGGCAAGAGCTGAATCTCAAACACAAACGGCTTCTGTCGCAAAAGGTTTTCGAGCGGGAACGCCGCCCGCCATGGCGGGTGGAAAATTGGTCGCCTCCAAAAACGGCACGAAATATTATTATCCGTGGTGCGCCTCCAACATTGCGGATAAGAATAAAATTTGGTTTAATTCGGAAGCTGAGGCGCGGGCAAAAGGTTATCAACCGGCGGCCAATTGCAAAGGCCTAAAATAAGTTGCAAGTTGAAAGTTTGTAAAGTTGCAAGTTAAAAAAGAGGGACGATTAGCTCAGTTGGTTAGAGCGTGCGATTCACATTCGCAAGGTCACTGGTTCGAACCCAGTATCGTCCACCAGCAAAGCTGTCGGGATGCCGGGATTTGAAACTTACAGTTTCAGTACCCTGATTGGCTCGCAAAGACGCTTGGTTCAATCGGGCTTCAAATCCAGCCGCATCTGCTCCCAGCAAATGCTATCCCTCACTCGCTCCGCTCTTTCGGGATGCCGGGATTTGAACCCGGATCTCACGAACCCGAATCGTGAATACTACCGTTATACTACATCCCGTATCCTGAATACTAACAGATTTAGCCCTTCACGCAAAGAAAATTTGCACTCAGATTTATTTTTTATGATTATCGTTGATGTAGAAGCCTCAGGGGTTAGTCCGGAAAAATGTTCGCTTTTGAGCGTGGGTGCGGTGGATTTTGCCAATCCCAAGAATCGCTTTTATGAAGAGTGCCGGGTTTGGGATGGGGCACATGTGGAAAAAGAAGCTTTGGAAATAAATGGTTTCAGCCGAGAACAAATCACTGACCCGAATAAGTTATCAGATAGGGAAGTGATAATTGCCTTTTTGGCCTGGCTTGAGCCGGTTGAGGAAAAAACTTTGGCCGGCCAGAATCCATCCTTTGACCGCGACTTTTTGCAAGCCACGGCCCACCGCTACCACATCAACTGGCCGTTGGCTCACCGCACCATAGACCTTCACTCCGTCTGCTGGTTTGATATGCTGAAGCGCGGAGTAAAACAGCCGACCGCTAAAGGACATTCTGCTTTAAATCTTGACGCTATCTTGAAGTATCTCGGCCTGCCGGAAGAACCTAAACCGCACAACGCTCTCAACGGCGCGCTTTTGGAAACCGAAGCTTTCGGCAGGCTTTTTTACGGCAAGCCCTTTTTGGAGGAATTTTTTAAGTATAAGATGCTAAAAAACAGGGTTTAGGGTTTAGGGGTTGGGGTTTAGGGTGTAGGTAAAAAAGGAAAATATGATATTGTCAAAATACGGCTAACTAAGGCCTTATTTTTGTTATTTGTCAAATAAAATCATTGACATTTCATTCTAAAAATGATAGTATTTTAGTACCATCAGATGAGTAAATCTGGTGGTTCTTTTATAAAACAAATCTCAAACATGAAAGCTAATTTTTACTTTTGGGAGAAGTTTTGTAACAAAATTTATGATAGAACTTGCAACAAGCGCTATGATTTTGTTTTCGTTGTTCTACGGCGGAACGGCAGCGAACGTCAAACCTATAGACAATCAACTGTCTGTGAAGGTGGCGGAGGACAAAAACATTGTTGACGGCATGGCTTTATTTGCTCCTGCCGGAGACAACAAAGTAATAGTTGAAATGGTCGTGCGCGATTATTTCAAGGGCACTCCGATTCTCGCCGAAATTGCCAAATGCGAGTCGCAATTCAGGCATATCGGCGAGCGCGGCGACATTATCCGAGGCAAAGTTAATCCGAGCGATATCGGCGTGATGCAAATCAACGAAGATTACCACTCGAAAGAAGCTTTAAAGCTCGGTCTTGACTTGACCACGCTTCAGGGCAACATGGCCTTTGCCAAACGTCTCTATGAAAAGGAAGGTACCGCTCCATGGCAGTCTTCTTCAGAATGTTGGGACAAAAATAAGTCGTAAGCCAAAGATAACTTAAAGGAAACCCCTCGCCTTAAGGCGAGGGGTTTCCTTTAAGTTTTGACAATTTTAACTTCATTATTCCTTCAGAGGGTGAAATCGTTTGTGAGTTTTCTCTGCGTATTTGTCTGATGCGTGCACGTAGCGTGTTGTTGTCTGTAGAGATTCGTGGCCAAGAAGAATTTGTATGGCGGCAGGGTTTGCTCCTTGCTCGGCCAAGTACGTCGCAAAGCCGTGGCGGAGTGAGTGTGCGGAGGTTGGTACGATAATGCCAAGATATTCTTTATAACGCTTTATTTTCATTTGCAAATAGTTAGGGGAAATTCTAACTTTATCTTTACCGATATTTTTGCCGCGATAGGGTACAAAGAGCGCCGGGTTGATATCGTGGCGCGTGGCAAGATATTCCTTGAGAAGCTTTTTAGCCCTGTCGGTCAGATATACAAATCGCTCTTTTTTGCCTTTGCCGCGGATAAATATCTTGCCGGTATTGTTTATCTGGTCGCGATTGAGCGCTAGCAACTCTGAGATGCGCATGCCGGTGGCGAAAAGTATCTCAAGCATCATTCGATTGCGCAACGCTATGCGCTTATTTTTCTCAAACCGCTCTGGGGATTCTATCAGTTCAACGAGAGCTTCAAACTCAGCCACGCGAGGATGGACGCGGGGCATTTTGAGGAGTCTAATGGCTTCCGGAGCCACCGGTATCTTATGGTCAATTTCCACGAGGTATTTAAGGTAACTTCGCAAACCGGACAGAATGCGATTGACCGAAGCCGCCGATAGCTTATTTGGAGCCCTCGTGCCGCCGGCTGTTTTTCGGTCCAGAGAAACCAAATAGGCCTTGTAGCGCTCCAGAGTGTGTTTGGTGACGCGGTCAAACGAAGTTTTCATTTCCTGCTTCAGAAAGTTTTCAAACACCGACAAATCGCGCTCGTAGTTGTAAAGCGTTTCCGGAGAATAATTATTCGTTTTGATGGCGAGCAAAAAGTCGTCTTTGAGCGGAAGCATAGGTACGTATTGAAAATTTTTAGAGCGTCTAATTATATTTTTACTTTGGGCATATTGTGTGAGTGTATGAGTGTAAGGGATATTATACTCATACTTATATATTAACGCAAAACCATTTATCCACAGCAAAAACCCTCTTTTCACCTCCCCTACTATACAATTAATGCGATATGGGCTGGGCTTTGTCCAGGATGGCAATAAGACTGTTCCAAACCACGCCGATAATAATTTTATTCCAAACCCAAGTCGCGGGTATCACCAAAAATTTATTCCAAAAACTTACCGCCAGACTCCAGGCGTAATGCAAATTGCCCGAAACTGTCGGCGAATTAAAAATGTTCTCTATGTTAAAACCAAAGTAGCCCAAAACAACAAGGACAACGACCAACAGGATAATGAGTTTGATAAAGCCTCCTTTAGTGGTTTGTGGCATTTGACCGGATTATACCCTACTATATTTTAAAATCAAAGATATAGCAGTGGATTAAGGTAAGCATTTAGGCTGGCGACGGGCATAGTGTACTTAGCATTGCAGATTTTGCTCTGGCGGCTCAAAATCTTCACGCCTTGGCTGGCGTAGACGGTAAAATGGAGGTGCGGGCCGGTGGCGTAGCCGGTTTCGCCGCTATAACCGATAATTTCGCCTGTGCCGACAGTTTGGCCCGCGGCCGCTTTGATAACAGAAAGATGGGCGTAAAGCGTTGAGAGGCCGTTTTCATGCTCAATTAAAACCCATCGGCCGTAGGAAGCGTTGGGGCATGCCGTATCAGTGTTGCCCGTGCCCACTACCGAGCCGGAAAACGCGGCCTTAACTGGCGTGCCGATGGCGGCTTTGAGGTCTATGCCATTGTGCCCCTGGCCGCTATAGGCCTGCGGATGGCTGCGGGAAAATGCCGTGTCGCCGAATTGCTGGGTGATTTTAACGCTATCAAGCGGCCACCGCAAAACGCCGGCGCCGACAGTAGGCAGACTGGTCGGGTCAATGGCGAATTTCAGCTGGGATTCGTAGTCCAGGAGTTCACGTTCAAAAGCGTCCCGTAGAGCCTGCTTTTCTTGAAGCACTTTTCGGTAGGCCGACTCTTGGTTTTTGGTTTGAGTCAGAAGCTTGCTGGTCTGGGCCTTGTTGTATTCCGCTACTTTTTTCTTGTCGGAAAGGCCGGTGGCCAGACTGACGAGCTCTTGCCTCTTTCCCTGAGCTTCCAATTTTTTGTTTTCAAGGTCCTGCTTTAGAGAGCGCACGGTTTTTAGTTCCGCTTTCAGTCCCTGGCTAAGCTCCGAAAGCGATTCCGCTTTGTCCAAAAAGCTTGAAATGCTTCGGTAATTCAAAAGCGTTTCAACCAGCGAGTTGGATTCTTCCTCGTCGATTTTTTCAAGCGTTTCCGCCATGGCGGCCAGTCCCCTTTTAATGGTCAGCGACGTATCCGCAATTTGAATTTCAAGCTCCTGGATGGAAAACGTTGCTCTGGCGATTTTGTTTTCCAGCGCCTTAATTTCGGCGGAAAGTTTCTTGCGGGTCAGTTCCAGAGCGGCAATTTTATTTTTCAAGCTGGCTCCCTGGGCGCTGGTTTTTTCAACCTGCGTCTGGTACTGCGAGATTTCTTTTTCCAGTTCCTGGATAACCCGGTTGCGCTCTTCAATTTTACTCTTCAAGTCATCAACCAAATCCGCCCGCGCTTTCGGCAGCGCCAATAAAAAAAGAAGCGTAACGGAAAGAGCGAAAAGCAACGTTTTCAAAAATTTCGGCATCCTCCTATGATAGCAAATTTAGTGTGACCTCTCCCGCTTTTTCAGAAAAGCGGGGATGGCGGCGCTATCCGCCTGAGGCGGACCGCTCATGCGAATAATTTTATCGCGACCGTGAGACGTTTAAGGGTTTCCTCTTTTCCTAAAATCTCCACTATCGTAAACGGGTCGGGGGATTTTTCCCTGCCGGAAAGGCTGACGCGCAAAGGCCAAAGCACTTCTCCCCTGCCCTCTTTTTCGGCGTAAGGCCATAAAGCCTCTTTAACGCTAATCCTGTTGAAAGAATCGGCGGGAATATTTTCAAGCAGTTTTCGCGCGGCGGCGAGCCGCGTTTTTGTTTTCACGAAATTTTTTTCGCCTTTCCAAAGCAAAATCTTTTTGTCGTAAATCGGTTTGCCGAAAAAATAATCGTATTCGCCGGAGCTTATCAGCTCGTCAAGCTCGCCAAAGGTCGCCGTTCGCTCGGCCATGAGCTCAATTAGTTTCAGTTTGGCTTTGACGACCGCCAGCTGTCGGGCCGATAAAAATTTTTCAAGAAAGGCGATTTTCTTTTTCGCCGGCAGTTTTTGCATGTATTGCCGGTTGAACCACTTCAGTTTTTCAACGTTGAAAATCGCCCCGCTTTTCTGGACTTTTGAGAGGTCAAACTCATCTGCCAACTCCGCCAGCGTGAAAATTTCCTGGTCAGTACCGGGATTCCAACCGAGAAGCGCCAGATAATTGACCATAGCTTCGGGGAGATAGCCCATGTCGCGGTAGCTTTCAAGGGCAATCGCGCCGTGCCGTTTTGAGAGCTTGCTTCGGTCGGGAGCTAGGATGAGCGGAATATGGGCGTACTGCGGCCGTTTGAAACCGAGCGCTTCCTGGATCAAAATCTGCCGAGGCGTGTTTGAAATATGGTCTTCGCCGCGAATCACGTGCGTAACGCCCATGTCCGAATCGTCAACCACCACCGCCAAGTGATAAAGCGGCTCTTCTGGCGATTTGGCAATGACAAAATCGCCGAGGTCGGCGGTGTTGAAAGAAACCTCACCGCGAATGAGGTCGTGAAAAATTATTTTTTTGTTGGGATTTTTGAAACGGATGACTTCGGCGCGCTTTGCCCTTTGAAGTCCATTGGACGAAGTAGGGTCGCCTTCGGTTTCCTTGGAAAGGTAGGCAGCTCCAGACTCAACGAGGGATTTGAGGTGCGATTTATACAAATCGGTGCGCTCCGACTGCTTGAGGGGTTTTTGGTTGTCAAAAACAATCCCCAGCCACGCCAGACCGCGGACAATACTGTCCTCAAACTCTTTTTTGCACCTCGCCGTGTCGGTGTCTTCCAAGCGTAAAATAATTGAGCCGCCTTCCTTTTTGGCGAACAAGAAATTAAAGAGCGCCGTGCGAGCGCCGCCAATATGCAGGAAACCCGTCGGCGACGGTGCGAATCTGGTAATTACCCGGGTGTTATTCGTAGCCATTTAGTATAAATTAGTATAATTCGTATATTGGTATGGCGAAGCCTAAACTTCGTGAGCCAAAGCGATTTCAAGCAATTTAAGGGCGATGACCTCGGCGGCGTCCGTTCGGGCGAAACTCTTGGCGCCCTCTTTCATCAGGCGCAGGCGCTCGGGGTCCGCCATCAAGCCGTGAATTTCCGACAGCAAAATGTGCGGAGTCAGGTTTTCTTCTTCAATGACGAGGGCGGCTCCGCTTCTGGCGTAATTGAAAGCGTTTTTGCTCTGGTCGTGGCTGACCGCTTTGCCGATGGGAATGATGATTGAAGGCAGGCCCCAGGCGGCGATTTCAAAAATGGTGGAACCGGCGCGGGAAATCACGAGGCTGACGACGCCGGCGGACATTTTCATCCCCAAATCATTGAGATAATCAAAAGGCTTGTAACGCTCCTTAAACTGACTTTTGGCCAGAATTACACCGGAGGTTTTGGAAACTTCGGTAAAATTATTTTTGCCGGTCTGGTGAATAACCTGGAAAGATTCAACCAGTTCCGGCAGGATTTGGAGAATGGCTTCGTTGATGAGCTTGGAACCCTGGGAACCGCCGAGAATTAAAATAGTGGGGATGCTTTTTTCCAGCTTCAAAAATTCGTAGGCGCCCGAAACGTTCGGGTTTAAAATCGCCTGGCGCAGTGGGTTGCCGGTGTGGGCGGTTTTGGCCGGCGGGAAAAAACGCGCCGCCTCGGGAAAGGAAACGGCGATGTCTTGGGCGAATTTACCGGCCCAGAGGTTGACCCGCCCCGGAGAGCTGTCGGATTCGTGAATGACAATCGGAATGCGGAAGATTTTGCCGGCAAAGAGCGCCGGAAAGCTGGCGTAGCCGCCTTTGCCGAAAATGACGTCGGGATAAATTTTAAAAACTTTCCAGAGCGATTTTACAATCCCAAAAGCGGTTTTGAAAAGGTCAAGCGCGTTGCGCGGGGAAAAGTAGCGCCGGAGCTTGCCCGCGGGCATGCTGACAAAAGTAATGTTGTTGTCAAAAAGCAGCCGGCTGTCGTAGGCTTGGTCGGCCATATAGTAGAGGGTCGGCGGCAGCAAACGTCTCTCCTTGACGATTTTGTTGAGCGCTTCAGCCACGGCAATAATCGGATAAAAATGCCCGCCCGAGCCGCCGCCTGTAAAGAGAATCTTCATGATTGATTTTATTAGCAATGACTTTGAGCCTTACAAAATCATCACCCAGCACATATTTTACAGAAAATTGGTTGTCGTCTATTAAACACCTTACCGCACAATTTCAATAAAGAGATTATTTTAGTTCGGTGAAATATGTGCTGGGTTAAGAAAAATATACTTCGCTTCGCTACGTTATTTTTCTAAACCGCGAGATATTCAGCAAAATGCCCACTTCCGCCAAAGTGATGAGCATGGCAGTGCCGCCGTGGCTGACAAAGAGAAGCGGCAAGCCCGACAACGGGATGACGCCGAGCATTGAAGCGATGTTCATAAAAGAGCCTGACACGATAAGTATAGCAATGCCCACGACCAAAAGTCCACCGAACAGGTCAGGCGCTTTGACAGCCAGACGAAAACTGCGAAGAGTAAAAAACAAAAACAGCAATATCAAAAACGCCCCGCCGATAAAACCAAATTCTTCGGCTGCCACCGCGAAAATGGAATCGCCGACCGGTTCCGGCAGATAGGAAAATTTTTGAATGCTTTGGCCGAAGCCTCGGCCGAATATCTCGCCAGAACCAATGGCGATGAGCGACTGCTGAATCTGGTAACCCGAACTTAAGGGATTGGCTTGAGGGTCAATGAACGTGGAGATGCGCTGCATCAGATAGGGTCTGGTGTAGACCAGAGCGCCAAAGCCCAGTGTAGCGACGACCATCAGAATAAAAAGATGCCGCAAGCGGCCGCCGGCGACGATAAACATGCCAAGCGCCGCCAGAAAAATACTGATAAAAGTGTCGGTGTCCGGCTGTTTCAGAAGAATGACACCGACAATAACTAAAAGAATGACAATCGGCAGCATGCCTTCCTTAAAGGTGGCCGCTTTTTCTTTCACGCCCGAGAGCCACGCCGCGGTGTAAATGACAAAAGCGGCCTTCAAAAACTCCGCCGGTTGAAACGAAAATGAACCTAAAGCAATCCAACGCTTTCCGCCCCCGAAGGTCAGGCCGATTTGGGGCACGAATACCAAGAGTGTCAGAAAAATTGAGAAAATAAAAATATAAAAAGACCAGCGTCGCCAAAAGCTGTAATGAATTTTCGAGAAGAAGAACGCCAGGACGCAACCGCCCAAGACGGCCAAAAATTGGTTGAGGGCAACCGAAGAGAAGCTCGCGCCGCTACGCGCCAACAGGCCAAGCGAAGCAGAGGTAAAAATCAGCAAGCCGGTCAGTAAAAGAGCGCCGACAATGCCGAGAAAAATTCTGTCAACTGGTTTTGAACGTATCATTGTAACGATTCTAATATACTAATGAATACTAATTATACCAATTAAACGCACGTCCCCATTCGTATCATTCGCATTAATTCGTATATTCGTATATTGGCATCGGTACTTTATCCAATCATCGCCACAATCAGGCCGACGGCCGCGCAGACGACGCCAATGACCCAGTAGCGCATGGTCACTTTGTAGGCCGGCCAGCCGATGGCTTCAAAATGGTGGTGGAGGGGGGCCACTTGAAAAACTTTTTTGCCGTCCCTAAAACGTTTGGAGCCCAGTTGTATGATATTTGAAAGAGTGGTCGCCACCAGTGGCAGGGCAACAATCGGCAGCACGGCAATGCCCCGCCCTTCGCCCACGGAATCCGCCATAAAGGCCACGATGGCGAGAGCCAAAGTCAGCGCCATGCTGCCGGTCTCTGACATGTAAAAACGGGCTGGTGGAATGTTAAACCATAAAAACGCCAGGAGCCCGCCGACGATGGCGGCGCAAAAGGCGGCTAGGTTTATTTGGTGCTGATAAAAAGCGATGCCGGCGTAGGTACTGAAAATGATGGAAAAAATGCCGCCGGCCAGACCGTCAAGGCCGTCAATGACGCCGCCGGAATAAATCGCCACTGTCACCAGCACAAAAAACGGAACGAAAAGCCAGCCCAAAGGCACTTCGCCCAAAAAGGGCATGGTGGCGCTCCGCACGTCAAGCTTGACGTAAAACCAAAGGGCGGCCAAAAGACCGACAACGGCGACGACGAGGAGCCTTTTTTTAAGCGACAAGCCGCCAGAGGGCCAGCCGGCAATACCCTTGATTTCCATCCAATCGTCAATGAGACCGACAAAAGCGCCGGTCAAAAGCGCCACCAGCGGCAACCAGGTTTGGCCGCGGCTCATGAAATCAAGTTTGTGGATGATGTCACCCGGAAAAATTTTGGCCAATAACCAAATAACTAACATGGTCAGAGTGGCCGAAAGCCAGATAACGACACCGCCCATCTTAGGCGTGCCGACCTCCTTGTCCTTATGGAGCATGTTGAAAATCGGCGTCCCCCGGCCGTCAAGCGCCACGGTTTTGGCCTTTTTTTTCCACATTTGTCGGCTGTAAAGATAGTGCGTCACAAAAGGCGTCAGGGCGATGCCTACAAAAAAGGACAGGGTCAGCGGAAAAAAAATTTTTACCACATCGGTAAACATATCAATAAGATTTATGACTTATAACAGATAACATATAACCAAATGACACAAAAGGCAACGGAGAATAACAAAACGGTTTTGTTATCGGTTATTCAGTTATCAGTTATCGGTTTCCTAAATATTCCAGTGTCGCCCAGACGAGTTTTTCGGCGTCTTCAAAACGGCCCGCATCGGTGGAACCGAGCACCGAAATGACAATGGGGTGATTCGGGCCGGCGTCAAAAGCAATCGCCAAATTGCCGCCGGCTAAATCGGTGTACCCTGTTTTTGACCCCAAGAGCGAGGGAATTTTGGCGACAAGGGGATTGGTGTTTTTTACTTCGTGTTTAAGGAAACTTAGTGAATTAAACTCTCTCTTGGAGCGTCTGGTGGCGTCAAAAAGCTCCGGATAGTTGGTAATGGCGGAGGAAAAAAGCACGGTCACATCGCGAGCTGAACCGTAACCACCAGAAAGATAAGCGCTTTCGTCAAGACCAGTGGGATTCAAAAAGTACGTCTGGGCCAAGCCGAGTTCCTCGGCCTGCTTGTTCATGGCGACCACGAACGGCTCTCGTTCCAAGTTATAAGGTGGGTTTCCTCCCCTCGCGGCTCCAGCGGCGGCGACCTGCCCCGCCGCGGCGGCGATGGCGTTGGCGCCGTCATTTGAAGATTCAAGCAGAGTAAGGTCAAGGAGGTCTTTGAGCCGCCAACGTTCATTGGCGTAAAGTCCGCTGTCGCCTTCCGCTTTAAGAAATGCCGGATTGATGGTGACCACCGTACTTTCCGGTAAGAACGAAAGCGCCGTAACCGCCATCATGATTTTCGCCAGTGAAGCGAGCGGCAACTGGGCATCGCCATTTTGGGAAAAAAGCTCCCGCTTTTCCGCCATGTCGTAGACGTAAACGGCCTTGGCGCCAAGCGAAAGCCGGGCGTACTCTTTGGGCGCCAGAGCCGCGGCCGCGGGGCTTGGCAAAGGCGAATGATAGAAAAATTTTCCGAAAACAAACAGCAGAATCAGAAAAAAAATACCGGCCACGCCGAGATAAACGTCGGGAGAAATTATTTTGAGCAGTCTAATGTAACGGCGAATTTTTTTCATGCGAGTTCCGGCGGCGCTTTATGTTCTTGTTCGCCGGGATGCTCGCCTTCTTTCCTGGCTTGGGCGAAAGACGTCTCTATCTCCCGACGGACCGAGCCGTATTCCGGCAAATCTTCAAGGCGTGAAATGCCCAAAAATGAAAGCAAATCAAAGGTCGGGCGGTAGAGAAACAGGCGCTTGTCTTTGGGGTTTTCTATTCTTTCCGCCAGGCCCCGGACGAGCAGATGGCGCAAAATGAAAGTGGAATTGACCCCTCGGACATAGTCAATTTCGCGGCGGGAGAGCGGACCTTGATATAAAATGATGGATAAGGTTTCCAAGCCGGCCTTGCCCAAATCTCTAGCCAACTCTTCTTTGGTCAATGTTTCAATCAAGCCCGAGACGGCGGGCGCGGTGCGCAGCGACACTTCGTCGTCTTTGAAAATGAGCGCCAAACCGCGGTCGCGCAATTTTTCTTCAAGCGTTAAGAGCGCTTTTTTGATTGCCGCCTCGTTCTCTCCGAAAATTTTTCCCAGCCGCGCCAAAGCCACCGGTTCGGCTTTCCAAAAAAGCACGGCTTCAATTTTAACGTCAAGAGTCATAGACATATAACTTATCACATATTACTGAATAACTGAATAACGAAGACCGCTCTAATTCGGTGTCATTAAGTAATTCAGTTATGTGTTATCTTGTAATTCAGTATTTGGGTACTCCTAAACGCTCCGTTTCCATCAGAATGTCGTCAAAATGCCGCTCTTGAGTGACGGAGATGATGCCTTGCTTGACCAGTTCAAGCATGGCCAAGAAACCGACGATGACATGCACCTTGCTCGCCTCGTCGCTTTTGGAAAAATCGCGGAAGCTCACGCGCAGACTGTCCGTCACGCGCTTCGTCAGCTGAGTAATCATTTCCTCAAGACTCATCACTTTTTCCAAGATTAATTTTGGCAACTCAGCGGCGGCGGATTTGGGCAAGTTTTTCAAAACATCCTTAATGGCAACCGCGAACGCGGTCAAGGTCATGGAAACGTCCGGAGAAAAAACCGGCGCCGTCGGCCGCGGCTCGGGCAAGAAAGCGATACGTTTGCCGAACCGCTCTCTGATGCCGGCGCTCAACTCCTTGATCCGCCGATAGATTTTAAGCCGTCGCTCCAGGTCGGCGATGTTGCCCTGTTCTTCGGCGGTCAATTCAAGAGCGGGCAGGAGCGATTTGGATTTGATGAGCACCAAAGTTGACGCGATGAGCACGAAATTGGCGCTGTCGGCCAGCGGAAATTTATCAAGCGTTTTTATGTAAGCGAGGTAATCGTCCGCCACTTTGGCTAGCGAGATGTCGTTAATAAAGAGCTTGCGCTTTTCAATGAGGCTCAAGAGCACGTCAAGCGGCCCTTCAAAATTCCCCTGTTTTACCGTAAACGTCATAATGGTAAGCATCATAACATTTTTAGGGTATCTGAAAAGCCGTGTTGGCAATCACAACGGCTATTTACTTTGACAAAAGCTGATTTTCTTGCTTTACTTATGGGATGAGCCTGGGGCTCTCTTTTTAATTACTAGGCAAACCCGACACTAAATATACGAATTAGCTCAAATAGCATGAATGAAAAGCGAGGAGTTGCTCCGGATTCGTATCATTCGCATGAATTCGCAGATTAGCATCGCACTTATGGAAATTCGTAACATTGCTATCATCGCCCACGTGGATCACGGCAAGACCACCTTGACCGACGCCTTGATGCGCCAGACGGGAATGGTTAAAGACGAGAATGTGAGCATGGACTCAAACGCTCTTGAACAGGAGCGCGGCATTACCATTTACGCCAAAAACGCTTCGCTCAACTATAAAGGCACGAAAATAAACATCGTGGACACGCCCGGACACGCGGATTTCGGCTCGGAAGTGGAGCGCGTGCTCCGCTCCATTGACACCGTGCTTTTGTTGGTGGACGCTCAAGAAGGCCCGATGCCTCAGACCCGCTTCGTTTTGAAAAAATCGCTGGAACTCGGGCTCAAGCCCATCGTCATCATCAATAAAATTGACAAACCGGCGGCGCGCGTCGGCGAAGTGCATGATGAAATTCTGGAGCTTTTTCTTGAGCTTGGCGCCACGGAAAAACAAATTGACTTTACCACTATTTACGCCGTCGGCCGCGAGGGCATTGCCAAGAAAAACCTGACTGACCAATCGAAAGACCTGACTCCCCTCTTGGACACTATCCTGGCCGAAGTGCCGCCCGCCGGCAAAAATTTTGACGCACTTGCCCGCCAGTCGCCTGACGGCTCCAGCCGGATGGCAGGCGGGCCGCTCCGCATGCAGCCTTTCAATTTGGCTTATGACAATTTCCTTGGCCGTTTGGCTGTCGGCCGTATTTATGAAGGCAAAATCAAGCAGGGTGACGTCGTTTTCATCAAAAAACCTTCCGGCGACGAAATTGTTAAGGGTAAAATCACCAAACTTTTTACTTTTGAGGGGGTGAACCGCAAAGAAACGGCGGCGGCGGAATCCGGTGACATCGTCATGGTCGCAGGCCTCCCCACGATTTATATCGGGGACACCATAGCCGAGTCGGCAGACGCCGCTCCCTTGCCCGCCATTGCCGTTGACGAGCCGACCATCTCTCTTAATTTTTTGGTCAATGATTCGCCGCTGGCCGGCCGCGAAGGGAAGTTGGTGACAACAAGGCAAATCCGCGAGCGGTTGGAGAAAGAGCTTGAAGTAAACGTCGGCCTCAAAATTGATTTTTCCGAAGGCGACCGCTATCGCGTCTACGGCCGCGGCGAGCTCCATATTTCAATTTTGCTTGAATATATGCGCCGGGAAGGCTTTGAACTCCAAGTTTCCCAACCCAAAGTCATCATTAAAGAAATTGACGGCGTAAAATCGGAGCCTTATGAAGAAGCCATTGTGGACGTGAGGACGGAACTGGGAAGCTTGGTGATTCAAAAATTGTCTCGCAGGAAAGGCATCCTCATGGCTCACAAGGAACATGAAAATATCGCCCGCCTGCCAACGCCTGAGCGTAGCAATGGCGGGCAGGCCCGTCTGACTTTTGAAATCCCCACTCGCGGGCTCTTGGGCTATCGCGGCGAATTTGTCATTGACACCAAGGGCGAAGGCATCCTTTCATCGCGCTTTATCGGTTTCAAACCCTTCGCCGGTGAAATAGAAAAACACGCCTTCGGCTCAATGATTTCCATGAAAAACGGCACCGCGCTCGCCTACTCCATCTGGAACTTGCAGGAGCGCGGCCAGATTTACATTGACCCTGGCACGCCGGTCTACGAAGGCATGATTATCGGCAACGTCACCAAAGGCGACGACCTTGACGTCAACCCGACCAAGAACAAGCAGATGACGAATGTTCGCAACGCCGGCAACGACGAGGCCATTCTTCTCGTACCGCCTCTCCGCCTCACGATTGAGCGCGGCCTGGAAATTATGCAGGAGGACGAGTATCTGGAAATCACACCGAAATCCGTCCGGCTTCGCAAAAAATATCTCACTCGCACCGACCGCGCGAGGGCGCACCGCCAAGCGGAGTAGTTTCTAACAGTATCGGCCATTTCTCAGAAATAATCTATAAGCGCGATCGCGCTTATATATTAATTCTGAAATACCCTTGGTTTACAAGGTTTTTTCGGGAGGTGTGGATACTCACATCAAAGGTTATTGACTTGTAAAGGGTATATATGCTATAATGTTTTTCGGTTCAAATCCTGAACTTCAGACAAAAAACTGCTGTTTTTTATTCAAACCAACCCTACGTGTGTAGGGTGGAGCGAAAAGGAAAAATAGCATTTCCCAAAGACCGTATGAAAACAAAAATGTTGTTCCTTGTCAGTGTCAGTATTTTTTCAATTATCATCCTCACCGCCGGCTGCGCCAGTGGGCCGCGGTTCGCGCAGAAAAAGGCCTGGCCTGGCGCGATTGATCCAGGCCCGACCCAAATGGGCAAGAGCCTTTTCCGACAAATGGGGCTTGTCCCTGACCTTTACAAGCGGGACCCATCGGATACGGGATTGCAGTCGGCGAGGCACATCCAGGAGATGCAGGCGATTCAGCATGGTGTTGAATTGGATGTCGCCCGCATGGAGGCTGAGGCCACGCGAGTGGAGATGGCGAAAAAACTCGGTATTGATTATAAACCCGTACCTTTTACGCCTACTCCTCGGCCCGCCGTGTCCAACCCCCCTGCCCCCGCCGCACCTGCTGTGCCTTCCGGACCACCGCCAGGGGGACGGTCGCCTCTGATACAGGGGAATACGGTTTATTATCCGACGTACCCCCGTGCCGTTGTGCGAGCCGTTCCGGCCCAGGTTGTTTACCGCTACCAGCGGTATGTCGCTGGGTACTAAGGTTGATTGATGATCGAAAAAGGGCGTCGCGACTTAAAGTCGTGATGCCCTTTTCTTTTTGTCCAAACCAAAAACTCCCCGATGTGCATCGGAGAGTTTTTGGTTTGAGTAGTTGTCTACTCTATTTTCTACTTTCTATTTTCTATCTAGAAAATTAGTAGCTCGAGCGGCGATCGTCGCCGCCACGGTCATAACCGCCTCCGCCGCTTCGGCGAGGTGGCCTTTCAGACATGGGGCGAGCCTCGTTGACGGTCAAAGTGCGGCCGTCAAGCTCGGTGCCGTGCATGGAAGACACCGCCTTGTCGGCGTCCGCGTCCTCCATTTCCACGAAGCCGAAGCCTCGCGAGCGGCCGGTCATCTTGTCGCTGATGACATTGGCCGAAATCACCGTGCCGATGACATTGGCCGAAATCACCGTGCCGACCTTGGAAAAGGCGGCCTTGAGGCTATCGGCGGTGGTGCCATACGACAAGTTCCCGACATACAGCTTTTTTGCCATATTGAGAAAATGCTAGTTGCTAAATTATCGCGCGACCCGTGGCCGTACCGCACCTGCGGTAGGCCCCCTTCTCAATATGCCTTAAAGCTTTAAAACTTCAGAATCAACTTGAGAAAACTACGACCCAGATACTATAACACTAGCGTAAAAAAAATACAAGGCTCTAAGGCACAGCCTTAATTTCGACCTTTATCTTCTTGGCTGATTTCGGAAAGACGCTTTTCCAGAAAGGCCTGACAACCGCGTCCGCTTTGAGTACCGCCGGATAGCGGGCGGCGACTGCCGGAAGCTCATTTTTACCTTTGCCGGCCAGCTCAGCCGTCAGTTTATCGGGTTCAAT